>JBJONT010000362.1:0-52703 GCA_046051705.1 Planctomycetota bacterium | reverse complement strand
ACGCAACGATCGCTTCGGGTGCCGTCAAATCGCGCAGTTGTTCAATGGCCTTGAGTCTCTTCTTATTATCGGTCCCTTCGATCGCAGCGCTCCAATCCTTGACACGCGGCATCCATTTCTTCAATGCTTCATGGATACTCTTCGAAGTCGCTGTCGCTTTAGCAATCTCTTGAGGACTGACCCAGCGATTGAATACAAAAACGAATCCAAGTCCTTTTCGGGCTTCGATGTCTGAAGGGTCTGCATCTAAAACCCCAAACCAGTGAGAACGTGCCCGCTGAGAAAGTCCTTTGGATTCACACCAACGAGCCATCTCACGGTGCCGGTCGATATCGAGATTCTCATCCCCTCGAAGTTTTAAATACTCGAGCAGCGACTCATCCGCTGTCGCTTCATCAATTTCCGTTACGCTTCTCCATTCGTTTCCGATCTTTAGGTCCCCGGATTGCCACCGGATAGCCAACCGTTCATCAAGTCCCTTTTCATCAAGCGACCCTTGACGATCATTTACTTTGGGTTGCTCGATTTCCTTAGGCAATTCAGCAAGTTGTAATTGTGAAGCCAACGCGGCTTTACGATCGATCGCTTGCCCCTTCGCCTCAGGAATCAAAATATTCCGCAATTGCTCATTCGGTGGTTCCTCACCGAAGACAGGGGCAGCAAATAGAAAGCAAAGAATCAGATATTTGGAATTCATCGTTCGACCTCTTGGACTTGCTACAAATGCGCCTAAGAAAGCTTGGCCAAAAGTGTCCCCTGGACTAGGCGCGCTTTGGCGAAAAATCTTTCTTTTTCGCCATCTTAGCCGAATAACATCGGTTTTCTCGAATTCCCTTGACGCCGAACTTCCCCAAACGTCTAAATCATAACCAAATCTCACACGGACTGCCCCTCTGTGTCTCTGTGTCTCTGTGTTTCAAAAGTGTCCCAAAAAAGAACCCTAGAAAAACAAGTTCCCTTCCGGTAGTACAATAAGCTTATCGAACATAGACACATCCGATCGGAGACGCCCCGTGCCCACGATTCCCTACTCCTCCAACCAATCACGAAACCTACCTCGAAGATTTCTACTGCGAGGTGTTCAGTATTCTTTGTTGGCACTCATGGTACTGACAAGTCTTATTGACGGTCCCTCCATCTGTGTCGGCCAAGCCCCCCCGACGGAATCGACCGGCGAAGTTGACTTGCCACTGCTTGCACTTGAGAAAATCCAAGTCGAGTATGCGGAGTATCTTGCCAAGCGGAAGCGTATTCATGAAGAGTACGGCCGCTTAGTCGAGACACTCAAACAGACCGACGAAGACTTTCAGAAGATCAATAACGAATCGATTCGCAATCAACTTCTTGCGATGCAAGCATCCTTGCAGTCGAGCCAAATGAGCACGATGTTACAGCAATTGAGAACTCAAGACCGAGTGCTGCCGAATCCGAGAGCCAATAAAGGGGTAACAGCGATCCAGCTTGGGCGACTACAGAACCGGATGATCCGTGAGAAAGCCACGGCAGATCTGAATACCGCCATTAAAGGTGAAGAACTACGGCAGCTTGATAGTGCAAGTCAAGCGATCGTACGACGACGCGCCGAGTGTATTCAATCGGGTTTTGCATTGGAACAAGAATGGATTCAGTGGCAGCAGCAGTGGCCGAAGTTTATGGAACTCTACTGGCCCCATTGTGACCCAGAACAAACATTCACTCGATCCGAGATCGATGCGCGTCTGACGATCCTAAAAAAGTCTGATCCTGAGGACTTTGCCGCAATGATTGTCAAAGCGTTGCTCATGGAGCGCATAGGAGAGGTCAATCGCGGAATGAAGATCCTCGATGAAGTCACGAACGGCGAATCATCGCTTGAATCGACCGCGTGGTTTGCCAAAGCCTTATTAATGCATTCCATCGACAAAGATAAAGACGCGAAGGGAATGCATCTTCGAGGAACGAAGACCGATAACAAATCACCAGTCAATAGTTGGCTTAAAGGACGTATTGCAGCGAGGGAAAAACAATTCAGTATTGCTGAGTCTCAGTGGAAGTCTGTTCTTGAGCATCAACCGTTCGAGATTCAAGCGCACCGCGAGTTAGCGGTTCTCCATTATGCACGTATCGCAAAGTCAGCGAACGAAAGCCGCAAATGCCTCAAAGAAGCACAAACCGCTTTTGACTTAGAACCAACCCATAATTGGTATTCACACTTCGTCTTAGCTCTAGCTCTCCATGGGGCAAATGATTCCCCCAAAGCTAGAGAGCACATTGAAGAAGCTCTGCAATTAGCGACTGAAGAGAACCAAGTCTTGTGCCAAAATCTCAGTGCGGCGATTCAAAACAACGAATCCTACGAATGGGATTTCAAACGTAAACTCGGTGCGATAGAAAACTGAGTTCCAGCCAAAAGTATCCATCGCTCATCATCACAAACCACCGCGTCACATCCTCCTCTCCGCTCCGTACTCCCTCTCTCGCCCCCCTCTTATCTCCCTCTCTGTTCCCCCTCTCTGTTCCCTCCGCTATTCTCAGCACTCTCTGTGCCTCTGTGTTTCAAAAACCCCTTACTCGCGCGTCAAAGCTTCATCGAGATTCATGATCAGCAATACCACATTGGTAAGCGCAGCGCTAGCTATGGCATCGAGCTGTAGATTCGGTTTGCTTTCTCCACTTGCAATCAGACGTTGTGCACTGGTTGTATCTTGCGCATACAACTGTCGCTGTCGTTGAATCGCCATGAGCATCCGCTCCAATTCCTTTTCATTAAAACTGCGGGACAAGACCCGTTTGGCCACAAACTGCAATTGCTCGGTCTCCTGCAACGTCTCTTGCATGGCGCGTTGAGCAAGCGTGCGGGCGGCTTCGACCCACGTTGGATCATTCAACGTAGTCAATGCATGCAACGGGGTGCTTGTCTGCGAAGCTCGTACGCGACAGGCTTGTCGATTCGATGCATCGAACATGTTGGCAGGTCCAACCGTTCGTCGCCAAAATGTGTACAAACTTCGGCGGTAAAGATTGGATCCGGAAGATTTCGGGTAACTGAAGTCACGCTCTTTAGTGATCGCTAACGAATCCCATATCCCCTCAGGCTGATAAGGATACACCGGAACCCCACCGACGCGTCTTTCGAGCAATTGACTTGCCGAGAGTGCCCAATCCCGCAAAACCATCGATGGCATCCGGAAACGGCTACCCCTAGCAAACCAACGATTCTCCGGATCCTTGGCTTTCGAATCCATCGTAAGTCGGCTGGACTGTTTGTACGTCGCACTTGTAACTATCTGACGATGCATCCACTTGGTATTCCATCCGCTCTCTCGATACATACTGGAAAGATGGTCGAGCAAAGCCCCATGGATCGGATACTCACTCTGAACACCGAAATCCTCAGCGGTCTTGATCAAGCCAATACCGAAAAAGTGCTGCCACATCCTATTAACCGCCACCCGCGCGGTCAGGGGATGCTCCTTCGAGACAAGCCATTGTGCTAGACCGAGCCGATTTCGAGGTGCATCTTGCGGTAATGGAGGTAGGAACGCGGGAGTATTGAAAGAGACTTTTTCTCCCTTCTTCAAGTACTCACCTCGTTCAAGCATGTGAGTATCGCGAGGTTGAGCATCACTCATGATCATCGGACGGGGGATCTGGTCGGCTCGATAGTTGTTGAGCTCATTGCGAACGCCTTGCTGTGCTCCGAGGGGAGCAATCTTATTGGCCAAGCCACCGAGCACTTTTTCATCAAAGTGCTTTCGCAGCAGAACTTCAAGCTCTTTCTTTTGCTCTTCACTTCTCTCTCCTTCGGGGCGTTTGAGGATGGCTTGGATCGCATCAGGCAGCCCCCCAGTCGTGTCCGCAATCGCTAATCGCCACCCATGAAATGCCACGTCGATTAATGGCTGTGCTTCTTTTTGCAACCCAGCAATGCGCGCCTCGAATTCGGCTATACGTTTGAGGTTCTCTTCGTTGGGAACTTCGATCAATGGAGGGGCTACTCGAATGCGACTTGAGAAATACTGCGGAACGCCACTTTCCGGTACACGATTGAACGCATCCATCAGGGAGTAATAATCACGCATCGTAATAGGATCGTATTTATGATCGTGACATTGAGCACAAGCCATGGTTAATCCCAACCAAGTCGTGGCGGTGGTGTCAATGCGATCGAAGAGAATGACAAAGCGTTGTTCTTCAGCAATCGCTCCACCCTCTCCATTGAGCAAATGATTGCGGTTAAATCCACTTGCAATCTTCTGATCATTTGTTGCATCAGGAAGAAGATCACCTGCAAGTTGCCAGATGGTGAATTGATCGAAGGGTAGATTCTCATTCAAGGCTCGGACCACCCAATCGCGCCAAAGCCATTGCCACGAATCTCCATCTTGCTGAAACCCGTTGCTATCTGCGTAACGGGCCGCATCGAGCCATGGCAACGACATTCGCTCCCCGTAATCAGGTTCCGCGAGCAATCGATCCACAAGTTTTTCGTAAGCCATCGGATCTGCATCCGATACGAATCGTTCCACGTCCGAAGGCTCAGGGGGAACACCAACTAAGTCCGCGTAAAGACGTTTAATAAGAGTCGTGCGATCGGCTTGTTCGGCCGGAATCAATTCCTGTTTCGCATGTCCTTGGGCGATGAATGCATCAATGCTCTGAATTTCCCAAGTGGAATCACCTTTGGCGGTACCTGCTGCAACCGGTACAACTGGATCTCGGATCGGATCGAAGGCCCAATGATTGGAATACTCTGCACCTTCTGCAATCCAACGCTTGAGAAGTTCTTTTTGCTCGTCCGAAAGTCGTCGGTTGGATTTCGGCGGTGGCATTACAACCTCCGGGTCCCCGGCATAGATCCGCGAGATGATCCCGCTGTTCTCGGAGTCACCGGGCTTAATCGCACCACTTTCTTCGGCCGCTTGCCGAACATCCAGCCTCAAGTCTGCTTCCCGTTTGTTCCCGTCTTGACCGTGACAATAGAAACAATTCTCAGAGAGAATCGGGCGTATGTCTCGGTTGAAATCCAGCCGCGTATGCTGGGTGTCTTGAGCGTAACAAGAGTTTGAAATGCTTCCAAGCAGCATGCTTGCGAGCATGCCAATAAGTGCACTTAGCCGGCTCCCCCAACCCGTGCGATGTGTGGCAGCCAAAGTAGGCTTCGCGACTTGCGTCATGCTAACTGCGTACGATCGAACCATAAGAGAGGCCGGAAGGGGTGGGAGATTAGGGAATGGGAGTGTGGGAGGGCGGGTGGAACGAGTCCTTTTCAGACACCGTATTATGATTCATTATGGTTCTATCGGGAGCTCTCGGCAATTCCAGAGACAGAGCCCCTTCCGTAATCGCCAAAGTTTATCCACCCATACTATCCGGCAAAGTGATGAATGCTTGGACTCTCTGAGGTGTGGGGTCGATGTTCAGAGCGGTTTTCGTCCCTGAACTCAGCCCTTGCCACGTTCGCCGGAGAGCCCCTCTCGTGCCTCGTCTTTCCCTCCTCGTCCCATTCGTCCGAGATCCTCAAGCATTGGAAGCGACGTTGCTTTCCGTCTTAGAGGTACGTTCGGATGACGTCGAACTTTTGATCGTTCACCGTGGCGAGTACGATGATCCGTACGGGCTTGATGGCGACGAAGCGACCCTCGTCGAAACTTCGGCCAAAGCAACGCTTGCGCAGCAGTTAAATCTTGCCACAAAAGCAGCCTCAGGGCGGATTGTCCAAGTTCTCATGCCAGGTACGGTACTACAGCCCGAATGGGCGGATGGTGCATTAGAAGCTTTTGAAGATTCCGATGTAGATGTCGTCTCACTCGGTATTCGATCCGCAAATCAGTCCGAGCCAACTTACGGGTTTGACGCCCAAGCCCTTCCTCATCGGCGTTTTACAAGCGATCCGGTTGCGATTGCAGGGCCGATGTTAGCCGGCACGATGATTCGCCGATCTACGCTCGTTCATATGAATGGTTGGAATGAACAAATACCGAGCGACCTTATCGATTTGGAACTGTGTTTACTAGCGACTGCGCTCAAGCTCAACATCGGAGTTGTTGCAGACGTACAGTTGGTACACAACGAACCATCCGCCGCGACACTTTCGGCATACGAAGCTGGCAAAGCCATCGCCATGCTCGCTTGCGGGTACAGCGAAGCTCCCGAATCGTCGATATCCCTTGAGCCTTTGGGCAAACGTCTCGGGCAGCTCGCTACAGGTTTGCTCAATCCTAAAATTGCAGCCGAGCGACTCGGCTGGGTTCTAGGTATTCGAGATCGAACTTGGGTCCGTCCGATCGCAGAGCGGATTTCTGTAGCTCGCAGCAATCTATCTAGTGCGACTCTACAAGTACCGTACTCAAGTCCTACCACATCTCAGACCGTACGCCGCGCTGCATAGTCTCACGCTTCGGATTACTGTCCCACGGCTGCCTCGTTGACACTTCAGGTTACTGCATCGTTGATGCATCAGGCTACTGCGTATTCCTCAAGGGCATCTCGCAATGGATCGATTGCTTGAGCAGAGTACCCTAAGTGCAAGTGCCGACGCCAACCTTCTGCATACTTGTACGCCGCTGAGCGATTGCTCACATCGGTTCCTGAGGAAATTTCTACAACTTCACGCCCCAGATCCAACATAGTCTGAACGTACGAATTCATCCCCTGGGAATCCTGCAACCAAGCTTGCTGCGATCGATGCTCGGATAACATCGCTTGCTTGACTTCAATCACCGAGTCGATCCCGATGGCCAGCTCGGGTCGGACCATCTCACCCAATGGGGTGCGATTGCCGTGCGGCTGCGCATGATAGATGGCTAAATCCTCATAGTACGCTGGTACATACCGAGAGTCCTTAGGATCAGGGTAGTTCGGCACCCCCTTTGCAAATGCTGCTGACACCGCCAAGCGGCATGTCTGCATGTGATCTTCCATGTAATCCAACGGTGCATGAGTAAGCACAATTGTCGGTTTTGCACGCCGAAGAATCCCAACCAAGTGGATCAGGGCCAACTGAGAATAATCCACTTCCAGATCATTAAAGATCGGGTCGTAATGGGTCGCTTGCAAATGCCCAGCCGCCCCTCGGCTCTCTTCAAGCCGAATGCGGGCTGTCTCCTCTCTCGACGTTGTGGTTGAACCGCAACAACCGTTGGCGAGATTCATCATGTGAATCTCCCAACCCTTGCGTTTGAGCAACGCAAGGGTTCCTGCTGCTACGAATTCAATATCGTCTGGATGGGCGAATAAGGCTAAGACCGATGGCATACTACAACAGATCGTCGAGAACTTCACCAAGGATGCTTACCAACTCGCGATCCGCACTGGCTTCCGAAGAATCAGTCTGCTTATCGCTGCCGAGTTCATCGGATGTCAAATCGATCACGTCGAAGGCAAGCTCGGAATCCTCACCGAACATGTTTGCAAACGTTCGGTCCGTACTGCTATTCGAGCCAACTGCAATCCGAACGCCTGGCCGATCGAAGTGCATCGATGAACCCGCCGACGAATTGGTAGAACCATTTCCGGAAGGTGTAGCCGACGGTGCGGACTGAGGTACAGACCGTGCCGAAATCCACGAATCACCGACACTTGAGCCTTCGCCTTCTCCACTACCCGTTCCGCCATTGATGTTGGAATTGATGAAGTCGATCACGGCCAGCACGTCGAGGGCATTGATGAACCCATCGCCGTTGACGTCCAGATACGGTGGAACCGCAGCCGGTGGCAACGTCGGACGGCTTGGGAAGCCCGCATTGATGTAGTTGACGATTTGCAAGACGTCGATCGGCGAGACGAATCCATCACCTGTCACATCGTACTTGTTGTTCGGATTCGTGTACGGATTCTTGCCAATCGTCACCATCCAATCTTCGACTTCACCATCGATTGCCTCACCCAAAGGCGAACCAATCGCTGCTTGATCACTACTTAGACGGAACCGGGCTGCTACAGGACGATCGGTCACTGCATCAGCAGGCACACCGAAGACCACTGCGGTATTCAATCCGTTGACGATTCGACCAGGGATGTTGATCTTCTCGCTCGAATCGAAAGCACCGTTACCGTTAAAGTCGATCCAAGCGCCGACGTAGGCTGGGCGAGCCAAGGTAACTCCCTGGACGCTGAATTGGAACGAACCGGTAAACCCGCTGACAATCGATTGGAACACCAATCCATCGTCAATGTCTTCATCTGGGACACGTGCATCAGGATCGGCCGTATTGGTCGAGCCAAACGAGAAGCCTTCGGCAACCTTGTGGCGAGGACCGTTGTTATCCCTTCGGCTTGCGTAGTTCGGATCCGGTGCATCACCGTAGTCGAACCCTTCACCTAGGAAAATGGTGACCAAGGTATCCCCGTTGAGCTCGGTAGCTCGCATCGGATTACCTGCTTTGTCGCGAATACCTGAAACCACTTGTGTTCCAAGTCCACCAATTCCGAGAGAACCTTCGATAAAGACCTGGTCGCCCAAGACCGTATTGGTTACTCCCGGCATATTCGCAGCCGTGAGAACTTGTCCGATGATCGTCGCAACTTGGGATGGTGCTTTGACTTGCTCAAGATCGAATACGATCGGAGTCGTAATGGTTCGACCAGGTGCACCAACAACGACCAAACCTCCGCTAGTGACGATTCGCAAGTCGGTTTGTGATCCAACAGCGATCATACCACCTGCGGTGAAGGTGCTGTTGAGCCCCAATCCGGAAGCATTGATCGCAGCCACGATCAACGCGGATTGCGCGTCTACCGACCCGGTATTCAATGGGACAGGAATACTGTTCGGACGAACCGTACCGTTGCTATCGAGTTCGAAGACCAGTGTGCGATCCCCACGTTGGATGGAGAACGTTTGACCGTCAAACAACCCTACTGGCAACCCGTTATTCGTTGGGATTTGCAAACCGTAGATTGGAGTCACACCCGTCTTACCGGAGGCAGTCATCTGACTTGTTTCCGGTAGGAATTGAATCAGGTTACTTCCAAGGATTTGCAGTTGTCCATTTCCAATCGACTTGATGGTCAATTGCAGATTCACTGCGCTAACTGCTGCAGCGACATTCTGAGCAAGGATAGATGGTGGATCCGAACTGAGGAACTTGATCGGAATGTTTCCGGTTCCTGTCGCATCATTGCTATCGAATTCAAATGTCACTCGGTTGAACCCATCATCGATTCGGAAGATGGTTCCGTCGATTACGGTGTTCGAGAAGTTATCTGCACTCGATGGTACTCGGAGCAAAATTCCGGTTTCGACTTCGAAGTAGTGCGAAGTCATTTGTGCATCGATGATCGTGTAGGTCGTTCCGTCGATCAACGATCGAGGCTCGATAGCTTGGATCAAGTTCTCGTTGGTGTTGATGAACCGGATTTGGTAAGCAGCACCGCTTTCCCAAAGTCCCGAGAGTGGGGTCAATCGAATGATGTTGCTTGTCGAATCGAATCCGAATCGATAATCGCGGCCTTCGATCAACGTCCGACCATTCTTCGTTACGATCAGCGAGTTTCTCGAAACGGTTGAACTATCGACCCCGGTTCCTTCAGCATTGAAATCCAATGCTGAAGTATCAAGGACTTGAAGATCGAAGTACTCGAGCGATTCGCTTACCAACTCGACAACACCTGGGGTTGGGTTCGAATCGGCGCCCAAAGTATCGTTGTCACGAGGGCTGATCGCCAAGACAGATGGACCGACGAAGTCGGAACGGTCAGCAGCACCGCGGTCTTTAAAGACCGACTCACCAAGACCAGGAGGTGCAACAACGTTCGGATCATCTGTTCGCAGAGCACCGGTAATATCGGTCGCTGGAGCGATGATCGGGGATGGTGCCAATCCAAGCGGTTGTTTAACCGCCAGCAAGGCAGCGCGATCCACCAACGAATCGATCGACGAATCGATGGCGAGTGAACCAGGAACAGGATAAAGGTTTCCACTAACCACATCGGTGAAGAGTGGAACAGTCGCACCGACTTGGATTGGGAATTGCCCAACCGTCGCACCTGTTGCATTGACACCGTTGCGTTGATACAGAGTTCCCCCGATCACTGTCGACGTGCTCGTTGGAGCAATCGAGATTCCGGTCGCGTTATTTGAAACGATGTTGTTGAGCAACGTTGGGCTTGCATTCGCCCCGACACGGATGCCGGTTCCGGAAGCACCATAACGAAGACCAGGACGGCTGGAGAGGGCACCCACTGCGTCGATATCCGCACCTACGGAATCTCCACTAGCAGGGCCTTCGCCTGGCTCATCGGTCAAACGAACATATTGCAATTGGCTCAAGGAGTTGAATCCGTACTGATCCAAATCGATATAGCGATTATTGAACGAAGCAGTACCTACCGAGGTGTAATTTAAACCATCGGAACTGACTTCCACTCGTACAAGTTCTGGGATACCAACTTCGTAGATCGCCAAGTCAGGTCGAGCATCATCCGAAGCGGTGAGGAAGTTATCGGTGAATTGAACCACCAACACACCACCGCGTCCAAGCGATACCACACCTTGACCAGCAAGCGGTTCACCAACACCGGTGTAGTCCGGAGCTCCGACAGCGTTACCTGGGACTTGGAGTCCAGCGATTGGCACTGGGCCACCACCAGCACGTGGGTTGTACAAGTTAGCTGGTGCCACGTCCGCAAAGGATAGAGCACCATCTGCGTAGTAGTCACCGAGGATTGAAATCGCAGGTTGCGACTCAACGCGGGATACCGAACCACCAAGAATCGTGTTGTTCACAATTCGTGCGAACGGAACAGCAGCGGGAACATCGGTTGGACCATTGAGTGTGTCACCAGCAAGGTTGATACCCCCAGCAGCATTCCCGATCAACTCGTTGTTGTAAACCACCGCACCTGGGATCAAACGCTGGTTGTTGATCGTCAAAGTGTTACGAACTGCACCAGGATTTGGAGCACCTGATACAGGATCGCGAACATCGGCTGTGATCGAAATACCAAATCCGCTCGAGTAAGAAATTCTCGAATTCTCGATGATCACTTGGCCTTGCTCGCGTGGCGTGTTGCGATCTCCTTCGAGAACCTTGATCAAGACGCTACCGATGCTTGCAGGGACCGATACTCCGGTAGCTCCCGAAATCAGAATCGCATCCGATGGTTGACCACCGAGTCCGCTTACAGGGAAAGCTGCAACGCGTAGAACCGATTGAACCGCAGTCGAGTTGATCACGCTGATAACCAAAGCGGCTACATCAACGCTGGACAACGCAACTGTCGAATCATAAGGAATCTCTACACTACCCAACTGCACACCAAACCCTGGGTTCGGTGCAACAATGGTCGTGTCGTTGAACTCTAGCCGAAGGGTATTGAATCCATCGCTAATCGTGAACGATTGACCATCGGAGATGCTCGACGAGCCATTGAATCGAACACGTGGGCTTCGAGTCGCTACGTAGCCTGCGGTCGAACCGATCGATACCGTTACAGAGGATCCGAGCAGGAACAAATCTCGTGTGTTTGTACCAGACAAGCTACCATCGACTCCGAGTGCACTCGTCTTGAGTGTGCTTTGAACACCCGCCGAATTGATCGCATCGCGAACTCGTGCTGCAATCACAAAAGCAGATTCACCAGCAACAGGATCAAATGGAATCGGGTAATTACCGGCCGTGATTCCACTGCCCGGCTGTCCGGCTGGGATCGAAATATCATCGAACTCAAATGTGATCGAGTTCACCCCATCATCAACGGTAATCGTTTCTCCATCTGCGATTTGGTTCGCCGGATTGAAACGAATCTCGACCGCGTCGCTCAATGCTTGATTTGGATCAAAGGCTTGGTTGAGCAGAATGCCGCTATTGGTGCTGACGTTGCTGGTATTGTTTCCACCGTTGCTTGGAGGAGCTGTTCCAACATTCAACGGTTGGCCGTACTCACTACCACCACGAATTTCGACTTGGTAAGGACCGATCAAAATCGAGCTTCCGGAACCAGCTACTGTGGTAAAGGAAGTATCGGCAGGAGCATTGGTAACGGCTTCGCCACGTTCAGCGAGACCAATCACAAAGTCATCGAGGTACAGACCTTCGAAGTTATTGTTTCGCGAGCGATAAGCATCATGGAAACCAGGCTGGTTAAACTCTGATACATCATCTCCTTCGCGTAGTCCCACAATGGTGAATGGTCCTTCATCCGTTGCGGTCACACCAGTCAAATCAACCGCTCCGAGCTTGCTCGGGAACGTCTTGTAAGTATCGATGCCGCCAGAAAGATTAGCTTCAAAGACCTTCGAGATCTCGGTTGCCACTTCGGTCGCTGTCATCGTCTGCAAGACGTTCACGGTCACATTCGATGTGCTTGCCAGACCATAAGCTCCATCGACACGGATGTTTGAACCCGTTGTAACCGACGCATCGCTTACGCCATCGAGTTGCAGGCGATTGCCGATCGTGCTGAGGTTCAACCGTGGAGTGATATCAACGGTGAGCTGATACAAACCGGTGGTACCTGAAGAAGTGCGTCCAGCAGCAATCAGTGGGTTGTACTCATTGATGCTCGAGTTCGAAATGCCTAGGTAGTAGGTTCCCGAGTTGCTGATGGTGTAGCTAAGGTTTACATCGAGCAAAGTGGCGGTCGATGCACGAGCCAATTCATTACCAAGCGAATCGAACAAACGAATCCTTGGGTTTAGTCCCGAAGCAACAGCACTTGCGGAAACTTCGACATCAAATTGCGTTCCCGCATCGAGACGGAATTGAATCATGTCCACATCGGCACGAACTGCATCAGCAACTTCTCCCGGTTGCAGCACAATATCACCGATTGCACCAACGGCACTTACTCGCGTCAATTCACCAGGCCGGACTTGGGGGCGAATCGCGGTGCGGAACACTTCGTTTCGAGTGCTTGGTTCCGAGAGATCTGGGGTCACATCTTTCGGTGTGTAAGTTGCGCTCTCGAGGGCCGCGAGAACACGTGATGCGATCATCGCTGGTGAATCACCGGTGCTGTATGTGATCACATTACCGGCAGGAGCGGTTCCCGTTCCATTCCAGAATACGAACGTCGACCCCCGTACCGAAATGGTTTCGCCATTACTGATAGCGATACCGGTCGGGAAGATCATTGTCGGTCCCATCTCGATTTCAAAAGTCTTGCCGCCGACGGTGAAGGTCTGACCGTCTCGCAATTCGCTACCCGCAATGGTTCGCAATTCTGCGCCGCGACTTCCGAAACTGTTGAAACCTAGACCGCCGCCTGTAGCAAACTCAAATCGCAGTTGCACGTTCTTGTTACCCGCGAACTGTGCAAGAGACACGCGTGCTTGACGCCACGAAGTTCCCGGAGGAGCAATAGCTTGACCTGGAGTGGAGTTCGAACCCACTGGGCTTGGCACGTTATCCACGAGTGCTTCAATCGATGTCTCAGTCGAATTATTGGTTGCAAGTTGCACCCAAGAATTATCATCGCCCGCTCCGTATACACGGAACGAGTCACGCATCGGATCGAACGCGTTATTGATAAAGCCGGAGCTCGCATCTTCAGTGGCCAAGAAATAACTGAAGTACAACGTTGGCAGATCGGCAGCATTCAAGTTCTCCAGCGAGAAGACTTTGCTTTCCAAAACACCGGTTGCTCCACCAGGGAAGTTATAGGTGTTATCCAACGGCGTTCCCGTTGCTCGCGGTGCAGCCAGCGGATCGGTAACGTTGGTGAAGTTGGTGTTATCGTGGGCTAGATTCTCGTAACCGAAGTACCAGCTGGTTCCACCTTGGGTCGCTGTGTTTCCTTCGATGTCTGCACCGATTCCATGACCGATGTTCGACCCGCGACGAGATGAAGTATGCCACAGGTTGAAGTCGAGGTTGGAGAATGTAACGCCGTTAAGCCCACCGACCCCCGTATCGATAAACGATGCTCCGTTGGCAAATACAGGTTGTAGCACACCATTGGTATCGAATGCGTAGATTCGGCCGCTTGATGTCGAACCGAAGAGCAAATCTGCATAGCGCCCGTTATCAAGGTTCTTTGGAGCAGCAGTCAATCCCGTGAAATTGATACCAGTCAATTCATAAGACGATGCTACGTAAGAACCGATCGCTCCGGGGCGATTGTTTTCAAGTTCCGACGAGGAGACCCGGTACAAGCCACCGTTCTCAGTTACCGCGTAAAGGGCGTTGCCGATACCCGCGATACCTTGAACAAAGCCACCAGGTGCAATACCAATGCGGCGCGAACTGCCAGTCGTCGACTGGACCGTTCCACCGATGATGTTGACTTCGTTGCCATTAATGCCTCCCGCCACAGCCGAGAGCCCTGGGAACCCAGAAGCATTGATCGCCTGGACAACCCGTGCTGCGATCGTCTCAGCGGTATCGCTGGCCAGGAAATTCACTCCGACGCGACCACTGCCAACATTGCCAGTTGCCAGTGTATCCGTTGCAACTCCCCGAGCGAGCAACGTCGTGAAGTTACCTACCAAAGCACCGGAGAAGTTCAATCGATTGCCTTCGAATCCGACTTCGATCGAAATCGGAACCGCATCCGACAATGCTTGTGCGAACTCCGCATTGCTCATGCTTGTTCGGTAATAAACCGTGCGAGCGCCTGGAGTAGTTACAGGTGTCGTCCCGGTGGTGATCTCATAGGTAAGACCGTCGATCACGAACTGGTCACCGTTGCGCAACACTCTGTTAGGAGCGTTCACAGGATCAAGGTTCAAAATCAACTCAGGACCCGAGTTGAACTCGATGGTAACGTTGGTGTTCGTTTGCAACCGCAACGTAACCGTATCTCCATCGTTGATTAGAGGGGTAACGTTATTGGCCAAGCTCTCCGTCGCTTCTGTTACCGCAAAGGAGGTCGAAGTCGCTCCGGCTGCAGGAGCCGTTTGAATGAATCCACGTTCCGTGATGTCCGTACCAGCACCAAGAATAATGTCTGGTGCATTGGCTACCGCGATGTTGAACTCGTTGTCCGATGCAGGGAAACTTACACCCGCACCGGTATTCGGATTGAAGCGATAGAGGATGTTATTGAAGTACCGAACCCCAATGTTGTCAGCCGAGAAGAACGCAGACGAGCTGCGGTTCAAGACCACAAACCCAGCTTCCGAGCCATTCAAAGGCATCGTTGTCGAAGCATCGGTATCTAGAATGGCTCCGGTGTTCGCCAACTCCCCAGCGACCAAACCACGTACCGTAAAGTCAAAAGCGCCTTGAACACTCGCAGCAGCTGTTCCCGGATCGACCAACAAGTAATTGAAACGATCATTGCTTGGGGTTTCAAAAGCTCGCAAGTCGCCGTTTGGACGAATGAACGAGTCACCGGTGATTCTTCCTAGAATCCCAACGTCATTGGGAACTTCACCCGTGAACGGGTTCGCAATATAGAACTGAGTCCCCGCCGCCGACGACCTGCTCATGTAGAACGGAACATCGCCCAGGGTGTATTCAATTCTCGACTGTACATCGAGGAACGTAGTCGTGATCGGTGGAACCGTCGAGACCAACGGATCTCCTACTCGATCTTCCACGATGAACCGACCGCTAGAGACAGGGCCGATTCTCAAATTCGATGCACCAATCGCTGTATTCAAACGATTAGCCAGAACCGTTGGAACCTGAGTTCGGTTGGTAACTGCCAAGTAATAGCGGCCCGCTGGAAGCTCCACTGGTCCGATGTACGGATCCAAAGTACCAGTCGATCCTCGGCTCAAATCCGCATTGGTCGCTTGCGAGACCGCTGCATGACGGTCATCGAGAATATTGCTGTTCTGCCCGACCCGTACCAACGATGCACTCGAACCATCTGCCGTCGGTGCAAACAAGTACATCGACAAATCCCCTCGACCAATGCCGTCGGCATAATCAAGGTCGAAGATCGTTGAGAGGTATTCAGCAAGCGGCGTAATCAACTGCGTGTAGTCGATGGTGAAAGTAAACCAATCGACATCAGTCGCAGAGGCAATATTGCCTGCGATCGAAATCGTTCGACGATCGGTCGTCAGGATGTTGCCAAGCTCTTGCGCGGTTACGAACGTATCATTGTTCCCGCTGTTGATCTCTGCTGTCTCACCGACAAGTGGAGAATGTCGAGGTACTCCTCGCAAATCCAAACCGGTAGCGGCAAACCGGATATCCGCAAAGTTAACGCTTGTGCCAGGAAACTCTTGATCTTCGCTCAAACGAACTTGGAGTTGATACGATCCACGCGAGAGGCCTTGTCCGACCGACGCAGGATTGGTCAACGCAGGCGATGTCGCAGTCTGCTGCGAAACTTGGTTGCTGCTGCGTACTCGAACGTGGTACAGCGATGCTTGACCGGCTTGGCCAGGCAACACAACGCGCATCCCTGCATCCTTTGGATTCGTGCTGTAGTCGTCGCGAGGCTCTCCTCGCGATGATTGCGGATAACTGTTCGGCGAACTCTTGCGCAATCCATGCACACTGTTCCCGCTCAACGTCGAATACAACGGATTGTTCGCGCTATCGACTTCTTCCAAATAAGAATCATCCGACAAGGCCAGGATCTCTCCGTCGGCGGAAATCAATTCCACCACCGTATCGAGCGACATGTCGGTGCGGTCGATGTCAAGCCAGACTTCCGTTCCACCGAAAGCGGTGAAACTGTACACATCAACGTCCGATGGCTTGTTGATCACACCTTGGATCTCAAAACCAAGCCGCGTGTTTTCGTCGCCGCTGTTGAAGGATCCAGCAAGTTGCCCAAGGTACTGCGCCTTGCTCGCAATGTCATTCGCTCCGGGAGCACTCGCCAAAGACGATTCACGTTCGGGCGAAGCCCCCACGTTGCGATCGTTCGAATACGTTTGCAAGGACACACCTGCCCACGATCCGGGCGAAGCAGCAACTTGAATCGAGGTCGGAACCAACTCCAAGAAGCTCGTCATGCGTGCGGTGTTGGCTGTGGCACTTGTTTGCCATGCCAACGCCGTGGTGACGTCCGCAAGCCCGTAAACGAGACCAAGAACAGGGTCGTTGATCGCTGGCAAGTTCGCTTGGTTGATGTTACCAGCGATGTTGTACGTTGTACCAGGTCCTTCGATCGCCAATTGCAGATCGGAATATTCATCTGCGGCAAAACCCAAATAGGTTGCGTTGACCAAGTCAACGCCAGGGTTATAGAAACCACCGTGGGAGAATCCAATTCGTTCGCGATTATCGATCGTGTAAGCTCGGAAATCAGGGTTGCCTGGCGTACCGGTCAAATACAAGAAGTCATCGCTTGGAGCTTGAATGTCTTCATCAAGGTAGTTGATGAACTGAATATTCCCCAAAGGAGAATCGCTCTCGAGGGTGAGGGTGTTGAACAACTTCGCAACACCGTTCTTGAACTTGGTTTCAACGGTCCAGCGAACTTCTGCGCTGTTATTGCCAGTGAAGCTTCCTCGGCTGATGACAACGTCTGGAGCAACCAAGGTTGGTGGTTGCGTGATCGTCGTGGCGCTCAACTGAATCGCACCACCGTCTCCACCCACGTCGATGTAGTTATTGAACGCGAAGATAACGTTCTCATTGACGAACAACTGTGTCGAACCTTGAGCGGTGATGCCACCAAGGTTGAAGAAATCGCCTTCGCCACCCGCGTTCGGTTCGAACGAGAAGAAGCCTGGGCGGTTGATATCCACATCGTTGTCAATCAATAGTCCGCGATCGACTTCTGGCCCCGTTGGAAGAATGATTTCGCCACTAGTGGTGTTTTCGCCGTTGTTATCGGTGTCGAAATTCGGACGACCATCAACCCCAAACCCTGCGCCGACGGTATCGTCTCCGATAGCGGTCAAGATCACAGGGAATCCGGGTTGACCAAGAATCTGAATGCTGCCGCCGACTCGATTGGAATGATCCAAAGGAGTTCCCGTTGCATTCAATCCAGCGATGCTCGTACCACCACCAAACTTCACCACCAAGCTTTGGTTTGGATCGCTCTTGAGTTGCAATCCACCATAGGTGTGGAAGTTATCCGAGGTGATTGTGTTTTGGACGACGTGAACGATGTCCGTGTCATCGAATACGCTCTGGGTTGTTAGCTCTTGACCACGAACCAGCAACCCGTTGATGGCGTTGCGTGAGAGGCGGTTGCCACGCACCAACGCACCTTGATTCGAAAGGTACTCACCGGAAGTCGCCAGTTCACCCGTCTGACGTCCGTAGTCATCAAGCTTGTTCACATTGAGCGAATTGACATCAATGCTGATCGCCGCACCGTTGGTATCAACGATTCTGTTGTTGACAATCACCGGTTGCGAACCGCGAACAAAGAGGGCCGATGCGTCATTCGTGCCTCGACCTAAACGTTCAGGGTCAGCACTGTTTGATTCCGTACCGGATTCATTGAGTTCCAAAAGCGAGTTTGCCAAACGGAAATCCGCTTGATGGACTTCGATCGCATTGAACGAAGCGAAACCACCTTCAATACGCGTGGTACCACCAGCGTAGGATAGGCGATTAAAATCCATAGATGCTTCAGCACTGTGGCCGATGAATATGCCACCCCAATCACCAGGGGCTGCTGCTGTGGCACCCTTGTTGCCCGCCGTATCGAACGTGCCACCGAAGCCGTAGCGTGTATCGTTGATACTGGTCATAATGACCGGCAATCCTACGGTACCTTCGGCAATCATGTTCGCACTGTCTCTGACTTCGATACGCGATCCACGATTCTTGATAATCGCACCTGGATCCACGACCAAGCTACCATCGAGCCGAGGCCGAATTTTGGCCGACAGCTCTACTAACGCGTTACCACTAACGGTGCCATTATCTACAAAGCTCGTAGCGATCGCATTGATCTGAGCTACGAATCGGTACGTTCCACCGCCGTTTGCGTCACTTCGATAAATCCGACGGCCGACGTACGGTAACGTATTGTTGATTGGAGGCAGATTCCCAAGGCTGATCGAACCGCCGTTGGATACCGTCGCCGACGAGGTCGGGATCGATGCCAAACTTTCGTTGCCTGCTGCATCGACATAAACCAATCGGTAATTGTACGTACCGGCCGTCAGCGACCCGCTAGTTCCGCCACGAACCGTAACAACGGTTGTCGGAGGAGAAGCCACATCGAGAATTCCACCACCCGCCGTTCCGCTGACGATCAAGTTTTCGCCGAGAACGTAAGGGATATCGATATCGTCGAAGCGGGCCGAAGTCGTAATCGTCTCTAAGGTTTGAGCAGCACCGGTGCGAGTCTTGACAAACAACCCGTTAACCGTGTTGTTTACAACGCGATTGCCATAGATGTTTGGACCAACGCGGTCGTAGTCCGGAATGAACAATCCAGCTGCCTGACTCTTTGGATCCCGGAAATCATCTTCGCGGAAACTGTTAGGCGTTGCGCTCATCGCAGCATCAGCACTGCGAGTGACCAAGCTATTCGCGATCGTTGGTCGTGAGTCGATGATATTGATCGGGGTGATGACTTGTGACACGCCATCGACGATGACTTGTCCACCACCGAATCGAACATCTGCATGGTACAGAGCGTTGAGGAACAAACCTGCCCGCTCTTTATCTGTTCGCGTCTCGTCGGATCCGTCGATGCGATTGCGGAAATCGATTCCACCCCAATCTCCGGCTGCCGCAGCGGGTGGAGTTCGATCAGGGTTTACACCGATTCCAGTCGTATCGTGGATCGAAGTTACGATCACTTTGCTATCTGGAGTTCCGAGCAACTGCAATGTTCCCCCGCTTCGGTTCACCGAAACGGTCGATGAACCAACGCTCACACGCGAACGGCCCATCTTGATAATTGCACCCGCATCGATCATGACGTTCACGTTGCGAGGAACATCAAATGAAGTTCCATCGGCAAGCGCTTGGCCGAGCCGATTGAAACCGATTTCGTAAGCTCGACTTTGGCTGTTACCCAGAATTCGGATCGTCACCGCGCGTTGCCCGGTCGGATCTGCTGCTGCCACCGAAGTCGCTTCGGTGATCGCTCGGGCGATCGTGTTGTATGGAAGTGCCAACGTTCCGTTCCCATTAGCAACAGCCGCCTTATCAACCCAAATCGTATAAGCGCTTGTATCGCTCGAAGCAGTCGCGGTTCGATCTGGTCGAGTCGGCACAAACCAATAATTGAACACACCACCCGGAACTCCATCCCCATCACCATCGAGTGATGTTGGACTGCCGTCTGCATCTGTCAAAGTCGATGCTGCAGGAGGAGCGAAGTCCAGACGCAAGTCGTACTTGCCTTCCGAACGTCCACCTAACCCCGAATCATCGATGGTTGGATCGTAGTTCGTGTTCCCCTTGGCACTGACCCCGACGACGTACTCGCCAGGTTTTACGAAGTCCAAGCTAATGCGTGGATCATCGCTGAAATAGTCTTCGTTGGCTGCAATTTGAACCCAAACAGGTTCCGACGAGCTACCTTCATTGCGGTACAGCTTTAAGCTTGCATCGAGCAGGCTCGAATTGTTTTGTCGTTCCGCCATGACTTGCAACGACAGCGATCCGCCACTTGCAGGAACGACGAACTTATAAAGATCGATATCCTTACCTTCGGGTCGGAAAATGTACTGACCGTGAATAATGTCCGCTTCGCCCGGGAATACGTTTTCGACGTTCGGATCGGTGATTGGGGTGTTATTTTGAACGGTCGATTGAGGCAACTCATCTGCATTGCCTAGACCGATCAACACGCCGATGCCGCGCATGAACGATCGGAACAGCTCCGAACCAAAAATATTGTCGTCGGCGGTATTGAACTCTTGGCTGTCGATCACCACTGCAGACTGACTTCCGTTCGCCAACAATGGACCGGCAGCATACGTAATGTTGTCGCCAGGTCGGTTCGAAGCTACCGGAGTCAGAGCCGTCGCAGGATTAATAACCTGCATGTCACCAACAGCGATGGTGAAGCCTTGATTATCGCTTTCGACGAATCGCACCCCGAGATACTTCTCGTAGAGGGTGACGACTTGGCGAGCCATCGTCTTCTGAATTTCAGTGATCACATTGAGCTGAACGCTCGAGTTTTCGGTGCCGAGTTGCGAAGCGAAGTTGTAGTAGATAACTTCGATCCCATCGGAATCCGTTCGAGTTACGTGATGCTGATATCGATTGTCCCGATTGCCTTGCTCATCATTCGAACCGGGGAAATCTAGCGTATAAGCAACCGTATTTTTGATTTCTGAGCTGATGATCGCGGCTTTCGCACCCACACCAGCCATCCAGCCGCCACCAAGATCCATAGCGCCGCCAAACTGGCTTCCTGGATCCGCCGACGGAGTCATTGTCGTGACGTTCGTGTTGCTCGCAGAGTTGTCGTTTCCGACTCGCAAACGCAATGCAGCCAACGGCAAAGGACCTGCATTCGGATTTGCTGGATCGACCAACGCATCGAGATTGCGATCAAAGGTCAATGCGGCTCGGTTCAACGTTGCATCGTAATTAACCCCAATAGGTAGCAACGAGATATCATCGCCACCATTGAGCGTGTTACGCGTGTGAACCAATTGGTAATAAATCGGCTTGATCGCTTCTGCCGAATTGAGCTTATCACCATTGAAGTATACATAGATCACGTTGCGCAATTGCTGACGAGTCGCACCCGTCGTAACAATTGGCTGCGGTACGACCGCTTGAACGGTCGGACCGAGATCCAAATCGAATCGGACGCTCCGCGAGATGCCACCGTTGAATGCGAAGCCGTCGATATTGCGAAGCGCAAATGGGCCCGTGCCGAAGATATCGATCAAATACAGATCGTCAGGAAGAGTCTCAGCGAAGCGAATAATCACTTCTCGCTTCGTCTCACCAAGAGCGATGTATGCCGGGGTGATCAATTGATCATCACCACCAACAAGAGTCATCGGCGAATAGTTGATTGGATTGCTACCAATGCGAGTCAATCGATCACCGCTGACCAATCGAGCCACAACCAACGCTTGAGCTTCCTTCGAAGCGTTAACCGCATCGATGACTTCGCCAACTGTCGTCAGCGCTCGTGGGTTACTGTTGAGCTCAATGCGGATCGTCGTGCCGCTGACAATCACGTTCGGAGGAGCTGGAGATACGAATTCACGTGAAGTGAACTCGATACGCACTCCCGCTGCACTCGCGGCGGAACCCGTCGAGACAAACTCTGCTTGAAGAGTCGTCAACCCCGAGTTGAAATTCGTTGAAGCCCTTGCTGAGTCAGCACCCAACAATGGGAATGCTTGATTCGCTACTACCGAATCCGCAATAACCGTATTACCAAATCCGCGCAAGAACGTCGTGACGATCAACGATGAGACCGCTGGGTCTTGATTCATCGCGTTGACCAAGTCGTTCGCAGTGGTCTTGAAACCAGGAGCAATGTTCACATCGATGTTGATGCGCTGTCCCTGCACACTCAAAATCGGATAACTAGCCGGTTTGCCCGCAGGACCCACCGTACGAGAAGACTTCGTAAAGAAGACCTCCGTTCCGTTCCCCTGCTGACCAGGAAGCGATGCGCTGAAATCCACGACCGCTTGGCCATTGGTTCCCAAGTCAGTTGTTAGATAAGCGGAGCTTAACACTCCGTCGGAACCCGCACGCTTGATCTGAATTCCACTGAGGGTTGTCGGATCAAGTTCCGCACCATCATCGAAACGAAGGACCAACTCTCGCGGGCTTGTCTGAAGCACCGTTGGCGTGGAACTCGCTCCGAGGGCAATGAGCGAGCCCTCGTTCGGTTGCACCCCAATTAATTGTGGCCCTGTCGTCATCAATTGACGTGTTTCGAGCGATTCCAAGACCGAACGTCGCAAAACTTGCTTTCTGCGAAGCATGTTACGGTCGGATCGGTTGCGGTTGCTGGAGGAAGACCCACTCCCAAAACCAAAGGTGGTCATCGAGAAACCTCTTACAGAGCCTATTCTTAAGGAAAAAACAAAAATTCGGCAAAATGGACCGATGCTGAGTCTAATTCAGGGACCTAGCTTTGCAATCATTCCCAATGGGAACCATCGGAAGGCTTAACCCCCTAAATCAAGACAGTCGTTGGACTTACTCGATTTTTGGAGGCCAAATCCAGACCGGATGCTACAATTGCAGGCGATCCTTTGGAGCACTCAACCGCTTCGAAAGTTCCACATGAACCCCCCAGCGGGTGAATCCCCCCCGGAATTTAGCGAAAATCACTTCTCGATCGGAAGCCCTAACGCTAGATTCCGTATCATTCCTAATTCGGGTGATTACCCGGTCAAAGCGATCCTTTTTCTTTCATTAAAGTACGGAATTTCGATGTTCCAGTCCCTACAAGATGGCCTGTTGTCCGCCTTTAAGTCTCTCCAGGGTAAAGGTAAGCTGACGGAAGCGAATATGCGGGATGGGATAGCGATGGTCGAGCGATCCCTCATCGAAGCCGACGTCAACATAGATGTCGTCCGCAAATTCGTTAAAGATGTTGCAGTCGCAGCCGACGGCCGTCGCGTTCTGCTAAGCCTCCGACCTCACGAAGAATTCATCAAAATCGTCTTCGAGGAACTCGTCAACCTCCTCGGACCTGTCGACAACAGCCTCCCTCTTAAGAGGGGGCAAGTGTCGACCATCATGATGTGCGGTCTGCAAGGTGCCGGTAAAACCACCACCTGCGGAAAATTAGCCATGCTAATCAAAGAGCAGAAACTCAAACCGTTTCTCGTCGCAGCCGACCTTCAACGACCCGCCGCAATCGAACAATTACACGTCCTCGGACGACAACTTAATGTCGGTGTGTTCAGCAAGCCTGGGGAAGCCGATCCCGTTGTTGTCTGCCGCGAGGGACAAGCCGCGGCCCGAGCCGCCGGTGCCGATGTCGTGATTCTCGACACCGCCGGACGATTGGCTATCGATGCGGAACTGATGGAACAGCTCAAACAAATCGATAAACAAATCGAGCCCAACCAAGTCTTGCTCGTCGTCGACGGGATGACTGGTCAAGACGCGGTCAACAGCGCGAAAGCCTTTAATGACGCACTGAACCTCGATGGGGTCATCATGACCAAACTCGATGGTGATGCTCGCGGCGGGGCTTTGCTTAGCGTCAAAGCCATCACTTCGGTCCCCATCAAATTCATCGGAACCGGGGAGCACCTCGATGCCCTCGAACCGTTCCGTCCCGAAGGGATGGCAAGCCGAATTCTTTCGATGGGTGACATCGTCGAAGTGGCTCGCGAAGCTCACCGGATGATCGATGAAAAGGAACGCAAGAGCCTTGAAGAACGCATGTCCAAAGGAATCTTCACCCTTGGTGATTTCCGCGACATGATGCAGAAGTTGCGAAAGCCTGGACTGATGACCAAGATGCTTACCCTCATGCCAGGCATGGGCGAACTCTCGAAAGTCATGGGTAACGCTGACAATGAAAAAGAAATGAGCCGACTCGCTGGTATCGTCGATTCGATGACCCCCGAAGAACGCAGGAATCCAAAGCTCATCGATAGCTCGCGGAAAAGCCGAATCGCGAAGGGCTGCGGTGTAGCTCCGAACCAAGTCTCGGACTTGATCAAGCAATTTGAAATGATCGGCCCCATGCTACAGATCGCAACTTCTGGCTCCATGGCCGACAAAATGAAGATGCTTCAGCAAATGCAAGGCATGATGGCCAACAACCCTATGAATCCTCTCGGTGGAATGAAAGTCAAAGGCAATACCGGCAAGCGACTCTCACCTAAAGAACGAGAGAAGCTTCAAAAGGAACGAGATCGTCTTCTGCGAAAAAAGAAACGCGATTAGCAATTCGCGAGCGGCTACGTTTTCATAGCCAGTGCATTCTTGTAGCCACTGCTGCCAAGCGGTGGATGTTGCGAGGAAAATCTCCACCGTCTGGCGACGGGTGGCTACGACTTAGCGACGCGTGGCTACGGCTTAGCTACAAATGACTACGGCTGACTGCAGGTAGCCACTGCTGCCAAGCGGTGGGCGTTGCGAGGAAAACCTCCACCGTCTGGCGACGGGTGGCTACGACTTAGCGACGGATGACTACGGCTTAGCGACGGATGACTACGGCTTAGCGACGGGTCTCTACTTAGCACTTGCCCTGCTTACCGCACAACTTCGCGAAGCCGAGCAAGATCGGCAACCACCCCCACCTGCCGAACCACATCCTCCACCAGCCCTCTTTCCCGATCCATCCTCGGATTGATCCACTTGACCACAAGTCGGACCACACCCTTCTCGAAGTCTCTTTGCAATCTGCGATTCACTGACAGTCGATTGGTACAATGCGCTAAGCGAAGCTTCTAACTCACAAGCCTTCGAACTCGGTTCGCCCAAGTAATGAAATACCACATCGTAGCCATCTAAACTTGACTCAATCTCCAACAAAGTATCCGTTGCCCCGTTCGCATCGAGATACTCTTGGCACACGGGCAAACACTTCTGGTTGAGATCAAGCAATTGCTTCCACAGCCATCGATCCTCTTGTGTAGCTTTTCTCACACAAATCACTTGAGTTCCACTTAAATCTGCTTCGACGTCCGCTTGCGAACACCAAGCGACAAAGCGACCGATGCGCAATCCGCTTTCCGTGCGGCAGACGATCCAATCGCCGCGTTGCAGTTCTTCTACACCTGCGTAGAACGAAACCAAGCTTCCTTGAAGCTCGAATCGCACGAGTCCGTAAATGCTCACTCGTCCCTCTTTCCCTGATGCTGCCCAACGGGTACTTCCGACGAAGCAGCTCTATCAACTCGCATCGAATCCAATTCCTTGAGCCAAGCAATCGCTTGTTCCATCTTGCTTCGGTCCACTTCGTGAACCGAAACGCTTTGACCTACACTTTTGAGCATCGTCAGGGTCAATCTTCCACCGAGATGTTGCCGAAATTCTTCTAAACCATCGAAAACCGATTGCGATTCGAGCGCTGAATCATAGATCGGTAGTTGCAAATCGATCAGTGCGTTGACGGCTCCGATCGCATCGCTGCGGTCGAGTCCAAACATCAGATGCGAATAGAGTGTATCAAGCGCTACGCCGATAGATACCGCTTCTCCGTGCCGAAGACGGTACTTGGTATTTTGTTCGAGTTTGTGGGCGGACCAATGCCCGTAATCCAACGGGCGGGCTTCTTGCATCTCAAAAGGATCTCCGCCATGAGTGATGTGGTGCAGGTGCATCAAGACGCTCGAGCGAATCGCCGGCATGACAGCTGTCCAGTCTCTGGCTGCGATGTCTTTGGCATGCTGACAAAGAAACCGGAACGCGGAGGGACTTTTGAGCAACGAAACTTTGACCGACTCGGAAAACCCTGCGCGAAAATCGCGATCAGGTAGTTTGGCAAGAAGTCGTTGATCGTTGACGACTCCCCAAGGCACGGCAAACGTTCCTTTCCAGTTCTTCTTCCCGAACGCATTAATCGCATTCTTAACCCCTACACCCGAGTCCGCTTGGGCTAGAGTCGTAGTTGGAAAGCGAACCAAGCGAATACCTCGGTGAGCAATTCCTGCGGCGTAACCGACCGCATCGAGCACCGCTCCGCCACCGACAACCACGATATAAGATCGCCGATCCAGGCCATCTCGCTCGATTGTGGAGAAAATTCGGTTTACTGCTTGCTCATCATTTTTGACTTGCTCTCCTCCTTCGACTCGGTGAATCTCGGAGACAAGTTCCAGGGAATCGGAGCTCTCAGCGATTCGCTGTTGGATTTGATTTTCGAGACTCGGGTCGGCTGCAAGCACCGATGCATCGATCCACCATTGCAACCTAGCTTTGCTCGCTCCCCCTTGTTCTCCTGCGTTGCTTTGGAAGATCGGAAGTACGTTCTCCCAGTCCGCCCCAAAGCAGTCCTTCGTAAACCGCAGCCGCATAACCTGCGGGACAGAAAAATTGACATCCAGGGAATCTTCGGAGATCGACCAGGGAATCGAGGACATGGTGGGGAAACATTCGAGGGAGGGAACGGCACGGACGCAGGAGAACTTGCGCCCTTCGATTTAGCCATGCTCTATTCTACCCACCAACCCCCATAGTTCCAAAGTGCTTGATCACACATTCGGAGAATCGTTCCATTTCTTCGAGTTGCGGACTGCACTGTAGCAGCAATAAATCCACCCCAATCTCTGCAAATTCCCCGATCCGATCCTGAACTTGTTGGGGAGATCCAACTAATCCAGCTTGCAATCCACGATTGCTTACCGAATAGTCTTCGAGGCTGACCCGTCGTTCCAACTGGGTACCTGCCAGCCATTGCTGATAATTTGCGTAACCCGACGCCGAGTGTTTCACATCGGTAATCCTTTGCAACTCGGCTTGGGCTTCCCCAATCGTCGGACGGGTGATGACATAAGCGGCAACCCCAAATCGCATTGGTGGCAGTCCAAGTGCATCGCGGCGGTTTTGCATATCTCGAATCTTCGGAGCAATGCGCTCGGGTGGATCCCCGTGCATCACATAAGCATCACATTTTCGAGCGATCAAATCTTTCGCAGCTTCCGACTCGCCACCTGCATAAATGGTCGGCCTGGGCTGCGTCAAAGGCTTCGGCTGCAACACCCCTTGCTTGATCTTGTAAAACGCTCCTTCATAATCGACCCCATCACGACTCCACAATGCGTCGACTACATCGAGCCACTCTTCTGTCCTCTCATAGCGTCGGTCATGTTGCTCGAATTGAACTCCATACTTCTCCGCTTCATCCTGCCACCAACTCGACACAACGTTCAAACTCAACCGACCTGCTCCACCTATTCGATCGATATTCGCTGCTTGCTTAGCCAATAATGCAGGAGCATGAAACGTCGGGCGTACGGCCACCATCCATTCGATCCGTTCGGTGACGGCCATCAAAGCCGCGGCTGTTGACCAAGCATCGAGCGATGGAGCTGATTGACCTTTGATATCGTTGAGATTCAGCTCGGCAATGAGGCTTAAATCAAACCCGATCTCCTCGCTTCGCTGCGCAAGCCGTTTGACATACCCCCAGTCAGCTTGCATCCCCTCGTCCTCGACGTTCCTCAACCAACCGCCAAAGACCGGTAGCCAATATCCAAAACGCATCGCTATCTCCTTGCGTTAAGCTTTCGCCCGCTGGGCTGTTGCCACCCGCATTTCCATGTAATCGACAAGTCGAGCAAAGGGATCGAGTCCCACTACGTTCGTAGCATCAGCCACGAAATTTGACAACGCGTTGATGTCGTAGTAAACCACTCTTCCGTCCCGATCGTCGACCATAAACTCAATACCACCAACGTCGATCTTCGCTCGCTGCATGATGGCTTCACAAGCTTTGATCACTTCGGTAGAAGGACTCGCCGCTTGAACCTTCAACCCGGACTTCGGCGCATCGATCGGACATGCAGCCCGCTGCAATTCCACCCCGTCGGAGCGTTGACAAATATCGGCTGGACACAGGTTGAATGTATCCCCTGTTAAATGAACATCGATCGCATAGAGGAACTTCCCTCCAAGCAACTCAACACGGGTGATTTTACTACCTCGAGCAGGCGTGTACTCCTGCAACAACGCGGTGTGATCCACACCGAAATCTAGCGAACCCTGCTGTGCTGCTCGCTCGAGCCCCTCAAGCGAATCGTATCGGACAATACCTGCCCCCGATCCACCGATGTTCGCTTTGAATACCACGGGAAATCGCAATCCAACGGACGCTTCGGTAACTTGGGTTGTATGATTCAAGACCCTTGAACGCGGATACCCTAACCCCAATTCCTCCAACAAGGTTAACTGCTTGGATTTGCTCGTCTCAATCGTAAACGCATCGAGTCCATTGATCACGGGCACACCAAGCCGCCCGAGATGCGCCAGCCAATCGAGCGTAAAGAACATCCCCTGAATCCCACCCCGCAAATATGCAGATGGACTCATCCGATTAAAAACCAAACCATACGGACTGCTCGACTCACTCGGATCAAACCAATGACCGCGAGGATCAAGTCGCACCCAGGGGATTCCTCGGCGTTCAAGCTCCGCGAACAACGGTTTGAACCAATGCTCATGCTCGTGATAAATCGCCCAAGGCTTCCCGCCGCTTACCTGATTTAAAGTCATTGCATTCAACGTCATTGCTTCGCATACCTCTGTCGCTGCTGTGTACTCTCAACACAGAAAACAATAATGCTAGCCCAGTTGCCTAGATCCGACGAGGGTGGCATTGACGCAAGGCTCGATTTCCCCCTACAAACCGCAAGTGGCTAAGAAAACGCAACCACCTGAAAACATACCGTAAAACCTTTTGATCCAAGTCCGCTCGTCGAAGGAAACTCTGGAATGAGCCGCCTGAACAGCTTCTTGCTAGAAAACCAAACAAAACGCTTGGATCACGGGTTTTCAAACGCCGCAGACGCGATGGATTTCTCGGGAGAACACGGAACCGATTCGGGTTCGCGAAGCCCCCTGAAAGCCCCACCTTCTATAAGCTTCCCACATCGGATCTTCGTCCCTGAACACTACGAATCGGGTTATCAGTACCCGTTGGTCATCTGGTTGCATTCTCAGCACAGCAGCGAATGCGAACTCGATGAAATCATGCCCGATCTGAGCATGCGCAATTACGTCGGCTTGTCCGTACGCGCCACCCGCCCATCTCGCAAATCACCACGCCTGTTCCAATGGGGTAACACCTTAACGGAATACATCCTCGCGGAAGAATGTGTCTTTCAAGCGATCGAACAACTCAGTGAGTCCTTGTCGATCAATACGGACAACGTCTTTATCGCTGGATTCGGCAGCGGAGCTACCTTGGCCCAATGGATCGGCTTGCGAAACCCAAGCGCGTTCGCGGGCGTTGTCGCTTGCAACGGCCCCTTTCCAAACCATAAGCGAGCACTTGCTGACTGGAAGTCGGCGAGAAATCTTCCCGTTCTCGCGATGCAAAACTCCGATTCGAATACCTGCGGAGTCGATCAAGTCATCGACATGATGCGAATGGCCCATCGCGCACACTTGAACTACCAGTTCATGCAATTTCAAGCCAACTGCACCACCCTTTCGAACCACGAATCGAAACACACATCGACACAGCAAATGGCCCAAGAAGGAAGTCTCGATTCTCAAATGCTTCAAGTCGCCAATCGATTCATGATGGGAATCGTTACACGTACCCCCATCACCCTCCAATCCAACGAAACCTTAAGCCGCGCCGCTGCATCCACCGAGTCCCGTTTCGCATCGGATTTCAACTGCCGTCGCCCTACAACTGGCAACTAGGCGATGTCAAAGCTACTCGAAATCCATTCTGCTCCCACCGAAGTATCCAGCGAGAATCAAGAATCTCCTTCGGTATGCACCACCCTCGCGTTCTGCAAAGCCGGCGATAGATTCACTCACTTCATGGCTATCGATGAAACATCATCTGCAGCCTTGAAGCGATCTACCTTCCTGGAGTCGATCACTACCGATGCGCAATTGGCTTGGCCCAGCGATCCGCCATTACAACAAGTCGTCCTCGAACCACTCGGCCCTGACCTACAACACGTCGCGCTCGGAGTCGGATTGTCAGGACACGGACACTGGTCCCTCGCCGCCCGTTGTCTCGATGACAACCAATCCTTAGAACTCGATTTCGCCTGCCGTATCACCCGCCCTGCCCTGTTTCTCGGAAGCACCTACCGAATCCTCGACGCAGACGGCGACTCAAACCACCATTGGCACGAAGCCCATATCGACGGGAATTCTTGGACCGGGACATGGACTCGACCTGGAAACGAGTTCTTGAAAATCCAACTTGAAGTCACTCTCGGCAAGCTTCTCTGGAACCCTGAACTACGGCAACTTCAAATCCTACCGCTAGGCTCACTCGATAATCCTTCCACACTTCGTTGGTGCTATCGATTCCGTCAGCTACCATAATGGAATGAGCGTTCCACGCCGTCCACTCTTTGAAGCCAAACAACTAAGCAAGTCCTATCCGATGGGGGATTCCGTAGTCCATGCGCTTCGCGGAATCGATTTGCAATTGTTCGAAGGCGAGTTTGTCGTGATCCTCGGTGCCTCAGGCTCCGGTAAATCGACACTGCTAAACATTCTCGGGGGACTCGACACTCCCACAGACGGCACGCTCGTGTTTCGCGACCAAGATCTCTCGGCTTGCGATGAGCACGCGTTGACCGAGTATCGCCGAGAACACGTGGGGTTCGTGTTCCAATTCTACAATCTCATCTCCGGCTTAACGTCGCTCGATAACGTGCGATTGGTGACGGAAATCGCGAATGCACCGATGGAACCAATCGATGCCCTGCGACTCGTCGGCCTCGAGAACCGCGCAACGCACTACCCTGCACAACTCTCCGGTGGTGAACAACAACGCGTAGCCATCGCACGCGCAATCGGAAAAAATCCGGCAGTCTTGCTCTGCGACGAACCAACCGGCGCCCTTGACGTGAAAACAGGTGCAATCGTTTTGGATGCAATTGCTCGCATCCACCGAGAGCTCGGTACGCTCGTTGTGATAATCACCCACAACGCAGCCATCGCCAATATGGCTAACCGCGTAATCCGTCTTTCTGATGGACAAATCGCTCGTATCGATGAAAACCTAAACCCTCAGCCAGCAAGTTCTCTGCAATGGTAATTTTTCATCGACAAGCACCATTTCGATTTAGAGCGGCGACTGCTCGATGAATGCTCGCAAGCGACTACTCATCTCCGATATCCTGCGGTTGTGGAAACAAGGGGTTGCCATCGTCGGCTTACTCGCCTGCGGTATAGCTACCTTCATCATGTCCACGAGCACCATCCGATCGATGGAGGCAAGCCGAGATCAGTACTATGCTCACTACCACTTCGCTCACGCTTGGGCTTCGCTCGTCCGCGCTCCGAACTCTCTGTTGGATCGCATTCTTGAGATTCCAGGTGTCACCCGAGTCTCGGGCCGCATCGTACGCCAAGCTATCTTGGACTTCCCCAACCTCTCGGAACCAGTCACTGCAAGACTCGTCTCCATTGAAACCAAATCCCTAGACGCTCTGTACCTTCGCAAAGGTCGCTTGCCAAAACTTGGGGCCGAAACCGAAGTCGTCGTCAGCGAACTGTTTGCAGAAGCGCATAGCCTAAAGCTCGGCGATACGCTTCAAGCCAACTTAGGGGGGAAAAGAGATCTGTTGCATATAGTCGGTATCGGACTCTCCCCCGACTCGATCTACGTTGTACAACCTGGACTGCTCCTCTCCGACAACCGCCTTTATGGAATCGTATGGGCACCGAGGGAGAAACTCGAAGCCGTATGGAATATGGATGGTGCGTTTAATCATCTAGCCGTGGAGCTTGAGAATCCCACCGATGGTCGCAAGATACAAACGCAGATCGACGAACTGCTCTCCGATTATGGTGGGACTGGTTCGATCCTTCGGGAAGACCAAGAATCTCACGCTAGGATACGCGATGAGTTAAACGAATTGCGAACCATGGCTTTTCTCGCTCCTGCAATCTTCTTGAGCGTTACGATATTCCTGCTGCATATGGTCTTCAGCCGTTGGATCGGTCAACAACGCGAACGGATCGCAACCCTGCGCGCCTTCGGGTATCGTGTCCACGAAATCGCTTGGCATGTACTGCAAGTCATTTCGATTTGGATCGGAGCCGGAGTACTGCTCGGGGTCTTAGTCGGATTGCGATTCGCAAACGCATTAAGCGGAATTTACAAAGAGTTTTTCCGTTTTCCGGAAATCATCCAAGTACCCTTCGGATGGGAGTGGATCGGAGCCGTATTGCTCGGAGCCGCCGTCGCAGCCTTGGGGGCTTGGTCTGGGCTCATTCAAGTCGTCAAACTACCTCCAGCTCTGGCGATGCAAGCCGGGAACCTTCAGCCAAACGCGGCTCGCTTCCTAGCCCTCTGGTCTCAGCGCTCTACTTCAATAGCGAGAATGTCTCCGATCCTACGTTTGGTACTCCTGCGTATGCTGGCGAATCCAAAACTGACTCTGCTCTCTATCCTTGGCTTATCTCTCGGCGTATCTCTTTTGATTCTCAGCTCGTTTTTTCAGTCCACGATCGAGCGTGTCTTAGAACACCAATTCTCTCAGTGCCAACGCCACGACTTTCAACTCACATTTGACGAATCAAAGAACGAATCGTCGATGCATGAAATAAGCCAATGGCCAGGGGTTAAACGGGTAGAAGGTTTTCGAGCGGTACCAGTGCAACTGCACAATGGGAACCAACGTGAGCGCCTAACAATCTTAGGTCTCGATCCGAATGCCGAACTTTTTCGCATCCTCGATGCCTCCAACCACACTTCTAAACCGCAGCCTTACGGAGGAATTGTTATCAACAAAAAACTCGCCGAGAAACTAGGGTTAGGCCAAGGTGATTTCGTCGAAGTCGAAGTCCTCGAAGGAGCACACCGCCGGCGACGCTTACCCATCGATCGCATCTTTGCAAACTACACTGGCCCAAGCGCCTATATCGATCGAGCGACCTTGCACGAATGGATGCGTGAAGGTGATCGACTCTCGGGAGTATTCCTTACCTTAGATTCAAACTATCGAGATGATATCTATCAGCGAATCAAGAAGACGCCAGTAGTATGCGGTGTACTAAATCGACAAGCAACGCTGGCGAACTTCCGCGAACTACTCTCGAGAAGCACCAGCGTCATGAGATTCATAAACGCTATCTTTGCAGCCTTAATAACCCTAGGAGTCACTTACAACTCAGCTCTGATTACTTTTAGCGAACGCGCTCGCGATCTGGCTACGCTGCGCGTCTTGGGATACCGTCAAAAGGAAATCCTCTGGATCCTCTTGCTCGAACTTATTCTCATTACACTTCTTGCTATCCCGATAGGTATCCCATTCGGTTATACTTTTGCATACGGGATGATCACCGCTTTGGATACAGATAGCCACCGACTTCCTATGGTCTTCGCCCCAAGCACCATCGCCTACACCCTCAGTGTCATTGCAGCAGCCACAGCATTGTGCTGCCTCATGGTAGCTCACATGGCATCCAAGCTTGAAATAATCAACGTTTTAAAAGTCAGGGAATAGCCAAGTGCCTCCCGTTCACCCCTCTGCAAATACTTGGTCTCCGAGAAATATCGGGTTTGCTGCCCTGCTGATATTGGGTCTTTGCGCATTGGCTTGGTTCGGATTCTCAGAATCTCCTATCCCCGTAGAACTCGGTCGAGTCGATATCGGATCTATCGAACAGTCCATCGAAGATGACGGCGAGACGAGAATCCGCGAACGCTACACCATAACCTCTCCAATCACAGGCAAACTAGCTCGTATCGAGCTTCACCCAGGGGACCCTATCGAGAAAGATCGCACGCGACTTGCCCTGCTCGAACCCGCCGATCCATCTCTTCTCGATGCACGGGAGAGACTTCAAGGCGAAGGCCGATTGCGGGCATCACAAGCTGCTATCGAACGAGCCGATGAACTGATCAAAGTAGCGAATGAATCGCTAGAGCTTGCCGACCACAATTATTCTAGAGGTAAAAAGCTCTTGGCGACGAATGCCATCGCTCAAGCGGAATTCGATCAGATCGAACATAGTTTCCGATCCGCAAATGCCGGACTCCGCGCAGCGAACTTCTTCCGATCAATCGCTCAACATGAATACAGTGTCGCCGAAGCAGCTTTGGCTATCGATACTCAGCAACCAAATACACCTTTCGAAATCAAATCGCCCATAAACGGGACCGTCTTGCGAGTCCTCCACGAAGATGCAGGTGTAATCACACCAGGCTCGCCACTGCTTGAAGTCGGTGACCCTCGCGAGATGGAAGTACAAATCGATGTGCTGTCCACTGCTGCTGTAAGTATTCGACCAAGCAACAAAGTTTGGATCGAAAGATGGGGGAGCGATCAAGCCCTCTCAGGCCGAGTTCGACGTATTGAACCTGCCGCTTTTCTGAAAGTCTCCGCCCTCGGCGTCGAAGAAAAACGCGTTCGCGTCCTGGTCGACCTCGATCAGCCCTGGGAAGAACGACAAACACTTGGAGACGGTTACCGAATCGAAGCGAGGATCGTGGTCGACTCAAGTCCCGCAGAGGGGATGTTTGTCCCAACCGGCGCTCTGGAATCAAACGCTCAATCTTGGTTCGTCTACCGCTATCGCTCAAACGCCTTCGGATACCCAAGCGTCGAACGGGTCGAAGTCAGCGTTGGAATCAAGAACCGCGACTTCGCACAAATCACAAGCGGACTGAACGAAGGGGACTCTATCGTGCTCTACCCACCAGAGAAAATCAAAGATGGTAGCAGAGTTTCGGTCTACGTACCGAATGCACCCACCCCCTAAACCCGTACCGCTATCCACTCTCAGCTATTCACTTTCAACTATCCACTCTCAACTGTCGGTTCTTCGGGAATTTTATTAGCTGTTATTGCTATCTGTTTTGCAGCGCCGAACTCGTGGTCAGTGAAACAGTACTCGTGCTCAGTGAAACGGTGCTCGTGCTCGTAATCGAAAGCAGCCTGTAGTGGGTATTACCTTCGTTCAACACACGAACTACTTCGGAATGCAACTAAACTGTTCCCGGTATCCGAGCTAGAGCAAGATCAAGACCTCAGGCACAGGCACAGGTACGGAACTGGGCCCGAATCGCAAACATATTGGCCACTATTCTTCCTCAGTAGCCCCACTCTCAACTATCCACTTTCAACTATCCACTACGATCTACTATCGATCCGGATGTCCAGTGAACTTACTACCGACGCGAAACTGCGGCAATCCAACGATTTGATCCCAACTTCCACGCCAGAGAGCTAGTTGCTGCTCGATGCTTCGCATCTTATCAAAGCTTTGCAACACCCCCGCTTCCCACTTGACCTTTTCGCGACTGCTTTGAACTGCAAGACACTCGGTCAACATCGCTTTAAGCCGCGTGCTTTCTCCTCGCATCCATTGTTCTTTCTTGGCACCAAGTGACTGCTCGATTTCGAATAAACTCTTAGGCTCAACCAATACTGATTCTTTTGCAACGTATCTGTCCCCTGGGGTTGATTGCCGTTGAACTCCAACCCTTGACTGAAACACCAGAGCTCCTCGAACAGAAGGGGGTTCCGAGGTAGACACGAATCGATGCTCACTTCTGATGGCACTATTCCAAGGAGCGCTGACTCGCAACGTCCGATCAGATTCGTCTTGTACAACTTGAATCGATATCGATCGACCTTGATCACCCTCGCTACTTTGGGTGGTTAACACTGCTGCGGCTGACCGTTTCCAGTCACAATCCATCTTCCAACGCTCGAGCTTACTATCCTCCCAGCGGGCTTTGATCGTTAAAATCCCTTGGGCGTTCGGTAGCTCGAATCGCCATGTGGAGACAGAAGCTTGATCACTTCCAGTCGTGTTATTTGCTCCACCGGATGAATATGTGCACTCGAATGGAATCTCCGATGTTCCATCTACGATCGAGATCAACGTTCCCTGAAATGTCCCTCGTTCCAGATTCCATCGCTTCGCATCCGCAGCGGTGCCTGTAAACGGCCGCTCGGTAATCCAGCCTGCGATCGCATTGCAGAATGGCATTACCGACTCTTCTATCCGCTGTGAATAACTAACGGCTTGAACTCGCACTTCTGGTTCAATATCAGGAACCATCCGTGCAACTTGCGCATCGAGTCGCTCTGAAAGTTGGCTTTCCAATTGCGCCCATTTCTTTTCGCGAACCTTCGTTGCATCTCGCCATGCAATCCGTGTCTCAGCTAACTTCTGATTGATTGCATGATACTCCTTGGCGATTGGAGCTAGGACTTGACGATCACACAAAGCCGCCGGCATCGATTGGCGCAGATCTTGCTGTCGTGCGTCCAATGCTCGTAATCGATCTTCCATCTCTTGAACCGCAGCTCGATGCGGATCGCTATCGCGATCTAATGACTGAACCGAATCGATCACCCTCGATTCAATCCACTCCCGCATATCGACTACACCACGCGATTCATCACCAATGCTGCTGCCAGACAACTGGCCACTCGTGTGTAGCTGACCAGTGGCTTGCAAAGAAGCCGTGGCGGGCAATTGAGGGTACTCTGGCAACGACCAACGCAGTCGCTCAGGAGGCAACCAAGGCAGTCGCACGCCGCGAGCACGAAGCGAGTGAACTAGCAATTCATCACTGAAGAGACTACTTGGATCGACCGTCGCACTCAGATGCTCGACCTCGACCGGCACATCGATACTTCCACCCTCGATACTCTTGCAGTGAACCAATACCGGTCCAAATTCCACACGTGAATCTTGAAAGGAGACCGCAAGCAAATCACGCTTGCTCCCATATTGAACTTTTTCGAACCGCTCAAGCCATGAAGCAAAAAGGCGTTTGCGATTCGAATAGGCCGATAGCCCGACGAGCATTCCAAGAATCAGTATCCCTACGGACCAGCGTCGCCAGTTCATGCCTGCCTCCCAGCATTCGATTTATCTACCGCCGCTTGACGGCGGAGATGGCCCCTCTTGCGCTACGCACTGCTCGATCGCCACGCACTCCTCAATCGCCATCCTCTGCCTCGACAAGTGCCGCAGCAGAAATCGTAAAGAGCTACCGCTGCCGGGCCGTAACACGATTCTGTTACCACCCGATACTCGACTCCCAACCCCCTGTGTACCCAGTGCTCCCTGTGTACCCAGTGCCTCCTGGACAGCCAGCGCCGCCGATGCACTATCCCCATCCCTCACTGCTCCATCCTGTCGGCTAGCAGCTACTGCAGGTACTTCGATCGGTGAGGTCGTCTCAGTCAGCATTTCGTTTTGGCTTCTCTTTGAACTACGCCAGAAAATCAAACGACAATCCGTCGTAGAGTGTCCATCGGATGCATAGCCCCACGAATTGAAACCAAAACATGATTGACTTCTATTTTCTCCCACGACACACAAACATCGTGGTTTATCAACCCCTTAACACCACCCCTTTTGCTCCGCGATTTGCTATCATTGAACCCTCGGCCCGCCTCATTACATGCAATCAACTTTGAGTCAAACAACTCGCCTTGCGACTGAAGCTCTCCTCTCCAACACAAACTTCACTGAACAAACTTTAAAACGCCCGCTAGGAACAAACATGATCCGACTCCTTCGATTCGCTTGCCTTGCACTCCTTGTCAGTTTCCTCGGTTCAGCAATGGCTCAAAACCCTTCGACTGAATCCCCCCCAAATATTGTTCTGATCCTGGCCGATGATTTAGGCATCTACGATTTGGCTTGCTACGGTCGCTCCGAACATCGAACACCTAACTTGGACCGCTTGGCCAAAGATGGAATTAGGTACACCAGCGCCTACTGCGGCTTGTCGATCTGCTCGGCTTCTCGCGCCGCTTTGCTCACTAGCAAGTATCCTGCACGACTGCATCTGACAACCTATCTTCCAGGGCGAGCTAACGCGGACACTCAACGATTACGACATCCACTGATCGAGCCCGCTTTGATCCCAAGCTCGCAAACTCTGGCTGAAACACTTAAGCGCGCCGGATACGCTACAGGTATCTTTGGTAAATGGCATCTCGGTGGTGGAGACTCAGCCCCTAGCATGCAAGGCTTTGACATCGCTTTCGAACCACCGGGAAATGGTGATCCACTTACCACCGGCGGTAAAAACGAATTCTTGATCACTGACAAAGCGATCGAATTCATCAAAGCCCACAGCGAACCGAACAAACCTTACTTCTGCTACGTACCCCACCACTCCCCGCACATCATGCTCAAGGAGCGGGAAGACCGTATTGCGGCTAACTCTGCGGCTTGGAACCCTTTGTATGCAGCCACCATCGAATCCCTCGATGAATCTATCGGGCGGTTGCTCCAAGCGATCGAGGAATCCCCTTCTGCCGCAAATACCATCGTAATCTTTTCCAGCGATAACGGCGGTCTTCATGTTCCCGAAGGACACGCTGAACCAGTCACTCATAACGGTCCGTTCCGAGCAGGAAAAGGATATCTTTATGAAGGTGGACTGCGGGTTCCATTGATTGTTCGATGGCCAAAACAGATCGCTTCAGGTAAACAAACCGACACGCCTGTCTCTCTGATGGACTTAATGCCATCGCTTCTCGAATCCGCCGGGATCGACATTGGCCGAAGTGCCGGACCTCTCGACGGCATTTCGCTCCGCAAGCATTGGTTCGGCGAAAGCGAAGTATCTGAAGACCGAACCTTCTTCTGGCACTTCCCTCATTACACCAATCAAGGGAGCAAGCCATCGGGTGCCGTTCGCAAAGGGCAATGGAAGTGGATCGAGGATTATGAAAACCTCTCGGGTGAACTCTATGACCTAAGCAAAGACATCTCCGAGGAGCATAATGTAGCCAAGGAACACCCTGAAGTCGCAAAGTCGATGCACTTGGCATTGGAGAAATGGAAAGCTTCGATCGCCGCGCAGGAATGTGTGCCCAATCCTTCGATCAATCCAGAACTCAACCAAGAACTCTATACCACCAACAATGCATCGAACTTGCGCATTGGCATGAAATCCCCTCAGGAGATCGGCGCTGAATGGAAAGATTGGCGATCGAAGTTAAACCAAGCCATTGCGGGCAAACCTACCATCTTGAAAAAGACTCCCGCAGGAATCACGTTACCCGCCTCGAATGCCATCACCCACGGAACGCGAATTCGATACGAACCAGAAACGTTTAAAAACGTTGTGGGCTATTGGACCGAAGTCGATGACTGGGCTGAATGGGAAATGCAAGTCCCCAAGTCTGGCTTATACCGTCTTGAAATCCATAGTGGCTGCGGAGCCGGTAACGGTGGCTCCCTTGTGCATGTGGAAGTTGCATCGGGAATCGCCCAAGCCGACGCGCCAAACTCCCCTAAGGCCACATCGGAAACGATCGAATGGACGGTCCGTGAAACAGGACACTTCCAAAACATCGTGATCGAGTCGCTCGGCGATGTCCGCCTGGTCGAAGGAAAAGGGGCCGTGCGTGTGAAACCTCAAAAGAAAGCCGCGGCTGCTGTAGTCGACATCCGTGAAATCCACCTGATTCCGATCGACTAGTCCGCTTCGCTTTGGCGATTCTGCGGGTTGACGAAACTATTGGTCGCAAACGGGGCTTCCTCGCCCCGAAGCTCCGCGAGCGCGTTACCCGCCGCTCGCTGCTCTGCTTCCTTTTTGTTTCTACCCCAAGCCGAAGTAAATCGCTTGCCGGAAATCTCTGCGGCAACTTCAAAGTACTTGCTGTGATCCGGTCCACTCTCTCCTACCAATCGGTAGACAGGTGTTCCCTTCAAGTTGCCTTGGGCTAACTGCTGCAACATCGATTTGTAGTTTCCACCGCTGTGACCTTCGGCAGCCAACCGAATCTCGGTCTCCAAATGCCGAAGGATGAACGATCTCGCTTGATCCAAACCACCGTCAAGGAAAACCGCCGCCACCACCGCTTCGAACACATCGCTCAACAACGATCTTGGCATCCCGTGCCGCATCATCCCGCGTCCAACCACCAAACAGTCTTCCAGCCCTAACGCTTTGGAAACCTTCGCGCACACACGACGCGACACAACGATCGATTTGATCTTGGTCAAATCCCCTTCAAGGTACTCTGGATAAGTCTGGAAAACATGCTCACAGACCACCATCCCGAGAATCGCGTCGCCGAGGAACTCCATTCTCTCGTTCGAATGCGTCCGACTTGTAGCAACACTCGCATGGGTCAACGCAGAAGCGACCAGCGTCGGATTGGCAAAACAATAGCCTATCCGCTCCTGGCAGAGTGTGACCTTCTCTTCGATACTCAAGCCCGCTTCGGGATTGAAACCTTCTTCGGGAGATTCCGGAAACTTCATTATGGATTTCGGGGTTATTAGAAGTTCTAGAATGTAACCTTCAGACACACTTCGGTGAAGTAGCGAATATTACGGCAGGGGTGAAATCGCCGGTAGGATTATATCTTTTTCGAGCGGAGTTCCAAAACGGTTATCTCGGGCAAACATCCCCAACGCAACGGTTGCACCCCGGCCATCCCACGGCTGACGTGCATCAGCGTCGAATCCAATTCAAAAACACCCGAAGCGAATCGGCTACCGAAATGGCTAGGAGCAATGATCGGTCCAATCCAAGGAAACCGGACTTGTCCGCCATGTGTATGTCCACAAAGCATCAAATGCGCTTGCTCATCGCGTCCCCATCTCCACTGATCGGGCGAATGAGAGACGGCCAAAATCAAATCCTTCTCGCTCGGTTCTCTGATCCCCTTAGCTCGAAATCCAGTTCCAGCTTGCCTCGTAAACCAAGGGCGCTCATTTCCCAAAGCGTAGAGATCCCCTCTTGAGGTCTTTAAGACGCGGTCTTCAAGTCCAACATCCAACCAACCCAATCCACTCATCGCGGCGCGAATCTCGTCTGGGATCCCGCAAGCTCGGTCGTGATTCCCCAAAACGAATAGCTTGGGTACACCCTCTAACAATCCACTAAAAATTGTTTCGAGACTCCCTAAGGAATCCGGTTCATCGAGCAGATCACCGGTCAAACAAAGCAGTTCAATCTTTTCGCCCGCCAACCATTCCACCGCTTTTCGGTAATACGGATCGGGTATTTCACCCATCAAGTGAATATCTGAAAAGTGACCGATCCGCATCCCTTCAAAACCTTCAGGAAGCCGATCAATCCACAAGATCTTCGTGTTAGCCTCCAGACTGAGAATCTCGTTGCCTGGCAAATAAAGATTACGCTTGGCAATCGCCCCTAACTCCCAATGAGGATTGACTCGATGCAAATGTCTTTCGATGTGAGTCTGCTCAACGCTATATCGATCGCGCGCGACGTGAAACACAGGTCGATACGCTAACCACACCGGTCCTTGAACGAAAAAACAACCGATGGCAAACCCAATGTAAAACATCGTTGCAATCGAGAAGTAACTCAAATCAGAGTTGACCAAATACGCATAGAGCGCTTTGTCGAGTCGCCAAGCTTGAGGATGATGCGTCCAGGTGTCTACCAGCAACAGCACAAAGGGAAGTGCTAGACAAGTGAGTACGATCACCTTTTCGGTCAACTTGATCCACGCTCGCTTGAACCCAGTAGCATTGATCCGGTTGTATAGGGTGACCCAAAACCCAATATGGCCAAGAACAAAGGCCAAGAATAATAGAGTACGTAAAAAAACAAGCAAGATCGCGACTTAAGGGTTGGACGACGTAGGGGGTGTTTCCTCGATCAACATCTCAGTGACGCTGAGCAACTGATCAAGATGAAACGGTTTGTAAAGAATCGCTTTGCGATGCAACCCCGCTTGTCGGGCTTTGACAATCGAATGCCCTGGATCATACCCAAAACCAGTCATCAACGCGATCGGCACATAGGACATGAGCTTTTGTAAACGCAGCATCAATTGATAGCCGGAATAGTCAGGCAACTTGATGTCCGAAAGGATCACATCGTACTTCTCGTCGGTGCTGCGCACCATCGATACAGCTTGGTCGCCGCAATGAGCTGTCTCGACAACACATCCGTAGCGTTCAAGCAATGCGTGAGCGTCATTTCGAACATTCTCGTCCGGGTCGACCACCAAGATCCGGCGACCGTTGAGCTTGGCATAGTGCTCGGTTAACTCTTGATTGTTCGCTACGTCATGCTGAGCCAAGGACTGTCCAATGGTCTGTATCGATTTCTTGATACTCCTCGCCTTGGTCAATACACTCCGCAATCGCGTAACGGTCTCCGGATCATGCCCAATGTATTTTTCCATCAAGAAGACGGAATCGAGTAACAAGTCATCTAAAGGTAAAGCGATCGCAGCGTGGATCGCATCGCAACTCTGCTGAGCGGCATTGGAACGCTGCGCTACGAGGAGTTCCAAGGTATTCAATGCAACGGCTACATCTCTTGCGAAAATCTCCAAGAACTGCTGGTCACTCTCCGTGAATGCAGCAAGCTTCGGACTCTCGACATTGATCGTTCCGATCACTTCTTCATGCAGCAATATCGGCACCGTCAACGAACTGCGAGCACCCTTGAAAGCTTCCAAGTACATAGGGTCACTCGCCGTGTCCCGACATAAATAACTTACGGCATTGGCAGCTACAAACCCCGTAACTCCATTGCCTGACGGACTCGCCATCAATCGACGATCCGCCGCCGCTTGATCGATCCCAACCGAAAGCAACGGGATCAGATTTCCTGTCGGATGCTCCAACAGCCGAATCTCGATCACTTCGATATTCAAAAGGTCTTCGGTGTAGTGACGGATGTTGTCTTTTAAAAGCTCAATCCGCTGCTCGACATCCATCGCGAAAATCTCATCGGGTTTCAAGTCCGTCAACTTGGCTCCCGCTTGGTGAATCGCTGCTAACTTCTGCTCCTGCAAAACCTCTTCGGTAATGTCGCGAATGGTAACGACGATTTTTGCAGATGCAGCCACATCATCCACTCGCCGCTTTGAGATGCCTTCGCCGGCATTGAGATCACCCACCGCCGAATCACCCGATATCTCTTGGTCTTCAAGCTCCCCGGTTCTCGCCGGATGCAACTCAGATACCGCAGTTCCCTTACCACGCAAACCACCATCCAATGGATCTGCAACGCCAGACGCAGAAGCCTTCAATGAAACCGCTTGAACTTGATAGTAAGAAGGAGTCGCGCTGCTAGCCGTCGGTTCCGTCTTTAATGTAGCTGTGCAACGAGTCGGACGCCGCAAACAATTCTCCATCGGACAACCCACCGAGCCTTGAACCTCCGGATGCCCCAACGCAGAATAAAAATCTTGTCCCGTTCGATCCACACCCCCAAACCAATCGTTGAAACATTGGTTCGACCAAACAATCACTAACGACGGCGAAAGCACAGCAACGCCCTCGGGCAATCGATTCAGGATTTCCTGGGATGCAATCCCTGCGACATCACTATCTGTCACACCAACCTCCCATAGCCCTTCGGACTACCCCACCTAGGCGAACGCCTTCTTAGCCAAAGCTCTCTTCGGCATTATCGAACATACTAATTTAACAATATAAGCCAGGGATGAACTGGATCAACTATCCGATTCAAGAAGCTCTACAAATAGTCTTCTACAGATATTCGCTGAGCCCCAACTCCTGCAACTGCTTGACCACCTCACGCACTCGCTCCTCCTCACGCTTCGGTGCAACCAAAGTCGCATCCTTCGTGTGAACCACAATGGTCTCTTCCATTCCAATAGTAACCACCAAGTGATTCGATTCGGATCGAATGATCATATTCTTCGAGTCGATTCCTAAATACGGCCCTTCGACCGCATTTCCCTGCCCATCGGTAGCGATCAACCTCGATATCGCTTGCCAACTCCCTACGTCATCCCAATGAAACGGCGCTTCGATCACCGTAACCTTCGGATGCCTCTCCATCACAGCAAAGTCGATCGACTTGCCCTTAATCTGCTCAAAATGCTCAAAAAACACCCGTTGGAAGTCCGGCGTCCCGATCGCCTTGGAGATCGCTTGAAGATGTTCGTACATCTGCGGCTCATACTCGCGAATCGCTTCTAGAATCGTCCGCGCTTTCCAAAGAAAAATTCCGGCATTCCAATAAAAAGTGCCCGCATCCAAGTACTCTTGCGCCTTCTCTCGACTCGGCTTCTCTCGAAATCGCTCGACGCCAAAGGCGCTGATACCAGCTCCGGCTTCAATTCCAACCCCACGCTGAATGTACCCAAAGGACTCCGCCGGATACGTCGGACGGATCCCAAAGGTGACGATTCGCTCAGGATCCTGCTCGATCAACTTCACCCCCGCCTGAATCGCTCGATGAAACTCCCCTCGAGGCTCAATGACGTGATCCGACGGCATAACGGCCATCACCCCCTCGCGATCCGCTGCCATAACCAACGAAGCCGCAACTCCGATACAAGGCGCCGTGTCTCGCTTGAACGGCTCTCCGATAATGTGCTCGATCGGCAAATCAGGTAACTGCTTGGTCACCGATTCAACCAACTGACTATTGGTCGCTACGAGTACATGCTGGCTCGAGACCAACCCCTGCAAACGATCATAGGTCGTCTGCAACATCGACCTTGGACCTCCCATCTTCAACAACTGCTTGGGGGTCTCTTGGCGACTCGCTGGCCAAAACCGAGTACCCGATCCGCCGGCCATAATTACTGCATGAAGTGTCATGGTTTGAGAAACTTTTTTTAATCGTACTTATCGCTCAATCAATCCAACAAACCGACCCGTAGTAGCAACGCTTAGACATCAAGTAGCCCAAGGCACAACTACGTAAAATATGTATCGCTCTCGATCACCAACGGAGCCTCACTCCGCCGGTCGCTGGTTAGCTTGCGCTGAACCTCAATAGCATCCCAGCCCCACATCGGATGAATCTCCACCTGCACACCCTGAGCAACGCGTACTCCTGATTGCTCCAACCACTGCCGATGCAAATCACTGATCGCTTGCCGCGATGTCTCCGGCGTATCTGTCGCTGATCCCGATGCGTTTTTCACCGGCGCAAACGCTTCGCTCGGCCTGACTTCCACCACCAACGTCCTCTCGGCCGCCGGCAATAAATCGAATACGAATCGTTCAAGCTTGATCGCATTGGGCTCCTTCGGTACGCACTGAACCCCTTGCTCGTCAACATATGCAACAGCCTTCTTTGCGCGATGAAAGGGCAATGCATCGCTCGAACCACAACAAGCCGCTAAAAAAGCCACATCAAAAACGTGCACGGCAATGTTACCCGCCCATAGTTTCAGTGACCCATCGGCCAAAGTCTGAACCGCTGCCGACTCGGGCAAATCGCTGTATTCGATAATCTGGGTCTTGCCATCTACCTTCACTACATTGCCTACCCGTTCGGTAGCAAATCGCTTGGGTACAACCTGAGTGCTAACCTGCGAACCGGCTACTCGATGCAATCCGATCAATCGAGGATCACAAGCCCTCACAAGCGGATTGTCGATCTGCGCGTAAAAGAACTGCTCAATCCCACGTTCCTTCGCCCAATCAAGCAACCCATTTTTCTCCAATGCCCGTAGCACCCCGCCATGGCCATCGGGGCTGAGCGCAATGGAACTCGGTGAGTCCATTAAAATACGCCCCGTCTGTGAATCAAAAGCAGGCATCGTGCCCTGCTCGAAGAACTTCAAATCATCGGAACCTAACCCAAGGTTCGAATGCTTGGCAAAATACTCCCGCGTCGGCTTGTCCGTAGATGGCCCCGTCATGATCAACAACGGAATCGATGCGCCAAAGGTCCGCACCGCTCCAAGCAACGAGTCGACATGCATCTGAAACAACGTCCGTCCCGATACAGGTCCAATGGGAAACATCCCCTTGGGCTGATCAAATCCCAAACGTGTCCCCTGCCCTCCAGCTACTAAGATCATTGCGACCTTACCGGCTGAAAGCGCCCGAGCACCCTCTTCATCGGCTCGCTGCAAAATCTCCGAACTGCTGTCCGATAACCGGACAGCATCCGGCGACTCAGCTCGCATCGCGAGGGCCGACCAATCCACCTGGACTTCGTTTTGCGTCGAAAGCCCACTGCGAATCTCTCGATTGAGAATTTCAAAATCGATTCCCAAAATCTGCTCACCGAGTTGCACTCGCTGAGCTTCTGTTAACCGATCCCAATGAGCAAGCAGATGCTCTTGTCGAACCTCCGAGCCGCTCGCAAGATGCGTAGCGACTCGTGAATACAAATCGTTTTGAGAAATTGAATCACCCAACGACCTATTCTGCGACTCACCCGGCGACTTACTCATTGAGTCCATTCCCATCTGCGATCGAACATTACAATTCATCGTCAACCAACACGAGCTATCGGACTACTTAACGTCCAAAAGCTCGACTTCGAAAACCAACAATTGGTTCGGTCCAATGTCAGGTGGCGAACCACGTTCTCCATAAGCCAATCCGGGTGGAATGAACAATTTCCACTTGTCCCCAACCTTCATGCGCTGCAATGCTTCCGTCCAACCAGCGATCACACCGTTGACTGGAAACTCAATCGGCTCCTTGCGTGCAATCGAACTGTCGAAGACAGTCCCATCCAACAACTTGCCCTCATAGTGAACCTTTACCGTGCTCGTCAACGTAGGGGCCTTCCCCTTACCAGCTTGAATCACGGAGTACTGAAGCCCAGACTTGGTGGTCTGAACCCCTTCTTTGTCTTTGTTCGTCTTGAGAAACTCGTTGGCCTTCTCCAAATTCTTGCGGCCCGTCTCAATCATCTTCGACTGAATGCGTTCCTGCAAAGTTTTGAATGCTGCCATCATTTGCTCTTCGGTCATCTTCGACTTCTTGAGCAATCCATCAGAAAAACCTTCCAACAACTCTTTCGTGTCGAAGTCGGTCAATTCGAGGCCCGCTCCAGCCATATCTTTACCAATTTGATAACCGAGCGAATAACTTTTTGGATCTTTCAAACCCGTATTTCCTTGATCTGCTGCCACAATTTTCGGCGCCTCTTGAGCTACCGTATTTCCAGAGAATCCAGCCAGCCCACAAGCGATGATCGCCCCGGCTACACAAACTCGAATCCCATTGCCTGGAAAGTGATTCCAACGCTTCATTTGCATGGTGTCCTTTCACCGATCGATTACAATTCCCCGAACCGATTTCCAGGATTTGGAAAAAACACCCTCGAGGACGCTTCAAAGACTACAGCACAGGCTTGGGAATTTACAGACCACTCCCGACAAAATACAACCTCGGACTCCGCTCCCCAAGCAACTATTTTCGAAATCCCTAACCAATTCTCTATCCAATTCACCGTCGATAAGGCAAACGAATCCATGAAAGCTCTCCTGCTTACCGAAGTCAAGAAACTCCAGGTCGTCGATCTGCCAGAACCTACCTGCGGCCCAGAAGATATCGTCGTTCGCGTTCAAGCTTGCGGTATCTGCGGCTCCGATATCCACGGCTTTGACGGAAGCTCCGGTCGGCGAATACCACCCTTGGTCATGGGACACGAAGCCGCAGGGATCGTCACTGAAATCGGAGAAAATGTTCGCGGATTAGCGGTAGGTGATCGCGTCACCTTCGACTCAACCGTCTCCTGCGGAAAATGCCACTTCTGCCGCGCCGGCTCGATGAACCTCTGCGAAAATCGCCAAGTCCTCGGCGTCTCTTGCAAAGAATTCCGCCGCCAAGGCGCCTTCGCGGAACTTGTCACCGTCCCGATGAACATCGTCTACAAAATTCCCGAATCACTCCCCTTCGAACACGCCGCGATGATCGAAGCTGTCTCGATCGCTGTGCATGCAACAAACCGTACCCCAAAAACCCTCGGCGGTAGCGTCGTGGTCGTCGGATCGGGAATGATCGGCCTGCTGTGTATCCAAACCCTTAAACTCGCAGGCTTCCACAAAATCATCGCAGTTGACCTCGATGACGATAAACTAACCCTCGCTCGCCAACTCGGAGCTACGCACACAATTAACGCGAAAAACCAAGACCCCGTCGCTGCTGTTCTCGAATGGACCGCCGGGCGCGGCGCAGATGCGGCCATGGAAGTCGTCGGCGCTAATAAACCTGTCAGCACTTGCTTTCAAGTCGTCCGCCGTGGCGGTTCGGTTACGCTAGTTGGTAACCTCACTCCTAACGTCGAACTCCCACTGCAAACAGTCGTCACCCGAGAACTCTCGATCTACGGATCGTGCGCTTCAAACGGCGAAATCCCACAATGCATCGAACTACTCGCCTCCGGTGCTATCCAAGTCGCACCGTTGATCACCGCGACCACCTCGCTCGATTCCGCCCCCGAGTGGTTCGATCGTCTCTACGCAGGTGAAAAAGGTGCGATGAAAGTAATCGTTAAACCCTAAGACCAAAATCGCTCTTAGCGAGACCTGAGATCACTTAAGCTGAAATAACCTACGCAGCGCATCGACCAACGAGTCACGCTGCTCCTCATGCGGAGCTTCTCGTAGCGACTGCAAGGGACTGTGCAATAACTTGTTGATCACTCGATCCATCGACTGCTGAATCTCTTGCTGCACCACCGGCTCGACCCCTTGCATCGTCTGCTTGCCAAACAATCGCTGCAACTCCGCATCGCGTATCAACTCAGCTTGCGCTCGCAACGCGCGAATCGTGTCGCCCGATGCTCTTAAATTCCAATCCGCCACCAACCGCTGAACCTCTTCCTCAATGATCCGCTTGGCCTTCGGAAACTGCTGACGACGAAAAGCTTCGTTGCGCTGACACACCGATTGCAAATCATCCACCGAATACAAATAAACGCTCGGTATCCTACCGATCGCAGCTTCGAAATCTCTCGGGACGGCTAGATCAAGAATCAACAAATTCCCCCGAGTCCGCTTACCATGTATCCCCCGAAATCGCGCTTCGGTCATGATCGGCTCCGTCGCTCCCGTCGTGCTCACCACCAAGTCCGCTTGCACCAATAAAGCATCTAACTGATCCCACAGGGCTGCCCGAACCCCAAAACGCTGCGCAACAGACTCCGCACGCTCCCAAGACCTGTTGACAATATCGATGCTTTTTACCCCAGCATCCATCAAATACTCCAGCGTATCGACCCCCATCTCTCCGCTGCCAATGACCACCACACGCTTGTCGTCAAACCGCTCGAAAAACTCCGAAGCTACCTCGCTGACCGCTACGCTCGGCACACTGATGCGCCGCCTGTGAATCTCGGTCTCATTCGAAACTCTTTTCGATACAAGATTCGCATGCTGGAATAACCCATGCATCACCGAACCCGCAAATCCACCCGAACGCGATGTTTCATAAGCCGCACTGACCTGCGAAGATATCTGCGACTCTCCAACCACCAACGAATCGATGCTGCTTGCTACCGAAAACAAGTGCATCACAGCAGAATCATCCTCCCGCATCCGAAACGCTTCTTGAATCAACCGACTCTGCACACCATGAAAGTCCGCAAGAAACGACACTAACTCTGATCCGCTCGGAACCACATCCGACTCTAAACTCCCAACATACAACTCCACCCGATTACACGTGCTGAGTAACACCAACTCGCAATCCGGATACTGAAGCTTCAAACGCTCGAGCGCCTCGCGAACCTGTTCAGGCGAAAAAGCCACCTGCTCACGAACTTCCAACACGGTGTCGTGATGACTACATCCCAACATCCGTAGTTTCATCGGCCCACCCCATGCGGTGCACTTACCACCGCAGCTATCGCCAAGACTACGATCAGAAACGAAAGCAAATTAACAGCAGCCGTCCACTCTCCACGACCTCGATGCGCCGAAATCCGCTGCGCTACTGCCGCGATACATAACCACACAAACATCCCCGAAGTAAGCAAGATCCCCCGATCCGTCCAAGCCACCGAGCCATCGCGAGTGAAATTCATGATCGCACCCGAAATAACCCCAAAACCAATCGCACCAGCACTCCCCAAAATACACTGACGACCCATCGACTGAAGATATTCCAACGAAGGCAATCGAAACGATGAGAAAGCACGACTTCGATGCTTGAGCTTCCAAGCATGCACCAAGTACATCACCCCAAAAGCAAAACCCAACGCCACCAACATCGTACCGACCAACATCGCCATCGAATGGACCAACCGCCAAAACGATACACTCGAAGCAGATCGAACTATCGGACCCGCAGAAGGAAAAAACACCGATAGCGAAACCAATAGCAAAATCAACGGCAACAAAAACAATCCGATCTGCTTGTCACTCCGACGCCATAGCATCCCACCATAAGCGATCGCGATGGTCCAAGCAGCCAGAATGCCCCAATCTTCCCATGTCGCAACAATCGGACCCGGCTCATTCCCCCCAAAGGCTCTCCAAACCAAGTCGACCAGATACAAGCTATGGGTTACGAAAGCCAACACGAACATCCCAAGCGAGACCCGACCCCACATCCCGCGCCATCGCTCATCGAGGACCCACAATCGCACGACCTCAAGCAACAAAACCAAAGCGTACGCGATCAAGAAACAAGTTGCGTTTGGCATCAATGGTTTCCCATCCAGTCTGCATTCCTCTAAATGGTCGACTTCGTACGAGTCAATCCGAAAAAAAATCCCCATGCATCGCTAGCACGGGGACCTAATTCATGACGCACCCTCCTTAAAAAGGTGCTTGACTCTCAACGACTTAATCAATCCCAGTCGTCGTCATCATCGTCATCATCCGAATCTTCGTCGTCATCCCAGTCATCATCCTCGTCGTCCCAGTCCTCTTCTCCCTCTTCCTCTTCTTCTTCGTCTTCCTCGTCGTCGTCTCCCTCGACTTCCTCCCAATCCCCATCTAGCTCTTCATCATCCTCGAGCTCTTCGTCCTCGTCGAGTTCTTCATCCTCGTCGAGTTCCTCGTCCTCAAACTCTTCTTCCTCGTCGTCAAACTCCTCATCCTCTTCGTCTTCGAATTCTTCTTCTTCAAAGTCTTCGTCATCGTCTGACATGACCATCGGAGAGGCGATCGAGGTTCCTACAAGGTGGCTTTGGAACCAATCGGCCGACGCACCAGAACCGAACTCACGCAACGTAGCGGTAGCGAACGTCTTCTTCACAGTGGGCACCCTTACTTCTTTCGAGTCTACTTGTTCGAGATTTTACGATCGACCGGAGGCTAAACGCTTCGCTTCCGTTGCTATCGTTCTAACGAATCCGTTGGGGCAATCTAGCCACCAGTACGAGGAAATCAATATCTGGTTGCGAAAAATCAACCCAACATCCCCAGCTTACTCACCCGGAAAGCCCTGTCGCTCAAGCCAATCCCGGCGACGAACCCCCAGAACGTGTCCGCTGAATCCTTTCTGCAATTTCGGCCTCCGCGTCAATAATCTTTTGAAAGCGTGGAAGATTATCCAAGGATTGCAGCCCAAAAATTCTCAAAAACTCCCGAGTCGTCCCATAAAGAAAGGGACGACCAAGCTCCTCGTCCCGGCCGGCAATGCGAACTAAATTTCTTTGTAATAATTGTCGCAGGACCTCCTCGCAGCTAACCCCGCGAATCGCCTCGACTTCCGCTCGTACCACCGGCTGACGATACGCTATGATCGCCAACGTCTCTAACATCCCAGAGCTGAGCAACTGCTCCCCAGGCACAAATTCTGCCCGCCTGAGCCAGAATGCAAACTGTTTCCTAGTAAGTAGTTGCAACCCACCAGCGACTTCCTCAACCCGATACGAACGCCCCGACCGATCATACCGCTGATTCAACTCCGCTACCGCCGAACGAACCGCCGTTGGATCCGAAAAACCTAGAGCCAAAGCTAACTTGCGTGTCGCTAATGGCTCGTTATTTACCATCAGCAATGCCTCTAATAGACACAATCGATCTGCCGAACTATCCCCGCCGGAATGCTCTTGTTCGCTAGCATCCCCCCCCTTTTTGCTCCTCCACCAAGCCATCGGCGAACCCCTCCCCCTTCAGACGAACCCTAAAGTTCCTAATCCAAACAAAACTAAGATGGGATAAACTATAAGTCAATCCAACGCTATACGAGCAACCATTCAATCTCACTCAACCAACCCTCCCTGAAAACCACAACTGCCGTGAATCCAAGCAAGAATCTTCCACCGAAGTCCCCTCGCACCCGTGTTTAAGAAAAGCAATAGCCCTACCACAGGCCAAATGGGACGAAGCAAAAAGTCCCCCCGAAAACGCTACTTGCTGTTGGTCTTCGCTCTCGGACTCATAGCCATCCTCGCTTGCACCCCCTTCGCAAAAATCGACGGCAAAGAGTTTTCTCCAAACGCGTTTCAAACGCGCTACTTTAGCTACTACCGCCTACCCTTCACAAAACTAAGAGTCTCCCGAACCACCCTTACGATTCCCGATCAAGCCACCGAACGAGAAGTCCTTAAACACATCTCTCGTCCATCATCCGAAGAACTCTGGCACCCCGTCGCACTCGCTCCCTACGTCGGGACCCCCAAATACCCCGCCGCCCTTTTGTTTGACTCGCTCGCACGACGCCCACCCGCGGGGAATCACCGTTGGG
>JBJONT010000361.1:0-12900 GCA_046051705.1 Planctomycetota bacterium | reverse complement strand
TAGCACTGACTGCCATCGACACCTTTAAGCGATTCGGCCTGGAAGACGGATTCATTCCGCCAAACGGATACAGTCCCTTTGATGCCATCTGCGTACTTCTCTTGCTAAAGTGCTACTGCTCCAACAATACTTGCCCGGGCAAGCCCCAGGGCAAGAAATCCCGATCCGGCAACTATAACCGATTTGCAAACTACAGATCGAAGGCCAATCGTACAAGCAATCCAGGAAACTCCATTTTTCGATTCTTCCCATGCAAGTGGCCGAATCTTGCCCAGTCCCGTATAATGGAGAGCGAACAGAAGTTCTATTCCTCACCTGTCCAAACCCACGGCCCACTATCCGAGAGATTACCATGCCGCAAACCAATCACTGCTGCCTCATGGCGAAATATCCTTGGCTCATTCCATCAGTGCTGCTAGCGATCGCATCCGCAGCCTTTGTTACCTTCAATTCCGATGCATTCGCCACCACAGCCCCACCTACTGAGGAGCCAGCGAAAAAGACCACCGGAAAGTCGAAGGATAAGGATGACGATGAAGGCAAAGAAACGGCCAAAGTCATCGTCGGTCGCAGTGGCAAAGCGGCCAGCAACTCCTCGAAAGGAAAGAAAATGGACGAACCGGAATACAACAAACTCACCGCTGAAGAACGCTGGGTCCTCCTCAATAAAGGAACCGAATACGCTTTCACCGGCAAATATACCGACCACTTCGTCGAAGGCACCTACATCTGCAAACGCTGCAACGCTCCACTCTACAAGTCCGACGATAAATTCCACAGCGGCTGCGGATGGCCAGCTTTCGACGACGAAATCAAAGATTCGATCACTCGCGAAACAGACGCCGATGGCATGCGTATCGAAATCATGTGCAAGAACTGCGGTGGACACCTCGGACACGTCTTCAATGGCGAACAGATGACCAAGAAAAACACGCGTCACTGCGTCAACAGTATCTCGATCAAGTTCGTGCCGAAAAGCAAAGAACTTCCACCGGTGATCTCAAGCAAGAAAAAGGAATCAGAGAAAGAGTCCGAAGAGACTCCGAAGAAATCGGATAGGTAGGAAGGTATTCATCAACCGTCTCATGCTTACAGCCTCATGATAGCCGCTTCATGTTAGCCGCATTGGCGCTAGCCAGCGGTTTCCTGCCCGCGATTGCCGCTTCATGTTAGCCGCATCGGCGCTAGCCGGCGGTTTCCTACCCGTGCTTGCCGCATCATGTCAGCCGCATCGGCGCTAGCCAGCGGTTTCCTGCCCGTGCTTGCCGCTTCAGGTTAGCCGCATCGGCGCTAGCCAGCGGTTTTCCGCCCGTGTACTCCGCCCAATACCGTCAACGGATCAATTACTCGCTCTGGGAAATGCGGTGTTTAAACCGCACACCAACGTACTTTAGCGGTGCCGAGCAAGCGGCCGGTGACGACCTCTACACCGCTCACCGGATGGCTTGCTCCATTCCGCTTTCAACCCAATCAACCAACTCTGTCAACTAACTCTGTCGACCAACTAAGCCGCGGACGAATCACCGGACCATACCACGACCCCAAATACTCCTTGCGCATCGCTCCGGTGTCGGCGACTGAGAACACCAAGACCGCTTCACTCGATACCGTCGGCCGACCGATCTCTGGTCCCAAAAACACACTGACCACATAGCGGGAATCATTGAGGAAATTCGCAGGGACCTCGCACACACTTAGATATCGCCCCCTACTCATCGGCTTACCGTAGGAACTATCAACTCTCTCGCACATCGATGGAGCATTCCCGCTCGAAAAGACAAATACTCCATTCTCATCCTTGAGATGAACCTGCGAAGTATTTTGCACTCCATCCCGCAAGACATCATACTCAATTTCAATGCGTATCGGCTGATCGATCGCTACCGAACTCGTCACCCCCCGCTCGAGTGAATCGGTTGTAGCACCACTGCGAACACTCACACGTGTTAACCGCACATCTTGAGAACTCGGGCCACTTCCGTCTTCCCAGCAAGCCACCCCGGTGTCCGCTCGCATCCCCTGCAAGTACCTATCGATCGCTTCTTGGGCTGTTCCGTCAACCGCTATCCGCCCCTTGTCCAACAACATCGCTCGAGAGCAAATATTGGATATAGCAGCAAGGTTATGAGAGACAACCAAGATCGTACGTCCCTGCCCTCCCAACTCGCTAGCCTTGCCCATGCACCGATTCTGAAACGCTTGGTCTCCCACGCTGAGAACTTCATCAATAATCAGAACATCAGGCTCCATGTGTGCAGCAACCGAAAACCCCAACCTCACCGTCATCCCACTCGAATACCGCTTAACCGGCGTATCGAGAAATCGCTCGACTTCCGCAAACGCCACGATCTGATCAAATCGGCGTCGAATCTCCGATCGCTTCATTCCCAAGATTGCACCGTTGAGAAAAATGTTTTCTCTCCCGGTCAACTCCGGATGAAACCCCGTACCAACTTCAAGCAAACTACCCACGCGCCCGCGAACCCCAACACGCCCCAAGGTTGGGGTAACTATCCGTGAGAGTATTTTCAACAAAGTGCTCTTCCCTGCACCGTTGTGTCCGATGATCCCCACGACCTCGCCGTGACCAATGCGAAAATCCACCTCTCGCAGAGCCCAGAATTCCTGTCGCTCTGCTTGCGGACCACTTGCCCCAGCCATCCACCGGCGCAAGCCTTTGCTAAGGGCCTCTGTAAGGCGCTGATGCTCTCCGAGCGTACCTAACCGGAACTTCTTCGATATCCCATCCGCATGAATCGCGTCCATCTGCCTAAATCCTATCCGCCATCGATTGATTCGAACGCTGAAACCATATCAACCCGGAAATCACCAAAGTAGCGGTTATAGCCGCGGCGAGCACCATCCCCAACCAAGGAGGCAATGGAGCCCCCAATACCGCCCAGCGGGCGATGCCTATGCAACTTGCTACAGGATTAGCGGTGTAGAGAATCTGCCAAGCCGGACTCAATGCTCCCTCAATCCGCTCGTATCCATAAACAACCGGCGATAGGAACATACCTATCTGCAACACAAAAGGTAACGCATATCCGACATCGCGATATTGTGCATTGAGCGAACTGAGCCACAAGATCGCTCCAAAGCAAAATAGAACCAGCCAAAGCAACGCTGGTACTACCCCCCAAACCCTCCACCACTCTACTCCCGCATTTGCCATCGCTACCACAGGAACCAGCAACACAAATCCTACCATCAAGTCAAACAATGCACACATCAGACTCGACAACGGTAAGAGCATCCTCGGAAAGTAAATCTTCGTAATCACATGCCGGTAGTTCACCAGCGATCCCGTTGCATCCCGCAAACTGTTGTTCACTAACTGCCAAAACAACATCCCAATAAGTATCAAACTCGCATCCCCTAACCGCCCATCACCCTGACTTGCTCCCGTCCTTTGCGTCCCGAGAAAATGAAACAACATCAAAAAGATCAAGGTACCGAGCAACGGCTGAACCAATACCCACAACACTCCCACAAATACCTGCCGGTACCGAATCAATAAGTCCCGCTTAAAAAAACTGTACAGTAACTCCCGGCCTTCCCAAGCTTCTCGCAATTGGCCCAAACCCAAGAAATCTGGCTCGCCGTAATATACGAGCTCCTTCCCCCCGACGTTCCGCGGACTATCCTCCCGAACCACTTCGTCCTTTTCCAACGTTCCACCCGTTCCCTTCCATCCCCAAGCAAAACTCACTGACGCTTCCCACCCTCCAAGTATATTCCATCCCCCCATGCTCGATACCACCTACCCCCTCAAACATCCTAAAGCCCCAGCTCCCACTACCCCGCAAATCCTACGCATCCTACCTAACTCGAAAATCTCGAAGAACCGTTCAGTCCCCTACCACCGGACTTCGATCCTACCCAATAAGTGCGGTTTCGACACCCGCGAACTCTCCGCAAGTTCCAATACCACCAAAGGTCTGTCGGAACTTGTAAAGAATTGCTAGCCATTTTCATTTAGCCACGGATTTCCATGGTGCCACGAATCGCACCAATACAAAAACTCCGACTCACGATTACTCGTAAACTTCGATCGAGCGCATGGTTATGCGCTGCGAGCCTAGCTTCTGCTTGCCTTGCTGCTCCCCCCGAAAACCCATCCACAACTACAACGCAATCGCCCCCGACCTCTCCGTCAAGCACTTCAAATCCAAAGAACGCGGAGCAAAGTCCTCCGCTCGCTCTCGTGGCTAACCTCGCCTTTCGCGGTAGCACGCAAGCCAATTTGATCGCTGCTACCCGATCTGTAAACTTCGCTGCTACCGACAAGAAGTCGCTGCTAGCGAAACCGAAATTCTCAGACCAAGAACGCCAAGCTCTCTGCTCGATTTCGTTGCTGATCGAAAAACAAACTCGCTTCCAATCCGCCATGAGCGCCATTCGATTGCACTATGCGCTCGCGGTCTGCTCGCAGGCCATCTCGCTCAACGACGAACTTCAAAAAGAAATATCCTTGCGACTCGAAGATCAGAACGAACTGATCGATCGCGGGATATCGCTAGCTGATCCTACCGCTCTGGATCGCGCCCGCATCGCTGCAAACGACACCCAACTAACTCTCCTGTCCAAACAATCGCAATTGCGATCAGAACTTGCCGCGTTAATCGATCCTCAAATAGCTTGCTCCTATTCACCAACCGAACTGGAGTCTCCGTCCCTCGCGATCGACGATCTATGCACGTTTCAAACGCTTGCACTCCAACAGCGACTTGACTTAAAAGCGATCCACCAAGCAAAGCACCACTTACCAAGCTCAAGCGATGTTGCTTGGGAAACCGCACTTCGATTCTGGAATATTCCGAGCACAGCACCCCAAGCAAGAAATCTTCTTAATCAGTCTATCCTCGGGTTCAATCATCTTCGCAAAGACACCTCCACCCCAGATCGACGACGCGTACTTCTCGACCAACTCCACCGAGCAAAAACATCGGAAATTGAATTAGAGGTCAGTGAAGCGTTTCATGCCCGTGAACTCGCTGCTAAACGTTGGAAACTTGCCGTCGAGACAACCAACTCTTGGCAAACCAGACTCGAACAACTGATCGCCCTTGAAGAAGTCAAAGGAACCTTACCGCAACAAATCGAATCGAAACTCGAATGGTTTCAATCTCGCGGAAAGGAACTCGAACGATTGCTCGAATGGTATATGGCCGATTGCGATCTTCAATCAGCGATAGGACAAGTTGGGTTCTGGAACACCAGTGCCCCTCCAACCTCCACAACCGTGGAATCAAAGCCGGATAAAGATCCGCTTTCGCTCGAGCATCCAAGCCAAACCGAAAAGCACGGCGAATAGCCCTATTAGACTCGAATAGACGATCCAAGCTGCCGCGTCTTTAGTAACCCAAAGACCGATCGCGTCGATCATGAATCCGTGCAATGCGTAACAGAATAGAGCGTTTCGCCCAAAGCATCGAAACAACGGGACTTCGATCGCAAATCGTCGAACCAACCAATCCCATATCACAAATAGACCAAGCGAAAAACCGGCAGCAAACACCAAGTAAGACAGTGTGCCTGCCCGCTGGCTCATCATCCAATAGTTCCAGCTCCGTTCCTGCCAAGTCGGAGGGGGTACAAGGGGCAACTCTGCCCACCCCCGCTGCTCCCCTTTTGCAAAAACACTCAACCCGTCGATAACTGGTGAGCGGGCCAATTTATCCGCAACAATACGAACCTCGTTGTCAGCTCCACCGGTCTTAGCCTCAACATCATAGGATCGCGTTAAGCACGAACACAACCATCCTGCGAGCATCCAGGCTCCAGCAATTGCCAACCACCGGACTTCCCACGATGCGGCCATTGCCCCTTCTCTCTTGACTCCCTCACTTCTTGACCAATATTCGCCAGCCCAAAGCCCAAGGGCCGCCGGGATTCCCCACGTTAAGAAGCCAAGTGGGCCACCATCAATACCAGTTGGGTTTTGATGGACGAAGTGAAAGTAAAAAATCTCAGACAACACAACATGCGCGGTCGCACCTCCCGCAATCCAGCACCACTTCCCTCTCCACGACCAACTAAGAATCGGTAGCAACCAGAGCGTTGTCCAAGCGATATGAGTAAGGGTCTGAAACCAATGGCGTTTCCAAATCTCAAACCAAAACGTAGCCGTACTTATACGACTTATTACGCCAGACTCTCCCCACGGGAAATACAGCACAAAGGCAAATAGCATTAAAGCTAAAGAACGACGAAACAGTTTCCACTGCACCTCGCGTGCAACTCCTCGCACACTGCGGGCATCTAATCCGCCGATTTCCAGCCCCATCGCCGAAGCCGCCTTGCTCAAAGCACGGTACCAGACCACTGCGATTGAAAACCCTACGGCGAACAGGAAGTTCGGCATGATGGTGTCTGCATAACTGCAATAGTCGTTCGTATGACGAAGTATTCTAGGTGCACATGCATAGTTGCCAAGAAAATTCACTAACACCATTCCCGCCACGGCATACCCTCGATACTGATCGAGAGCTGTCATCCGTTTTGTGGTCGGTTTCTCAACGCTGGGGTTGTTCAAGCAGCACCTCATGGAGCACTTCGCTCGACTCGATCAACAACACCCGCTTATTGACATCAACCTTCTCATAGCGAGTAACTCGGCCGCTTGGCCAATGCACTTCCACACTATCGAGCACTTCAAGTTTACCGACCCCGAAATGCACAAAGCCCTCATTGGCGCACTCAAAACCATTACCCGCCAGACGCTGATGCACCCAAGTCTGACCATCACCCTTCAATACAATCTCCGCTCCAATCGCATCCCGTTCCGACTCGACGCCAACCAACTCGATCGCAAGCCAATTTCCTTGACCTTTGACTTCATTTCGCAAGACAGATAATGGGTGATCTAAGTGAGTCACATAGGAGTCGACACGACCATCCTTATTAAAGTCCCACACTCCGAGACTTCTAGACAAATACTCGGCTTGAAAATAACTTCCCAGACGATCCGACGCTTCTTCGATAAAACCACCCTCGCGTTGCATAAAGACCTGCGACCGCATCGCGTAAGGCTGCCCCTTCGAACGATAATCATCGACGTGCCCGTTGACGATCAACATATCTTGCCAACCGTCGCAATCGATGTCCAACAACTGAGTTCCAAACCCTAGTGTCTTTTTCTTGGGGTCGATCAATTTGAAGCGTCGCGATGCATCTTGAAAAAAGCCAACCGCATCTTGAAGGTAGAGCGCATTGTACTCATCGATGAAATTCGTCATGAAAAGATCAAGCGTTCCGTTGCGATCAACATCCGCACACCCCACTCCCATGCTCGCTTGCGGTTTGCCCTGCAAATCCACAGCACACCCTCGCCGCACCGCTTCATCAGCCAAACTCCAACCGCGATTTCCTTCCGACAGCGGTCCGCTGAGATAAAGATTGTTGGCAGACATGTCGTTCGCGATGTAAAGGTCGTTGCCATGTTTGCGATCGAGATTCCCGACGATTAGCCCTAAGCCTCTCCCATCATCCATCGGCAATTTCCATCGTTCGTTCCCGGAAATAAACCCTCCCGCACCATCTGACAAATACAACTGATCACCCGACGCGGGAAACTCCGTTGGACGACAAACTTGTGGAACTTGCTCCCTCGACACGCACAAGTGCGTGATCACATCGATTCCCGATGCGTAATTAACTTCAACCAGATCGGGCAAATGATCGCCATCGATATCTGCAATCGCTCCACTGACACTCCAGACCGGATTCTGCTCAATGTCGCGCCGCATCAACGGCACGGGGAACCTTTGAAAAGTCCCGTCCCCCTGATTGCGAAGCAACAGATTCTCACCGAAATTCAGAACGAACAAATCAAGGAACCCATCTTGGTCCACGTCCCCCACGGCGACCCCTTGGCCATATGCTCGGTTCGCTACACCTGCCAAAGTAGCTACAGATCGAAACGTCTTTCCCCCGATGTTTCTCAACAAAACGCCAGGGTCATTCGTTTCTGGTTTACGAGGATCCCCCCCTCCCTGCAATACAAACAAATCGGGCCATCCGTCCCGATCAAAATCGATCACCCCCGCTCCAGCTCCGTTGCTTTGATAGGTCTGCATCCCAAGTTGATTCGGATCGTCCCCATTGCGATACGAAACATCTGCACCCATTTCTTTGGCGACGTCACTCCACCCTAACTCGGCTCCGATTACACCAATTCCCGTTGCCCCGCTGCCAACGGCCGTTCTTCCTGTTGAAGGGGACTTAGAGTTCAAGCCGTTCGCAGCAATGCTACCTTGCCGCCCCAAGAATCCGTCCCAATCAATCGTTGGAAAAGTCTCCGCGGAGCGAGTCAAACCACTGACGAATCCGGTGCGTGTACTCTCTACCGCTGCGGCCTTTTCGGCAGCCTCAAGCTCCTTAAGTCGCTGCCCTTCGGGACGATGATGTTTCTCGGAAACCTCACGCCACAGAATGGCTTCAAACCCACGTCCATGCATATCAAGCACACTTGCTAATTGCTCGATCCATTCCTCACGGCGATGCCCATCGCGGCAATAGTTCAAATTTCGATTCGCTAACTGCGCACCTTGAAACAAATCCTCGGCTTGCTTCGCTAATTCGGTTTGATCGAGCAGCGTATAGCACTGCGCCAAAGGCCCGTATGCCAAGTAATTCATAGGATCGAGCTCAACACTTTTCGTGTAGCACTTCGCGGCCGGTGATATCTCTCCCTTCGCTTGCATCCACGCACCGATCGCTCGCCAATACTCCGGCAATGCCTCTACGGCATCACCACCAACTTGCGGCATCGACTTGCTCGAATACCACTGCGGTAAATCATCCCATTTCTCTTGGTCGATCAAAGCAAGCCCCAACCCGACCCAAAGGGCAGCCGTTCCCTGTTCGGCTTGCAATACCTCACGAAAAATGACTTCTGCTTCCTCTGGCCGTTTTTCATACAACGCACCAAACCCAAGGGAACTCTTCAGTCGTATTTCTTGCGGCGCATCGAGTATTCGTTGCTTGACGATCGCATCGCTCTCAACCGGCTTGACGGTATCGACGGCCATCGCCAAAGTCGTAATCTCCCGATTACCCAATTGCAACAACTTTTGCATTACCAGTGACGCTTCGAAGCGTCTTCCCTGAAGATCCAACAGCGCCGCATAGATTCTGTTGGTCTCATAATCATCCGGGTACTGATCCAAGATCCCTTTGGCTCTCGATTCAGCTTGCCTTAATTGCGACTTGTTCCAACTCCATAACAACGCATCTCTGTGGGACTTCAATCCATACTCAGGTTCCGCAATCGGTACACGATCCACCATCCCAAGAGCTTGATCCAACTTCCCTCGCTGATACAAAACTTGCGAAGAAACAAACAAGCCTCGGGGATCATCCCCCTTCGATAACAATACCCGCTGGCATTCCTCCCAAGCTTCGTCAAAACGTCCTGCTTCAAGCAACTTCAGCGCCCTGAGCGAACTGACCTTCTTGGTTTCATCTGGCTTTCGCACTCCAGCTTGGCCTGAGTTGCCTACTTGGCCCGACTTGCCTGCTTGGCCCGACTTGCCGACCTGGCCTGCATCGCTCGATTGCCCAGAACTTGCGGTCTTATCAGAACTCTGGTCCGTTGCCTTCGGTCCAGAAGCCGGCTTGCAGCCCGACGAAATCATCCCCAGCGATAAACAGAACACTACTTGAAGAAGGACCGGGCTTCGCCGAAGTACTCGCACTTGCACTCACTCCTCACTTAAGGCAATCGACAGCGGAAGATTCGTATCTCTCGCTGACCGTCTTGCAAGTCGATCATCTCCGAATCACATTTCCAACCCGCCATCCGTATCCACCGCTCGAAGCGATCCCCCGTATGGCGCTGCGGCTCACTCAAGTATACCACCCCACCCTCGGTGAGAACCTGTCGCATACAAGGTTCAAGGATGGGGTACAAGGAAGGGTTATAGACAATATCCGATCCGATCACGATCGGGAATCGCTCGCGGAATTGCTGAAGTTTCGACCAATCCAATTTGCGAACATAGACGCGATCCCGAACGAACCTCGCATTGTAGCGACACATGATCAACGCCATGCTTGAAGCATCCGTGATGCACACCCTTGCACCCCGCAACGCAGCGGATATCCCCGCGCGACCGCTGCCCCCACCAAGCTCCAGAATTGGATACTGATCCAGATTGGCAATGCGACCTAGGAAGGCATCGAGCCCTTGTGCGGCGCGCCATGTTGCAGCCCAGAACGGATCTAACTCGACCACTTCCGGCTGATTGCCTTTGAGTGCTTCCTCAAGCAACCGATCCGGATTGAGCACCTTGACCCACGGATAACTTTGACCCGCAATAGTTGCGTGACCGTGCTCAAGCTCGACCTTGCGTTCCAACCGCTTCAATAGCTTTAACGATTCCAACGCGTCGGCTTCAGTGAGCATTCTTATCCCCGCTCTTCCATCTCCCGAATGTAGGCACGAAGGCGTTCAAGCTCATCGGTTGTGCCCTTGAGCTTCAACATATTCCGAACTCGTTTTTGCAACTCAAGCGAGTTAACTGGCTTGGACAAGAAATCATCGGTGCCCGCCTCAACGGCTCGCTCGATATCTCCAAGCTCACTTAAGGCGGTGACCATCAAGATCATGATACTCGAAGTTTCAGGATCCCCTTTCAACGCACGACACACCTCGAATCCGTTGAGCTTGGGCATCATCACGTCAAGCAAAATCAAGTCCGGCTTAAAGGTCTTGACCTTCGCAAGCGTATCTTGGCCGTCGACGGCATTCTCCAAATCGCAGTCGATCTTCGCTAAAAGCGCTTCGAGCAACTCGCGGTTTGCACTGTTATCATCAGCAATCAGAATTCGAGGGGTGCTCATTCGTTTTTACTCTCTAGCTATCAATCAGGGCAAACTCATCAATCAGGATAAACGCAACAATCAGGGAACCGATATAGCGTTCAATCGACCTCGTTACGCCCCAGTGGCACTCAAACCAGCCGGAACCGGAAAGCTAGTGGCGAACTCTTGGACTTGTGCATGTATTCGTGACAATGCATCCTCGTTGTCATGCGACTTCAAAGCCGCGACAATCCAATGCCCAATCTTTCGGAACTCCTCCGGACCCATTCCGCGAGTGGTCAACGCTGGACTGCCAATCCGAATCCCACTCGGATCCATCGGTTTGCGGGTATCGAATGGAATCATGTTCATGTTGACCGTAATGCCGCATCGATCCAACGTCTTCTCGGCTATCTTTCCACCGATCCCAAACACAGTGACGTCAACCAACACCAAGTGATTGTCGGTTCCGCCACTGATCAATCGCAAGCCATGCGAGAGAAGAACCTCTGCTAGCGTCTGACTATTTGCGATCACTCGCTTGCCGTAGTCCTTGAAATCCGGTCGCATCGCTTCGCCAAAACAGACAGCCTTGCCCGCAACCACATGCATAAGCGGACCACCCTGTGTCCCGGGGAATACTGCGCTGTTGATCCCCTTGGCATACTCAGCTTTGCACAAGATCAAACCACTGCGAGGACCTCGCAAGGTTTTGTGGGTAGTGGTTGTTACAAAGTCCGCGTGCGGAACCGGCGAGTTATGAACCCCTGCGGCGACCAAGCCTGCATAGTGCGCCATGTCGACCATCAACTTGGCACCAAACTCACGAGCTATCTCGCCGAACTTCGCATGCTGTATCTCTCTGGGATAAGCGCTCGCACCAGCTACGATCAGCTTCGGCTTGTGCTCCTTCGCCAACGCCACGACTTGATCAAAGTCGATCCGATGATTCTTCGCATCCACACCGTAAGAATAAAACTTGTACAGCTTGCCGCTGATGTTCAAATTCATCCCGTGGGTCAAGTGTCCGCCTTGGGCCAAGTCCAACCCCAAAACCACGTCGCCGGGTTGCAACTGAGACAAATAAACCGCCATGTTCGCTTGTGACCCCGAGTGCGGCTGAACATTCGCATGCTCCGCTCCAAACAACTCCTTGGCTCGATCAATCGCGATCGTCTCTACAACGTCCACATGCTCACAGCCACCGTAGTAGCGACGCCCCGGATACCCCTCGGCATACTTGTTCGTCAGCACACTCCCGACCGCTTGCATCACCGGAAAGCTTGTGTAGTTCTCGCTCGCGATCATCTCGAGACCCTCTCGCTGTCGCTTCGCCTCGGATTCAATCGCTCCCCAAACCGCAGGGTCTTGAGTTCGGATATCTGACATAAATAAAACAAATCCTGATTGCCGATATTACACTGAATGATCAACTTCCCGCCATTGTTCACGAATCCCCCTACTCCGTCAACAAGGTGAAATTTGCGAACCGAACAAGGCTGAATATTCGGGATATTTGCAATAGGAGGACAATTGAAAATCCCAACATCTTTCCCCCCCTTGGTTGCCGATGAGCAATGGAACAGGCGTTGTAGCGTCCTTGCGGATGCGTCCAAGTGGCGTTTGGGTCATGCAACCCGTTGGGTTTCGGGCCCAAGACGCGTTGCCAATCCCCCAGCATTCTCGACCCCATCAATCAACAATCTCGGAGTTGACCAACAATGTTCGATCGGATTTTCAAAAGCGAAGACGGACCGGGTCCCGTTGAGTATGCACTCATGCTCGCGATCCTTATCGCCCTTGGAGTAGGATTCGTCGGAACGAACGTCCCGTCTAACCAATCCACCATTTCGAAATCCCCTATTTCGAAAACCTCCCCTGAGGTGAAAGTCGGAAACCTGCCGGAATCGGCTACGAACCGTTAACCGATCCCGGATCTGTTTCGTACCTACGGCGGTCCTGCTGACTTGGCTAGGCAGGCCCAATTCCTTGGGATGTATTCCAGTATCCACCTCGTTGATGGTCGAAGGTCAACCGACTTCCACGGCTTGCGTCGGATACGAACTGTGAGCCATCCGCTTCTAAGCGATA
>JBJONT010000360.1:0-11059 GCA_046051705.1 Planctomycetota bacterium | reverse complement strand
GGGGGGAAACACAGAGGCACAGAGACACGGAGGAAGCTGCATGGTAGAACCCACCAAGATCTTTATCTTCCCACCACGATCTCTATATCCCAATCTCTCTGTGTCTCTGTGCCTCTGTGTTTCAAAACCAACGATCAGTTCGAATCCCCTCGGATGATCGAATCGTAGGTTTCGGGAAGTTCGACGCCATCGACGAAGCTCACGAGGGTCTTGCTTCGTTGCGGGTGTTGCAGTTTCTTAACTGCTTTGCTTTCGATTTGGCGAACCCGTTCTCGGGTGACTTGGAAGATCTTGCCAACTTCCTCGAGGGTATAAGCGTATCCGTCGGCGAGGCCGTAGCGAAGCTTGAGAATTTCACGTTCGCGGTAGTTCAAGGTTTGCATCGCCTCTTGGATTTGTTCTCGCAGCGTCGCTTGGTGAGTCTCATAGAGAGGATCGTGGTCGCGGTAGTCTTCGAGGAATTCCCCGAAGAAGCTATCGTCGTGTTCACCGACAGGTTGGTCGAGGGAGAGAGGTTGTTTCGCCATTTTGATAACGACTCGGGCATCGTCCATGGAGAGTCCCGAGCGTTGCGCGGTTTCTTCGACGGAAGGTTCACGGCCGAGTTCTTGGATCAAGTCACGGATGACTTGTCGCACCTTGCTCATCGTGTCGATCATGTGGACAGGGACTCGGATAGTGCGGCTTTGATCAGCGATTGCTCGCGTGATAGCTTGTCGGATCCACCAAGTAGCGTAGGTCGAGAATTTGAAGCCTCTTTCGTATTCGAATTTATCGACCGCTCGCATCATGCCGGTGTTACCTTCTTGGATCAGGTCGAGGAAGCTCAAGCCACGGTTGCGGTATTTTTTGGCGATGGAGACGACCAGGCGCAAGTTACCGGCGGAGAGGTCTCGTTTTGCCGCGTCGTATTCCGAGCGGAAGCAGCGGACTTTTTCGACGCGACGCGTCAGGGTCGAGGGGGACTCGTAAGTGATCTTCATCAGGTGTCGAAGTTCTTGTTCCATTTTCGCAAGGGTGGTTCCTTCGACGAATCCCGTTTTCTTCGCGGTGGCGATACGTGATTTGAGGATCACCATTTGTTGTTGGATGATCGTAAGTTTATGGAACAGCGGTTCGAGGCGGTTGGTACGGAGGTTCATTTCCTCGATGAGTCGGACCGCTTTATTGCGGCGGCACACCAGTCGTTTCCAAGCGTCGCGTCGTTCTCGGGTTGGTCTTTTGCGATCGATAGCGATGTAGAAATCGGTGTGGTTTCGAACGAGTAGGTGACGGAGCGTTTTGATATTTGGACCGATGCGTCGCATGATTGCGACTTTTTCGGTCGCGTTGGTGACGCTCACTTCGATAGTTCGGTCGAGTCGTAGTTTGCCGTCCCGGACTTGTTCGAGAAGTTTCGTGGCACCTTGGAGCATGAAATCCGAGGCGAGCATCCAGTTGCGATAGAAGTATCGGGTGCGGTCGATATGTTTTGCGGCGGTGACTTCTTGGTGTCGGGTTAGCAGAGGGATCTCACCCATTTGCATCAAGTACATACGGACCGGGTCTTCGGTCGCATCGACGACTTCATCGTCATCGGCGAAGAAGTTATCCGCATCATCATCGCTGAGCTCATCTTCGGAGGGGAGTGCTTCTGTAGTGACATCGGCGTCGTCGGATTCGAAGGTGATACCGCCTGGGATAGCGTTGGGTAGAGCGTCGAGCAGTTCGCGATCTTCTTCGAAAAAGGCTTCCTCTCCGGAAATCGGTTTATCGTTGAAGGATTGTCTGGAGGCTCTCTTAGTCATAGTTCAAGCAGTGCAGGCGGGAAAAACGATTGGTAAGGAATACGTAGTCATTCCTAGAGCAATGCGACTTCCGTGCCAGAAGAGTGATCCGCAGCGCAATGGTATGCCTGAGGGAGAGCGTTTTCTATGGGAAAATCGAGAGAAGTGAGTGAAAAACGTTTTCCTCAGGCCGTTGTGCGTCGACGTTGCGAGTCACGAAGTGGTGTTGAAAAAAAGCATCATCGATGCGAATTCGCCACAGAGCCGTTTCCGGGAATCAACAGGCATGTCATCAACCATCCCAAGCTCGCCCCGTAGAGCGGGCATGCATGCCCGCTCTACGGGGGAGAGGGAGCACGGTCTTGCAGTTCCTACCGTAGTGTGGGCATGCTTTGCCCGCACGGTGTTTTCATTGGCTGGCTTACGTTCAAGAATGCCCGTGTTCGCGCTGAGTTGGTGGTTGATCTCTCCAACTACGGTTTGCGTTGCTCCTTCCCGTAGAGCGGGCATGCATGCCCGCTCTACGGGAGAGTAAGCTTGGTCTGGCAGTTCCTTCCGTAGTGTGGGCACGCTTTGCCAGCACGGTGTTCTCATTGGTTGGCTCACGGTCAAGAATGCCCGTGTTCGCGCTGAGTAGGTGGTTGTTTTTTCCAACTACCGTTTGCGTTGCTTCTCCCCGTAGAGCGGGCATGCATGCCCGCTCTACGGGAGAGTAAGCTCGGTCTTGCAGTTCCTTCCGTAGTGTGGGCACGCTTTGCCAGCACGGTGTTCTCATTGGTTGGCTCACGGTCAAGAATGCCCGTGTTCGCGCTGAGTAGGTGGTTGTTTTCTCCAACTACGGCTTGCGTTGCTCTTCCCCGTAGAGCGGGCATGCATGCCCGCTCTACGGGGAGAGGGCTCGGTCTGGCAGTTCCTTCCGCCGACAGTTGCTATGAGTTGCAGTTGCTACGATAGCAGATGGGTGAGGGGGTTATTTGACGAGCTGCAAGACGGTTGCAATGTCGGTGCTTAATTGCGCAAGCAACGCGTCTTTAGATTCGAACTTGCGTACAGTCCGTACTCGATCGATGATCTGCAATTCTATCTCTTGACCATACAGATCCCCCGAATATCCAATCAAATGGGCTTCAACCTTCGTGGCTTCCTCCCCAAACGTCGGATTCGGACCAATATGCAACGCGACCGGTGTTCCGAATATTCCACCCTCGGTGCATACCTTCGCTGCATAAACGCCATGCTGCGGCACTAAAACTGGGATGCTTTCTAAATTCGCTGTCGGAAAACCTAACGTACGCCCCCGCCCTGCCCCATGCTCCACCCTGCCTACCAGCCTATACGGCTCCACCAAACAACGATTGGCTAACCCTATCTCTCCCTCTTGTATCCACTGCCGAATCTGTGTACTCGAAACCATCGTCCCTCCTAAAGACTGCGGCACAAGCACATCCAATCCTACTGAAGCCTCGTCGCATAGAGTTCGCAAGGTCTCGACATCGCCAAGCCGATCGCGGCCGAACCGGAAATTCGGTCCCTCAACCATCCCCTTCACCCCAAATCGCTCTATAAGCACCGAGCGGAAAAACTCTTCGGCACTCAGCGATAATAACTCGCGCGTCGTGGGATAAAACTCGACTCGGTCTACCCCAATACTCTTAAGCAACGATTCACGCCTCGTGTTCCAAGTCAACGGTGGTCGCACTCGATCGGGTTGCAGGATCTTCAACGGCGGTGGATCAAAAGTAAAGACTACCGCCGGACAACCCTTCGACGCAGCCCTCTCTACCAACCGCTCGATCAGTGCTCGGTGCCCAAGATGCACTCCATCAAAATTCCCTACCGTCAACACGCAGCCTTCTGCATGGGTTTTCACTGAATGCATCTTCCTAGTCGAAAGTCCTCGAAATCGTATTCATCGGAGACAAGCCAATCATCTTTAGACAACGCGTCTGACTGCGCTGTCTAACTGCTGCGTTTTTTACGGGCCTACCAGCGAGGGCTACCCTAGTACCGATTGTATCAAATCCTTCGTTCTGAGCGAACGTGTGGAGATGAACGTCTCGCCAGCATAGCAATTCGCTGCCGCACCTGCCGCTATCGCTAATCCCCGCACGCGATCGAAGATGTAGGACTTCGACGGCGGAAACTGGGTCTTATAACATCGGATCGCTTCGAGCTTCTGCTCTAACGTGTCGGTGATGTCCATGGTGATCGAGTTCTCAATCCCCGAAGCTGGAACGGGCTCGAAATTGAGCCGAAAATACAACTGACGATCGATCACGTGCGGCTCGGTACCCTGGAATACATCTTCCCATTTGGTCAACCGAGAATAAAACACCGCTGCATCGGTAATCTGCATGGCTTGGTAATGGTCGGGAGACGCCATCGGGGTCTTGCTACCAAACCCAATGACAATCTTCGGTTTATACTTGCGAAACTCAAGTGCCAACGCCACGCGCTCATCGAATCCGTCCATCAATCGACGGTTATTGAAGGGTAGGATCTTGCGAACATGCACTCCTAGCACCTTGGCTGCTTCGACCGCTTCTGCGATCCGAACCTCAGGTCCAGGGGAATGCGGTGTCGGTTCGCCATCGGTCAAATCGATGATCCCGACCCGATACCCTTGTTCGGCCAGGGCTGCAAGTGTCCCTCCACATGCGATCTCTACGTCATCGGGATGCGCGCCGACGGCAATCACGTCTAAGGGTTCTTCGGTTTTTGACATGTGAGTTTTTTTTCTTTCTAAGACGAGCAGCTTGTTCGATTACGCTGGTGGTGCTGCGACCGGGTTCTTGAGTATCCCTTCAACGATTTTGCCAGGTTGGCCATCGAGCAAGGTGCCGTTCCCGCCAGGTCGTGCAAACACTAATTTATCAGGCTCTAAGCCGAACAAATACATCAAAGTTGCATGATAGTCGTAATGGTGGACGATATCTGTAACGGCTTGATACCCGAAATCGTCGGTTTGTCCGTAAATACACCCTTGTTTTATCCCGCCACCTGCCAACCAAGTGCTGAAACCATACGTGTTGTGGTCGCGCCCCACGTTCTTCTCGTTTTGGATCACTGGCAAGCGACCCATCTCGCCACCCCAGTGGACCAACGTACTATCGAGCAACCCGCGATCCTTAAGGTCTTTAACCAACGCTGCCGATGGCTGATCGGTTTTTTTACAAGCCGCCGGCAGGGCGTCCTTGATGTTGGCATGGTGATCCCACTGCTGCGTGGATGTGTAGATCTGCACGAATCTCACTCCTCGCTCGACCAGTCGCCGCGCTATCAAGCATCGAGTCCCGAACTCTCGCGTGGCGTCTTGATCCAACCCGTAAAGCTTGTGTGTCGCTTCGGTCTCCTGCCCGATATCCAACGCTTCTTTGGCTGCCGACTGCATCGATTCGGCTAATTCGTAACTCCCCATCCGAGCTTGCAGATCGCTCTCGTAAGGGCGGTTCGCAAAATGCTCTGCATTGATTTGTTTTAGGAAATCCAAATAAGCTTTTTGGGGTTTGCCTGTCAGATGAGGTGGAGGATTGAGGTTGAGGATTCGAGGCTCTTGTGGCCGTATCACGGTCCCTTGATACACCGAAGGCAACCAGCCATTCGACCAGCAATCGGTTCCCAAAACAGGTAGTCCACCTGGATCAGTCAAGACGACGAAGGCGGGTAACTGCTGACTTTCACTTCCAAGCCCAAAGGTCAACCATGAACCGAGTACGGGGCGACCGGCTGTAATGCGTCCGTGGTGCAAGGCATAGATGGACTGGCCATGATTGTTCACTCCTGTATTCATCGAGCGTATCAACGTGACATCATCGGCGATAGATCCAAGATGTGGGACCAACTCGCTAAGCTCCATTCCGCATTGGCCATAACGTTCCCACTTCCAAGGCCCGGCCCAAATTTTGGCGGACGACTCTGCCGCGTTATCGTACTTGAGCTCGCCAGAGAAGTTCTCTCCACTCCGCTTTTCGATCTCCGGCTTGCGATCGAATAAATCCATGTGCGAAGGACCGCCTTGCATGAACATCGAAATCATGGCCTTCGCTTGCGCTGGTCGATGACTCGGCTTGGGTTTCAAGTCGTAGTTCACGGGTGCTGTGTTCGGTTTCGGCGGTGTCGCAAGGCTTTGTTGCCCAAGAGCACCGGCAAGCCATAACGTGGCTCCCGCAATCCCTTGCTGTGCAAGGAAGTGTCTGCGCGAGCTGCAAGGTGCATGCATGGCATTCGCTTGGTTGCGTTTCATCTTGAAATCCTACTATCGGGTCTTCTTGTGTTTGGTCTGTTGGCGGCGAAGGGAATCATTACTCGTCGCGGTTTTAGTCATCGATACGAAACATCGATAGTTAGTCAACGTATAAAAAGGCGTTCGAAGATAACAAGGCTTGGCAATACAACGCCAAGGCTTGATGCTGACTCTTGCTCGTCTCTGCTTCAACCTTGGCTGGATCGAGCTCTTTGGGAAGCAATTCCGCGCGGAGTGCAACGAGTCCTTCGAGGCTGCGGGATTGCTGTTCTTGGTTTGGTTGAGTTCCAAAAGCCAACAGCCAAGCATGGGTGACTTGGGCGTTCGCATCTGCCCCCGCTTCGCGAATCACCCGTGTGGCGAAGTGTTCGGAGATGCGGATGACGGTGGAGTTGTTCATGAGCATCAGCGACTGCGTAGCGACGGTGGAATTCGAACGTCGGTCGCAGTTGGGAGTCATGGTGGCCGGATCGAAGGGTTCCAAAACGCCCAACGGCATGGAACGTCGGATTTGGGTATAGATGCTTCGTCGATACGTGTCAGCGACTTCTTCTTGTTTGGCAACCAAGATTCCATTTCCGTCGCGGGTTGCTTTTCCAAGGATAAACTGTCCGACTTCGTCGGGATTCACCGAGGATGGTGCTCCATACATTTTCAAGCTCAACATTCCGCTGGTGGCGAGCATGGCATCGCGAACTGATTCCGCTTGTAAACGTCGCAATGGCATTCGGCCAAGCCAAGAGTTTTGCGGATCTTTGTCTTGGTGCAGTCCGTTCTTGGCGGATGACTGACGATACGTGTTCGAGAGTAGCAGTTCGCGGGTTACGTTCTTTCGGCTCCATTGTGCATCGACCAAGCGATGGGCTAGCCAATCGAGAAGCTCTGGATGGGTGGGTGGTTCGCCTAAACGTCCTAGGTCTCCGGGATTGCTTGAAAGTGCTCGGCCAAAAAGGGGCATCCAAAGTCGATTTGCCATGGACCGCGAGAAGAGAGGATGGACCCCTTGGGTGATCATCTTCGCGAACTGCAGACGGCGGCCTGACGTTGGGATTTCAGGTGCATCCGGCAAGATGCGATCTTGTTCCTGAAGGACGCTCAAGCCACCTGGAGGGATCGGGTCTCGAGGTTGCTGAAAGTCTCCTCGGAAAAACAAGTGGGTCTGTGGCACTTGATTTGGCACTTCGGAAAAGCAAGCCAAGAAGATATCAACCGGGCGTGCTTTTCGGATGTCAGCTTGTTGCGTTTCATACTTCTTGTTGAACTCATTGATGCGAGCACCATCGTAAAGAACAGCGCTACCGCGATCGACGTTTAGGCTTGGGAAATCGCGAAGAAGTTTCTGTTGCTCCGGAGTCCTTTTATCTGCGGCGGTATCGCGTGCGGTACGGGCTTCTTGTCGTTGCTCTTCGGGGAGTTTCATCAGCTCCTTCTCGAAGATATCGGCGACGATACCATCGAGTTCTTTTAGCCGTGTCCCTTCTAGTTCCGCGAGAGACTTGTCGACATCCGCTGCGCGTTGTCGTTCTTCGGCGGACCAAAGGTTCACTAGACGAGAGTTTTTATCCCGCCAATTCTTCCAATCCAAGCCTGGTTCAAAGATTGCGCGAATACGGTAGTAATCGCGTTGCGAGATCGGATCGTAGCGGTGGTCGTGACATTGTGCGCAACCGACGGTCATGCCCATCAGTCCGCCGGTAACGATCTTGATCGTCTCAGCGAGGACTTCGTTTCTAGCCACATTCTGATCGACTCCTTCATGACCTGTACCATCGGGAGCTGTTCTCAGGAAACCGGTCGCGGCTAGCATGCGCTGCTGTTCTTCGTTGATCGCTTCCCATGGCGTGGGCACCAATTCGTCACCGGCGAGCTGTTCCAAGACGAAGCGATCGATCGGTAGGTCTTCATTGAACGAGCGAATCACATAGTCGCGGTATTGAAATGCCCAAGGGCGTTCAGTGTCTTGTTCGCTGTACCCATCGCTATCTGCATAGCCCGCGACATCGAGCCAATGCCGACCCCAATGTTCGCCGTAGCGAGGGTCTGCAAGCAAGCGATCGACAAGTCGTTCGTAGGCGTCGACGTTGGTGTCATTGACGAAGCTGGAGATTTCATCGTGGCTTGGAGGAATTCCTCGCAGGTCGAAGGACAACCGCCGAATGAGGGTCAAACGATCGGCGTTAGGGGAGAACGATAGGGATTGCTGACGCAACTTATCAAGGATGAAAGCATCGACGGGTGAGAGGAGCGACTCGATAGCTTCTGCACCGATGCTCGGATCGAGTTTTGGAGGATTGGATGCGGTTACGCTTTGGTAAGCCCAATGCGTTCTTTCTTCTTCTGTCCAATCTTCGAGTGGAGGAGTCTGCGGTTCGCTTCGTTTGGTCCTGGCGCCTTGAGCAAGCCAGCGTTGCAGGATTTCTTTTTCCTTGGGGGAGAGTGATTTTCCACCTGGTGGCATTTCGTCTTCGGCGACCCGCTTGTAGAGCAAGCTCGCGGGGGCATCGCCTGGGACAATCGCTGTACCGGAATCACCACCTTTGGTGATCAAGTGAACGAGGCGGACATCCAGCCCCGCTTCGCGGTGTTCGGCTTCACCGTGGCAATGGAAGCAGTGTGTTTTGAGAATGGGGCGAACGGCCGACTCGAAATAGAGTTGCTCGGGTGTTGGTGGATCAGTGTCAGCGGCGGAGGTGACTCCCGATAGTAAGACGATTGCTTGGGTTATGAGCGTAAAAATCACAAGGGACGATAACAGTCGCGTTGCTCGAGCGAGTGCCGTGGAGTGCAGATGTGGAATGGATGGTATGACAGCTAGAGAGGTATTAGGAGTCATGGAGGGATCGGTCCTCGACGCGGGGGTAGGCGGATCTAGAGCGGAGGGATGGTGATTTGATGCCGGTTTGATTGCAGGGTGGGCGTATGATTGCAGGCGGGCGGTATGATGGGCGGCGGGCGGTGTGAATGCGGGGTGGAGGTGTGATGGGTGGGAGGCGGGAGTTCGCGGATGTCGCGGACTGGGAAATGTCGTTCTATGATACCACAGGGGGCTTGTGAAAAAAAACGGCAACAGGGAACTAAAACGATCTTTCCGACTCTAACGAGCGATCGAAGAAAAAGGTATTTTTCTAAACGTTCGGCTTTCTATTTCAGGTGGTTCATTGTCCTATCGTGGGTGGGAGTCTCCTCGGTTGACACAGCAACAACAGTCCATCAGTGCCGTACTAATTCCTGGAGTCATTGTCAGTTGTTTGGAGGAAGCGGGGAAACTGCATCGAGCGTTGTGGCTTGCACAACGCACTGACGTCTCGCTGCTTGGCAAGCCGAGCGAGGAGTGGCTGATTGTCTCGTCGAAAGAGATCTCCGTTATCCGATTGGACGCGGGCGGTACCAACGCTCCGAACGCTTCATTGCTCCGGAGTGTGGTTTGGGAGCAAGTTGCCTCTGTGCGCACGCAAGCTGGGGTTGGTGGAGGGACGTTGCAAGTTCGGATAGGAGAAGACTGGATCGATTTGTTGCGGTTCTCGAACGCGAATGCGACTCGATTTCATAAAGTTTCTCGGATGCTTGAGCGGATGCGGGAGCATCCTGAGACGTGGATGTTTGAAGTTCCATCGTCGCTCGAGCATGATCCGCATGCTTCGGCGGCTGGATTTGATCCTCCGGAATGTCCGACTTGTTCGTTGCGATTGAGTTCGAAGGAAGAAAGTTGCCCGAGGTGTATGCAGAAGGGGCAGATTCTACGTCGTGTCCATACGTTGATCGCCCCTTATCGCAAGGGAGCGATCTTGCTGTCACTTTTGACGATCGTCGGCGTTATCGCCGAGTTGATTCCCCCGAAGCTTCAGCAGTACTTGATCGATAACGTTCTTGCAGGCAATGGAGCGACCGCAGCAAAGGCAGGAGCAGATGCCGCAGATCCGTTGCCGGACTTTCGCACCGCGTTGTTATTGATTGTCTTGGCCTTGGCTGCATCGCGTGTGATGTTGTCTATCGTGGCGGTCTTCAAGGGTAAGCTTGCTACGAGCATCGGGACTGGGCTGACGCGAACGCTTCGCGCTGAAATGGTAAAGAAGCTTCAGAGTCTCGCAGTCGTATATTACGATCGCCATCAAGTCGGTTCGATGCTTGGTCGCGTCGCGCACGATAGCGAAGTGATGCACGGTTTGATGCATCAGATCACGGGTGGTTTTCTGTTGCAAATCGCTCAGCTTATCGGAGTTGGAGCGATGTTGATTTGGATCAACCCCAAGCTTGCTCTCTTCACCCTGATTCCTGTTCCTTTGGTTATTTTAGGGACATCGATTTTCTGGAAGAAGGTCTATCCGCGATACTATCGGCTTTGGGACGCTTCGTCGAAACAGATCTCGGTTTTGAGCGGTATGCTCTCAGGGATACGGGTTGTCAAAGCCTTTGCGCAAGAAGATCGCGAATACGAACGATTTGCGAAGACAAGCGATGAGCTTCGGAATTGGAGGCTCTGGGTGGAGGACGCCAACGCTTGGTATTCCTCGGCGATGTCGATCGTCTTCAGTCTTGGTGGTTTGATAGTGTGGTATGTAGGTGGCCGGGATGTGATCGGGAACACGATGACGCTCGGTGAATTGATCGCGTTCCTAGCTTACCTTGGAATGTTTTATGCACCCTTGAGCGCATTGTCGAACTTCACAAGCTGGCTTACGAGCTTTTTGACCGGAAGCAAAAGAGTGCTTGAGTTGCTCGATACACCGCTGACGGTCAGTGAACCGAATCAGCCCGTGGATTGGGATCAGCCGCGAGGAGAAATTCAGTTTGAAGATGTTTGCTTTGGTTACGACCGCAATCAGCCTGTATTGAAAAACGTTAGTTTTCAAGTGCGACCAGGGGAGATGGTGGGAATTGTAGGTCGGAGTGGTTCTGGCAAATCCACGATGGTGAATTTGTTGGGCCGGTTCTACGACGTTCAAGAGGGACGGATATTGGTCGACGGTCATGATTTGCGAGATCTAGCGAGTCATCAGTTGCGAGAGCGGTTGGGGATTGTCTTTCAAGAGTCCTTTATGTTTCGGGGGAC
>JBJONT010000359.1:0-7253 GCA_046051705.1 Planctomycetota bacterium | reverse complement strand
ACTGATGAAATCATCGAATCCCCGCTCGCTTCGCTTGATCAAACCTAATCCCAACAATCCTGTATCACATCCGAACCCTTCAACACCAACGCCATCACAATCACCTTCATCACAAGCTTTTCCCAAGCCACAGCTATCCAAAACTGGGTCGCATTCAGATGTTCGCCGGACCGCTGTTGCTTGAACAATAGGGGCAAACCTGCTCGTGCTGCAGACTTCACTCGCTCCACCATGCTGCCCAAAAACACCCTCCTGCCCGAAAACATCCTTTGTAACCACCGGCGAACAAAGACTAGCTAGGAAAGCAGCGAGAAAAGCCGAATACCATCGAAACGATTTCTTTGACAAGGTTGAATACTCCTTACGTGAATTTGAATCCCCCCATCCTTGGAGTATTCGTAAAATCGGATTCGATGGATTCCCTTTCTTAAAGGTTCTAACTAACTGCGCCCTTTTACACCGACTGCCCAACCCTACAGTTTTACTAACCGCCCCTCTCCAACCCGAACACTTCTTAGAATTGACACAAAACAATGCGATAAAACCACTTCTATGTCCAGAACTGATCTCTTTGGACCAATCTATATGGTCTTGCCCGCTGTGTAACCGTACACAGGCTTGCGCCAAACGCCATTGCTTCAAGCATCCAAGAAGTGCGAGCGAATCACTAACGAGGTCCCGACCTAGGTGCAAATGGATTGAAATCCCGCGCAGATGGCAGCACGTCCGGTCGTGATGAGCCAACTCCCGCTGCTGGTCCTCCGGAAGGTGACCCGGGCCCAGCCGACGGCTGCAAGTTGCTCGGCAATGCACCTTCGATTTTGCGAATCTGCGCATCGATCTGACCCGTCTTGAGCCGTATCGATGCCGAGGAGACCTGTATCGTTTGTCCCGCCTGAGCTGGATTCTCGGTCGATACCCGACGAATGTTCGCTGCCCGCTGAGCTGTCCCCTCAATCCGCACCGCATCTTGCGCAGCAGCATACCCAATGCGACTCGCATCGAGAATGATCTCTCCGGAATCGGTGCGACTCGTCAACTGCGCCGCTCCAAGCGCATCGATCTCCCATGTCCCATTGGGCTGACTGAGTCGCTGCTGGTTATAACTTAAACTCGACGCATCAAATAGATTTAACTGATCGCACACCAACCGCGTTTGATGCAACAACAATCGCTCCGCATTTCGTACATCGACGAAATCCTCCCAAGTCGCAATCGGTCCCATCAACGCTGCAATCTTGTCATAAAACGATACGATCCGCTGCGGCATCGAGCCTTCCATCCGCCCGACAAACGTTAAATGAAGACACTGCAAAGCCTGACTCGATGCTGACGCATTCCCTCCAAGCCCACCGATTCCCATCGCCGTAGCGTTCGAATGCCTGCGACTCCACAACTGCCCCGGACCATAACCAATCCAAGTTCGCGAGGGAACCTGAAACTCCAAGCGAGGAACTTGCAAATTCTCCGCCGAACGACGTATACCCCCTAAATCAGTCTGAACCGCCTTGATGTCAACCTCACCATCGAGCCGGACAACTTGCACCTGCGGCTTCGCTCCCTGCACCCCTCGCATCTGCGAACTGCCCCCTCGCGGTACCTGAAACGCTACTCGCTCGGACATGTCCATCGATAACGTTCTCGCCGTTGCCAGCATGTGCCAAAGCGTCGAGGCATCGGATTGCATCTTGCAATCCAAAGTCACTCCACCACCGAAACGCGCGATGCGACCATCGAAGGTCATCCGCTCTCCCCACTGAATCCTCGGCGCTGACTTCCAATCAAACTTCTGACCAACCTGCCCACCACTGGATCCTAATCCACCTACAGACAAGCCACCCGACAATCCACCACCGGATGCAACTCCCACACCAGAATCACTTGCCAACGCTTCCTCAGGGATCACGATCTCCCCAGGATGATTGATCCAAAACAATTGATCGTTCTGAGATAACTGCAACTCCTTGGCAACCACCCAACCCGACCCAACCGCAATCCGCGCAGGCTCGCCCACAAGATACACATTCGACAATTCAGTCGACTCACTTTGAATCACCAACCGATCCCCAGTCGCCGTCAACGGCCAAGGCGAATCCTCTGACAAGAACTCCCGAGTCAGTGTGAAATTGCCATCCAACGATAAACTCTCAATAATGCTTTGTGTTCCAACTCGGACGATGTCTGTATCAAGCGTCTTGCCTGTCACACTCATCGGTGACTTGCGACCCGCCCCACCAACATTACCCGCAACACCCCCACTACCCTGCCCCGCTGCCGCCGCTCCTAGCCTCGGTGCCCCACGCAACATCGGTGGCTCAATACCCGTTGAACTCACAGAAGCATTAGGACTCAACGGTGTATTAGCAATCAAAGGTGCACTAGGATTCGCAGAGGCTGTTGGACTCACCGCGCCGACGAGAGGCTGCGATGGAGAGGACCGCAACCCCGAATCCGCCACCGAATATCCAGCCTGCATCGCTTCCTGTGGTCCCAGATGCCGAAACCTTACCGCCATCGATTCCACCTGCGCATTGAGCTCCGGCGCATTGACGATCACCTGACCCTGTGCCGATATCGCATCCGGAAAAAACTTCGGAACTTGACCCGGTGGATAAAAATCCGCAAGTCTCTGCGCCATCGCTGCATCGGTAGGCAACACCCATAAATGCAGTTTCTCGGCTACGAATCTCCCCCGCTGCGAACTGCTGATATTCGCTCCACCATCAATCGATATTAAATCTCGTTGCTCATGCGGCCGAATCGTCAAACGATTGCTCCACCGCAGATTCCATATCTCCCCCTCCTCCGATGCGATCTGCGCTTGACCGATGCCATCGGCCAAGACCCATCCAAGCCGCTGAAACTCACCGCGTTTCTCGGAGTTTAAAATCTCAGGATTCTGATACTGAATATTCGGTGAGGAAACTTGGATGTTCCCTCGCTTTAAAAACACCTGCGAAGAATTCTTCGGTGCAGAACCAGGCAACACATTGCTTAAACTCACCATCCCATGCACCATGTCCATCACCAAATGCTGGCCATCAGCCTGCGCATCCATCCCCGGTGCCTTCAACCTGATCCACCGACTCTGATCGTTCGCATCCCGGCCAGGTAAACCTAATGCCTCAAGCCGTTGCAGCCGCCAAACTCCCGAATCGGCACTCCCCTGCGATGCTGCAACACCCTTGGACTCCACTTGATCTATGGATGCTATCGGCAAAGAGGCTACAGGCGTGACTGCTGCCGGAGAAGCGTTTGCGGGTGCCGCTGCCGGGGTCTTCCAACCCACCGTCAATCGCAACTCGTTGCAGTCAAACGTATCGGCCGGCTTCCCCTCAACCACATGCTCCATATGGACCCCATCCATGAATGTCGCTTGGGCTTGATGAAACTGAAACTGAAACCTGCCGCGGCAATCCAACGTTGCATAAGCCGCTCCCAACGCGTCTTTGTTCTCGTTTTGCGAAGGCCATAAGCCCCCTTTTTGTAACTCCAAGCGAACATGATCGACGTAGAACAACTGCAGATAATCAAGCCCCGCAAAAGGAGAATCATTCGGCTTGCTCGTCGACGCAGAAGCGCTCTCGGCTAACAAGTCTTGATCCATGAAGATCGATAAATAACGACCCTCGATCTTCGACCCACCAATCTTCATCTTGATCTGCTTGTCAGTCCATATCTGACGACGATCGATCCGAACATCCTGAGTCTGAATCAATAATTCACCCTCCCCAGTCTCTTGATCGGCCGGAGAGTAAATCTGAATCTCGCCACTAAGCTGCCCATTGAGCACCGGCGGCGGATGCCCCGAAGTCCAATCAAAGGCACTCTTGAACTGTATCTCCGCACCCTTCGGATTCTCGATGAAAATCGCGCGCCGAGATCCTCCCTGAGACTCCTGAGGAATGATGATCGTCAAAGGACTAAAACGCCAACGCGTGTCACTTAACTGCTCCCGCTTCTGATACAACAACAAACTCTTGTCCCGCTGTATCATCAACGGATTCTGACGCTGCCAAGCATCCTCGCGGAAATAACTCTCCCACCATTGCCCCTCTTTACTCTTGGGCAAACTCGTAAATCCCCATCGCGATGCTTGCTGGTGAACCGTCGGCTCAATACGCGGAACGACCAACGTGGCGTAAATCGTATACGCAGCAAACAAAGGCAAAAAGACTTGCAAGTAATGCTTGAGAAATGTCATCGCATCCGCGTGGGAATCAAATCCTCCCACCGCCCCTTCGCTTGCAATAACCGCTCTATCAACTCACGCACCGCACCTCGTCCACCGGCACTCTCAAGCACCCACTTCGCATGCTGCTTGACCTCCGTCGCCCCATCGCTGACCGTCGCACTGAGTCCTACTTCAAGCATCACCGGGATGTCCGGCAAATCATCCCCTATGTAACACACCTCCTGCGGAGTAACACCAATGGATTGCATCAACTCCCTCGCCGCAGGCAACTTGTCTGCAAACCCTTGACGCACCCAAGCTATCCCCAACTCCTGCGCACGAAGCTTCACAACTTGCGAATTCCTCGCTGTCAAAATTCCAAACTCAAATCCCGCCTTACGCCAAAGCTTGATCCCCTGCCCATCCCGCACATGAAAGGATTTGCTCTCCACCCCCGCGTTGTCAATCGTGATCAACCCATCGGTCAACACCCCATCGACATCACTTAAAATGAGTCGAATCGGCTTGGCTATCTCATAGTCGCGATGTTTCAACGAATCCCTCACTGACTTCTTTCCTGCGTTACCTTCCAAAAACCAATCCGCCAAAACGCTAACTACAAACCAAAACCCTAACTACAACGTCGCACCGAAGATCCGCAAATGGGGCTGGCCGACAACCGCCCTCCCCTCTGCACCATCCTCTAGGCACTCGCTAACCTCTCCCCTACCGACTGCCGACTCCGCAATCCCAATCACGTCGGTTATGTCGATCAACCCAATCGGTTGATCCAAGTCGTTGACTACCGGCAACTCGCTGATCTTGCGATGCGAAAGAATCTCTATCGCCTCCGATACCTTCGCCCCCGAACGAATCGCAGAGAACTTGCGCGTCATCACCTCCGAAATACAACGATCTAAATCGCCCGAAGCCTCCGCGCGACTCGCCCCGAGAAACCGAGTCAAATCACTGTCGGTAAAGATCCCCACCAACAAATGCGCATCGTTCTCGATCATCACCGCACCCGTCCTACGACCAGGACGCGATGTGTCTACCAACATCTGACGAATACTCGAACCCTCATGACACAACCTGCACTCCTCAAGCGGTCTCATCACCTCGTCAACAATCGCTAAACGCTGCCCCAAGGCCCCCCCTGGATGCAACTGCGCGAAATCTTCCTCGCCAAAATTCTTGATCTCACTGACCACCAACGCTAAAGCATCACCAAGTGCTAACATCGCTAAGGTGCTCGAAGTTGGTGCAAGATTCCAACGACAAGCCTCACTGCTCGACGGTGTAAGCAACGTGATGTCCGCCGCCAATGCCAACGGACTGTTGATCTTGCTCGTGACCGCAATCAAAGAAGCCGACCTTCGAGAAAGATAAGGCAACAAGTCCACCACTTCCGACGAAGATCCACTGTTTGAAAACAACAACACGACATCGTTCGGACCCACACAACCCAAATCCCCATGCAGCGCTTCCGACGGATGCAGAAAATGTGACCGTGTTCCCGTCGATGAAAATGTCGCCGCTACCTTCCGACCTATCAATCCAGCCTTCCCTATCCCACAGACAATCAACGACCCACGCATCGCTGATATCCGCTCAGCAGCCAACACAAACTCTTCGTCCATCATGTGGGCCATCTGCATCAAGACCGAGACCCCATGCTCAACTACCGAAACACCACGAGCAAGCCGCTCCTGACGCTCCTGCACGACTCGAGCCTCCCGACCAACTTTCCTTGCTGGGTTTCCCATAAATATCTCTGCGGCAATCCTTCGCCTCGTAAATGCCCAAACCTGTCCGTTTCACGGACCAATTCCCCACCCCTGCATTACAGCATCGCTGCACAATAACAACTTTCTCCTACCATGCCAATCTCGAACACGGTTGTGCTAGCATTGCTGCGATTGCGATGTGATAACTCTTCGCGGTATGAACTCTGCTCGGCAACGCCACCTGGGCGTTATCTCACTCCTAGTTCTATGGGAGAGTTCTATGGGAGATTCCCGAACTATCGTGTACCATCGACTCGCTGTAGGATCACTACCCACCCCCACCCGAATCCGATTTCACTTCATCCAAACCACCAGCATGCGAATAGCTTACCTGGACTGCTCTAGCGGCATCAGCGGCGATATGACCCTCGCCGCTCTCCTTGATTGCGGCGCTGATCTGCACCCAATCCAATCGGCTATCGATTCATTGCAACTAAAAGCTAGCCTTTCTCTGATCCCCACCCGCAAATGCGGGATTGCGGCAAAAAAACTCCAAATCCTCGCACCCGACGATCCAACACATCGAAACCTCTGCGATATCCTCGAACTACTTGCCCAAGCCAACATCTCGGCAAACGCACGTCGACTAGCAACCCGTATCTTCGAGCGGCTTGCAAAAGCCGAAGCTCGCGTACATGGAATCCCACTCGACCAAGTCCACTTTCACGAAGTCGGTGCCGTCGATTCGATCATCGATATCCTAGGCACCGCCATCGCTTGGGATCAACTTGGCATTGAGTCCGCTCAAGCGTCGGCGGTCCCGACCGGCACCGGACAAATCAAAATCTCCCACGGCATTTTTCCGATCCCCGCCCCTGCAACCGCAGAACTGCTTCGCTCGATACCAATCGCCCCCTGCTCCCTACCCCACGAAATGACCACCCCGACCGGTGCAGCGATCCTCGCCGAACTCGCTTGCGCCTTCGGTCCTATGCCCGCTATGCAATTCGACACCATCGGCCTCGGGGCCGGCACTCGCGACCTGTCCGACCGACCGAACGTCCTGCGAATCTTTCTCGGACTCTCAACCACCACGTCCAAAAGCCCTCTAATTCAGCAAGATTCCGTCGTCCTCCTCGAGACCAACCTCGACGACATATCCCCCGAACAAATCGGTTTCGCCATCGATCGCCTCTGGGCCGCCGGCGCTCTAGATGTTTTCTGCACCCCCATCCAAATGAAGAAAAATCGACCCGGTACCCTCCTCTCCGTACTAACACCTACGGACCGTACTTCTCTCATCGAACATACCCTCTTCCAACACACAGGAACCCTCGGCATCCGAAAGTCGT
>JBJONT010000358.1:0-9978 GCA_046051705.1 Planctomycetota bacterium | reverse complement strand
CTATACGACCTATACGACCTATACGACCTATACGACCTATACGACCTATACGACCTATACGACCTATACGACCTATACGACCTATACGACCTATACGACCAACCCGGCTCAACCCTAGCGTACAACCGATCCGTCCCAAGGGACGCCACGATAAGCCGTTGGAGGTACCGAAGGTGGCAACGCCGGTGCAACTTGCACTGGCGTGACCGCTTGAGGTAACCCTTGATTGAACTGCACTAGATTCACAACTTCGTAACCGTTTTGGTTCGGAAGTTCGAATCCGGTTGGTTGGTTTGCATCCAATCCATTGATGACATATCCACCGATCGTCACGTCGATCTCCGTCGGCGGATCCATCACGGGCACCAATTGTATTAACACTCGATGCGGTAATGACAAACCGGCAGAAGCATAGTAATTATGCTCGCTCTGCGCTGCGCTAGCGACCAACCGCCCAGATGGATCGCGAAGCAATATCTGACGCGTATATCCAAACTTTGGATCGATCACCATTGTCCGAGTGTAAGTCCCGGTTGCCGTCGGAGCCATCGTCGATAGCTCCATCATCCCATCAGGGCGATTCACGGGTGGTCCAAGCACTCGATAGGGATCGAGCTCGCTGATTCCGAGTGCTTCCAAAATCCACAACGGAGAGACCGGCAATATGCGCCTTATCCCCTGCGACTCAAATTCATCATGCCTTGCAAAAAACAACTGAGGTCGCGATCCATCGCGCACTGTCATCCAAAAGTACTGATCGTTGCTGCCGACCTCAAAGTTATTTCCAAGCATTCTGGAGATCCCTCCAGATAATTTGAACTTGCGATCGCGAACCCAGACCAACGAAGCATCGAGATTGCGCATGCGATTCGGATTAACCGTCACGAAATTCGATTGCAGCGACTGAATTGAGCGAGACCGATTGATCACCTCGACCAACTGGTCCGGTGTGGGAGGTGCTGTAAACAATGCTTTGGGCTGAAACTCTGCGTTGGGACGCTTTGGAATACAAGTCGCCCCGGAGGAGGCAAAAAGAATTGCGAAACAAAATAGCCATCCACGCGCCTCCCGAGAACGCTTCGGTCGATGCGAACGCAATGCCCATCGCAGCGGCTCAAAGACCGCGCGAATTGCACTCATTGCCCACTGGCTTATGCGTTCCATCATGCCTCGCTAAATAACAACTGGTCAAGCTCCTGCTGCAGACTCTCCATCCGCTGCACTTCAGGCTGACATATCGGTACGACAAATTCGCGATTCGACCCCGCATAGGTCAAGTGCAATAGCGAGGAATCCATCGGTTCCTCCTCGGAATTCAACTGCAATCCTATCGGCTCGGTCAAAACCCTCCTGCGAATCAGCAGAAGTGTGAGAAGATAGGCAAGCTCGCCTTTGAGGGGATCCTCGAGCAGGACTTCCAAAGCCGCAAGCAAAACGTGCACCGGAGCTGGTTTCGGACGCCCGGAACGCTTCTGCGGTACTATGCTAACCCACCACCCAACTACCCCCTGAGGACGATTCTGCTCCCAAACTTCCCTCGAAAAGTCCTGCCGCAACAAAGAACTTCCCTGAGCGATTAGCGCAGAATAATAGCTTTCAGCGGGTACAAACTCCCGATCCGAAACATGGCAACGACGATTCGACCTCTGAATGGTATATTCTTGCATTCCCACTCCATACACGTTCGAGCCGACCGTGGGAAGCCAGATTTCAATCCAACGATCCCTACATCCACTAGAGAAAAACAGAAAGCATCCCGTGTCCGATTCTGCAAGCCCCATGCCGATGTACGAAAACCCCCTGATCACCCGTTACGCTTCCCGCGAAATGGCAAGCTTGTTCAGCACGGAACACCGCATTGGACTCTGGCGAGAACTCTGGATCACCCTCGCCGAAACTCAGCAAGAACTTGGTTTGCCAATCACCCAAACCCAAATCGATCAGCTCAAGGCTTTCCGCAATCGCCTCAACCTTGATGTCGCTGACGAATACGAGCGGAAACTGCGTCACGATGTGATGGCCCAAGTCCACGCGTACGGGGATCAATGCCCCGATGCGCGTCCGATTATTCACCTCGGTGCAACGAGTTGTTATGTGACGGACAACTCGGATTTGATGATCTACCGCGATGCCTTGCGAACCATCCGACAGCGACTCATCCGATGCATCCGAGCCCTATCGCAATTCGCGAAAACTTACGCCCCCCTCCCCTGCCTCGCCTACACCCACCTGCAGCCCGCTCAACCGACCACCGTCGGAAAACGAGCCACCCTCTGGACCTACGATCTAGTGCTTGATCTTGCCGAAGTCGATCACCGACTTTCCACGCTCCAAGCTCGCAGCGCTAAAGGGACTACCGGTACGCAAGCCAGTTTTCTGCAACTCTTCGAAGGAGATCATGCCAAAGTCCGCGAACTCGAACGCCGCATCGCTACGAAACTCGGGTTCGCTTCCCCGTACGCCGTCAGTGGACAGACCTACTCCCGAAAAGTCGATGCGTTCCTGACCGACACCCTCTCTGCAATCGCGACATCGATCCATAAGATTGCAACCGACCTGCGAATCCTTGCTAACAAAAAAGAGATGGAAGAGCCGTTCGAGAAAAACCAAATTGGATCCTCCGCCATGGCCTACAAGCGAAACCCGATGCGCAGCGAAAGAATGTGCTCGCTAGCCCGCTTCGTAATGAGCCTGCAATCAAGCCCAGTGATGACCGCCGCCACCCAATGGATGGAACGAACCCTCGATGATAGCGCGAACCGCCGACTCGTCATGCCCCAAGCCTTCTTGTCCGTCGATGCGTGCTTGATCCTGCTACAAAATGTATCCGAAGGCCTCGTCGTTTACCCAAAAACCATCGCGAAAAACCTAGCTGAAGAACTCCCGTTCATGGCTACCGAATCCCTTCTTATGGCCGGCGTCGCTGCCGGGGGAGACCGCCAAGAACTCCACGAAGTAATCCGAGTACACAGCCAAGCAGCCGCACTTCGCGTCAAGCAAGAAGGACTTTCAAACAACTTGCTCGAACTTCTTTCCCAAGACCCAGCTTTTGCAAAGGTCAACGTCGAAGATGTACTCGCACCCGAACAGTACACCGGAAGAGCCGAACAACAAGTTTACGAGTTCCTCGACGAAGTCATCGCGCCGATCCTCGATGCCAACACTCAAAACGACTCAATTTCCTCGGAAGTCCGCGTATGACCCTGCGACTTGCCATCTGTCTACTGCTAACTAGCAAGCTGATTGGTTTCGCATGCCTTCATGCCCAAAATCCAATCAGCGGCGACCCAAGCAACCCAGCACCTATTCCTTCCGAATCGGACGAACAAGACGATCAAGGAGCACTGCTAGATATGATCCAAAACAATGGCAGATTTCTCAACATCGAACTTCCTACCCTCGGTGGCAAACAATTCTGGACCGACCACCGGTGGTGGAACGGTTGGAGAATTCAGTACAACCACACCCTCGACCACTGGCGACTGATCGATGATCGATCGATCCGCCGGGCTTGGGGAAGCAAAGAAGCGATGCTCGAAGCTCTCGAAGAGGCTAAACAAAAAAACCTTGATGAAGCTGCGAAGAAAACCAGCGATGCTCAGAACAGACCAAGCCCCGCTCAGGAAGATGTTGTGATCTTGCTCCACGGCTTGATGCGCACCTCATCGAGCATGCGTCCCATCGAAATCAAACTCAACGAAAAGTATTCCGCTACCGCGAAACCCCTGCCGCAAGTCATCCGCTTTTCGTACGCAAGCACTCGGGCACCGATCACCTCGCACGCCGAAGCTCTCCGCGAACTCGTCGACAATCTTCCGGGAAAACCACGCATCAGATTCGCCGGCCATAGCCTGGGAAATATCGTGACCCGATTGGCAATCGCCCAATGGTCGACCCAAGGGGACCCGCATGGGGTACTAAGCCGAATCGAACGGGTCGTCATGCTCGGGCCACCGAACCAAGGCTCATCGTTTGCCAAACGACTATCGCAACTTGGTCTCTTCGAAACCATCACAGGCAAATCAGGAATGCAGCTCGGCCCTCAATGGGATGGTTTTCAAGAGAACCTTGGGATTCCACCCTGCCCCTTTGCCATCCTCGCCGGGGATCTGACGGGCTCCTCCATCCAAAACCCATTGCTTGACGGTCCTAACGATGCGGTTGTGACGGTAGACGAAGCGAAGCTCGAGGGGATGAGCGAATTCAAAACCTACCCGGTTCTCCATTCGTTCCTCATGCAAGACCCCAGGTGCGTAGAAGATGCAGTGGACTTCCTAATGCAGCCAACCGCACCCAAACGGGGGGAAGCCCCCTTCGAGTGCGGCAATTAAGGGAGCTTATCACCGTTTTTTAACGAGATTAACGCTTGGCACACCCCGCGAACTAGGTACCCTTACTCATAGCTTTTGCGCCAGCTGACTTTAACCTGTTAAGTGTTCAGCACAATCTCTCTCTGCGGTTTATGAATATAAATAGATGCTCATCCCTGATTTACGCCCGTCGAATCTCCCTTAGCTCGGTCCTCTCGCCGTTGTTGCTTGTTTGGTTCTTTACCGCAAGCACCAATAGCCACGCACAAGACCGCACAAAAATCCCCCCCCTAAAACCCCTGTCGCAGATTCCTGTACCGACACCTAGTAACCTCGGTGATTTCATCGAGGACTACGATGCGGTATTAGTGCTTGGAAAAGCCCTATTCTGGGATATGCAAATTGGAAGCGACGGAGTGATGGCTTGCGCGACTTGCCATTACCATGCCGGGGCAGACAACCGATCGAGACACCAAGTTGCCCCGGGGCTTTTGCGTTGGTACGCCAACGGTGCGTCGAATCCCGACCGCACTTTTCAGCTTTCCGGCCCGAACTATGCTCTGAAAGCGTCAGACTTCCCTCTGCGGAAATTGCGAGACACAAACGATCCAAGATCCGCAGTGCTCGCGGATCGAAACGATATCGTAAGTTCCCAAGGAATCTCGTTACGGCAGTTCATCGAGTGCGATGATTACGGGAACGAAGTTCAGCGTCCTCAGGTCGACTCGGTATTTTGTGTCGGGCGACTGACAACTCGCAGAGTAGAGCCTCGCAACACCCCGACGGTCATCAACGCTGTTTTTAATCAACGCAATTTTTGGGATGGGCGTGCTGCTGATATTTTCAACGGAGTCAATCCGTTCGGCCCCCGAGACAAAGACGCTCGCGTATTCTATGCCAACAGCGACGACGAAATCCGCGCCGTCTCGGTCGCCATCAATAACGCCAGCCTTGCATCCCAAGCCGTTGGGCCCCCGTTGAGCACCTTCGAGATGTCTGCTGCTGGCCGCACCTTTCCGGATGTCGCCAAGAAACTCCTCAAAAAGCGGCCGCTCGCCCGCCAAATGATCGATCCTACCGATAGTGTGCTCGGAACGTGGGCTAGGGGAGACAAAGGCGGACTGATATTCGACGACTACGAGGAATTGGTGAAATACGCATTTCGCCAGCAATGGTGGCAGTACAACGGAAAAGTGACCATGCCAAGCCGGTATGGAACGGCAGGTGGTACGGCCCACGCCAACTCACTTCCATCCCTGGCTCGCGTGACTCCATCGATGGGTCCTTCCTCGAATAACAGCGGAGAATACACGCAGATCGAAGCGAACTTCAGTCTTTTCTTCGGACTGGCTGTGCAACTCTACCAAGCAACCTTGGTCTCTGATCAAACACCATTTGATCGTTTTGCGGCGGGCGACGCTACTGCCCTTACCGCCATGCAACGCCAAGGCTTGTTCCTGTTTTTCACTAAAGGTAAATGTGGCGATTGCCATGCTGGCCCGGAATTTACTTCCGCATCGGTCAACAACATCGCCAACCTTCGAGTCGAAACAATGGGATTCGGAACAGCGAACAAGTTCATCTATGATGCAGGTTTTTACAACATTGGCGTTAGGCCCACTCTCGAAGACATCTCCGTGGGAGATACCGACCCTTTCGGCTACCCATTCTCCGAAGCACGTTTGCTTTCCATTTTTGGCCCACAGGTTTACAAACAAGTCGTCGGACATCCAGCACCGATGCCTATCAATGGAGACGAATTCATTGCAGCGGACGGCCTGTTTAAAACACCTACCTTGAGAAACATCGAATTGACGGCTCCCTACTTCCACACCGGAGGGTTCCGCACGCTCAATGAAGTCATTGATTTCTACAATCGAGGCGGGGATTTCCGAATCGGTAACGAACGAGGTGTGCATGCTTCGATGACCCCACTCGGGCTAACCACCACGGAAAAGAACGCCCTCGTGGCCTTCCTCAAATCCCTCACCGACGAACGCGTCCGCTACCACCGCGCTCCCTTCGACCACCCGCAACTCTTTATCCCCAATGGACACGTCGGTACGACGAAAGCATCACGCGATAACGGCCTTGGACACGCTGTCGATGTAACCGTCGAACTCCCTGCTACAGGACGCACCGGTGGACGGCCACTTCCGAACTTCTTGGAATAACCCACGGTTGCTCGTGCTCAGTGAAACGGTGCGAGTGCTCGTAATCGATAGCAACCTGTCGTATTGCTATGTTCGTTCCGCAATCGACCTATGCCTCTGAATGCAATTCAAACTGTTCACGTTGTCCGAGCACGAGCACGGGCACGAGAAGGGCCCGACTCGCAATCCTATTGACCACTATTTTTTCTCGATAGTCATCAATAAACCCTGACGCAACTCGGCGGAGTTGTACCTAACTCTACGCCTGCGCTGATGAACCGTCAGCCTGAGCGTCAGCGGCTTTGTGATCCTTGAACATCCGATCAAGAATCCCGTTGACGAAAGCACCAGAATTCAAGCTGCCGTATCGCTTGGCGATGTCGATCGCTTCGTTGATCGCAACGCGCCCCGGTGTCTCGCCGTAAAGCATCTCGTAAGCAGCGATCCGCATCACGTTCCGATCACTCGTCGCCATCCGCTTGATCGACCAGTTCGCCGAATACTTCGATAGCAACTTATCAATCTCTGCACGATGGCTTCGCACACCCACCAAGATCTCCTTGGCAAAGTCGATCAAGCTATCGTTATATGACAATCGCTTGAACAAAAAATCCATCGCGATCTGCTCGTCACGCATCGGATGCAAGTCCTCTTCGAATAATACTTGTAGAACTATTTCGCGAGCCCGCCTGCGTGTGGTCATGAATATTTATACTAGCGTCTAGAGATTGTTAACTGAATAAAGGGTTGTTTTGAAGGGCTACTACGATCCGGCTGGCAAGCTTGTGTTATTCGGCAACAATGCGTTGCTCGTAAGCATCGAATCGACTTCGTTGGATACAATCACCCCATAGTTGATCGCTCCAAGCCAACCGGACATGATGATCCCAACACTGCCAGCATGATAAAGCCCTCGAATCTGCTGCGGTAATCCGCGAGAGACTCCGAGACCCTCGAACTTCGTCCCAAAACTTGCACCACTCAAGTGCTTGGTATAGTGATGGAATGTTCTAGGAGTTGCCGCTTCAGCCCACTCGATTTTCTCGCGGCAATTCGGCACGTACTTCTCAAGAGCATCGAGCGTAGTCTCGATCAACTCTTGCTTGCTAGCCGCATAAGCTTCCTCGCTCAAATCCGCCCAATCTTTCCAGTGCGCATTAGTGCTGCTGACGATCGCATGCCGCTGCTTGCCATCCGGCCGAGTACGCGGATAGTAGAAACTAAAGGTGCGCGAAGTGATGTTGCGATCGAGCAACAAGTCGGTGCGAAATTCATCTGCCGTCGAACAAAACAACAAATCACCCGTCGATTCCGGAATCTCGACCCCAGGCTTGATCGCCATGTAAACCTGCGTGCTGCTGTTATTGAGCCGCACACCGCGAGCCTCCTCGACAAACTTCGGATCAAAATGCTCTTCACCGACCAATTTGAAAATCGTCGAACGTAGATTTGAATTGCTAACCACTGCTCGGCAACGAATCTCTCGGCCGTTGACCTCCACTCCTCGCACCCCGCGACGATCCACCAATATCTTGGTCACATCGCATTTGATCCGAGTATCGACCCCATTGCGGACCATCTCGGCTTGCATCTTGCTCACCAAATCATCGGTCCCACCCTCGTAGATATAGACCCCTTTGGCCATGAAATTCGAAAACACAATTCCATACGTGATCGCCGGGTCTTCTAACGTCGAGCCGTTCGCATAAGTGATAGGTTCCATCAACAAACGAACGATATCGGATCTGCCTGGGAAAAACTTCTCGAATAACTCCCGGGTACTCATCGACTGATCGTCGTAGAAATTCATCCCCCGAGCCGTGTCGAAGAAATCACTGACGGTCTGCCTTGCTACCCCAAAGCGAGTCGCTAACAAATCGGTGAAGTCCTCCCGATTGTATGTCGTCATCAACGAAAACATCGGGTTGTCAAATCGGATGTTCTTTAGCTGGACGATGTTCGAAGCGATCTCGTCATTCCAATATCGCTTGCAACTCTTGAGCATCCCATAAGGAAAGCCGTGCAAAGAAATGTCGAACGTGTGCCCACCAGGACGCTTGAACCACGTAGCCAAGCCACCGAATTTGTAGTGCTGCTCGAGCAACAGTACGCGATGCCCAGCCCTCCCAAGAATATTGGCGGAAGTCATCCCAGCCAACCCACTACCAATCACTACAACATCGTACTCAGATTGAATACCAGCTAGGAAGTCTTTTGGCATCTGAAAGATCGTTCAACGTACAAAGAGCAGTCGGATTACTTACTCGCAATGCGGATGAGAGGGGTCGAACCTCCACGGCCGTATGTATTAGGCCACTAGATCCTGAGTCTAGCGCGTCTGCCAATTCCGCCACATCCGCAAGAGCAATGGAGAATAGTACAAATCCCCACAATGGTCAAGTCTTCTGAGTTCGGCGACCCCCGGTGCTACCGAGGCAACTTGCCAAAAACCGGCGTTGGACGGTACTCGTGATCCCGCTTGCTCAAAACTTTTGCCCGGATGATCGTGTCGGGACGCAACTCCTTATTCTTACGCTCCTCCTCGTCAGTCAAATTCAAGACCTTGAACATCCCCATAACCTCCATCCCCGTCTCAATCCGCCCGAAAACCGTGTGACGACCATCGACAAGTGGCAACGGCAAGAACGAAAAATAGAACTGGGCCCCGCCTGAATTAAAGTCGACTTGCTGGGTCTGTGCGTTGAACCCGATGGGGACCGCAAGCGAACCGCGAAAATGGCTTCGGCGTGTAGGCTCCTGCGCTTCGCTCTTGATCGTAAACCCCGCACTCCCCTTCCCATCCCCCTTCTCGCATCCGGTTTGCGCTAACCAATGCTGCTTGACCAAAAATATCGGCTTGCGGGTGTAATAGCCGTTCTCCACCAAGTAAATGAAATTGGCAACAGACTCCGGCGCGTCATCTTCGAATAACTCCACGACCATCGTACCCTTCGTAGTCATGATCTCGACTCGCGGGTTGTTCTTGGTCTTATCCTCTTCGCGGCGTGCTAGCTCGTTCTTCCATGACTCGGCAATCGACGGGATTTCACTCAGCATCCGAGATTCTTGCTCCCCAAGTTTCCCTGCCTGCAACAAGCTTCCCCAAGCCAATTCCGCCAGCTCAAAATCGCAGTTCATGAAGCCCGCGTAACCGGCGTACAACAAGACGTCCTCGTCGACCAATTCCTTCGCTTCGAGCAGCGCTTTGACCGGCCCGACCCAATCATCCAACCGATCCAAAACACCGTCGGTAAGCAACATCTCACGCAACAACAGCCCCTGATTCTGGTACTTCTTCGGATCGCTGGCGTATATCTTCGCTATACTCTCCCGCCACTCGACCAGGGTCCGATAAGCGGCCTTCAATCCCACCAACCACTTCTCCCGAGCCTCGTTCTCTATCGCTTCACCCATTCGATACTGAATACGAGCATGGGCATCGGCATAAACCACCAACGCATCCCTAAAGGCAGCAAAGTCCTTGCGATATTCGACAGCCAATGAACTCTGGTCGT
>JBJONT010000357.1:0-6370 GCA_046051705.1 Planctomycetota bacterium | reverse complement strand
CGGTGATCCCGCAGACCAATAGCATCTGGATCGACGATCCTACGGTTCGTCGACTCAAGAAACTCCATTAAGTATTCCAAAGGGATCCGGCGATGCCCGCCATGCGTCCGGTCGGTGCGTATCACCCCACGATCGCACCAACGCTTCACCGATGATTCACTCACCTGCAAAGCTTGCGCTACCTGCTTTGGACTAAAACTGCTCTCGAGACTCATTGATAAAGCCTACTGATCTGTGCTCCCGCCAAGTTGTTCGACAGTTTTCTAAACATCCGATTCATCCCCCGTTCTTCCATCCATCCAAACGATTAGCAGAAATAGCGAAAGCGACACAACCAGGCAGTTGGCCCCAACCATTCCAAATCAATCGCTCAGAACACGGACGATGAAACATTCTTATTCTTCCACCCTGTCAATTCCCCACCCAAGTTAACAAAACGTTCAAGCAAATCGGACGCGAACGATTCCAAACCAAATTCGTTCACAAAAATCGTCCACGAATGAACGTTATATCTGCCTACATCCTACGGTTTTTCTCCCTAGATGAATAACCCCATCTGACAAACAACTGCAAAATACATGGAATTTTTCGCTTCATCGGCAATTCCAGAAAATTCCGCACGCAACGTATTGCTTCCGTTCACACCGGACGATATAACGACTCCGAATGAACGATTTGAACGTTTTCGGTCCGGACGCAAGTCCCCATCAAGGCAGGTAGTTCGCATGATCACACCAATGAAAATGATCAATTCAACGAAAATCGTCAACGATTCGCCCGCATCGAAGCCTAAGAAGTCCGCTGACGCCCAGTCGAGCGTTGCAACAAAAGTCCGCAAGTCTGCCTCCGAAAAGAAAACGGTCACTGCTGCCAAAAAGCCAAAATCGTCCAAGTCCGCACTTCCGAGGACCTTCTCCTGCGAGGCAGTCGAAAAGTCCTTCGTCCACTATTGCCAGCTGGTCACCGCCGCTCGCAAGTCGCCTGAAGACATTCGCACCGCAGTCAAAACCGTCCTCTCCCAAGAAATCGACTTCATGGGACACGCAGATTTCACTGCAGAGTCCGCCTCCGAAGTCATCTTCCACGACGGACAACTGATCCCCGGGGCTACCGAAGAATCGCTTCGCGTACGTACCCCAGAACTCCCTTCGCACCTCGCTCGCCTCTGCGAAACAAAACTTCTGACTCCGGAAGAAGAGTACGATGTCTTCCGCAAAATGAACTTCCTTCGCTTCCGAGCAAACCAACTTCGCTCAGAACTCTCCCTCGACGCCGATGTATCCGCTGAATCGCTCGACTGGACAATCCGCCGGATTGAAACCCTGCTGCGTGCCGCCGACTGGTACCGCGATCGCATGGTAAAGTCCAACATGCGATTGGTGATCTCGATCGTCAAGAAGTTTGTAAACATACAAAACGGTTTCGATGACCTCCTCTCCGATGGCATCATCGCCCTGCTCCGCGCAGTCGACAAGTTCGACGTTGGTCTCGGTTTCCGATTCAGTACCTATGCAACCCAAGTCGTTCGACGGAACACCTATCGTCGCGTCATGGATAAGCAAAAGGAACGTCAGCGAATCACCTTGAGTGTCCATGATTCGGGCATCGACATCAGCGACGAACATCGCACCGCCGGTATGAGCGAAGCAAAGTGGGAAGCCCTCCGCGGCAAACTCTCGACAATGCTCGATCAACTCGACCGACGCGAGAAACTGATCATCCGAGCCCGATTCTCTCTCGGTGGTCATCGCCGCGTTCAAACTCTTCAAAAGCTTGCCGATCGCCTTGGTGTCTCCAAGGAACGCGTGCGACAACTTGAGAAGCGTGCTCTCGACAAACTCCGTGGCTTCGCGGAAGTTTCCCCGCTGCCTGAGATGGACGCGTAAGCTCGCTCAATGAGCCACCCAGGCAATCGATCTGTCTACACTTCTTCCTATCTACCTCTCCGATAGGAAATCGGAGATTCCAACGCGGTGGCACTATTTTCACTATCCTCCGAATTCAATTGCACGGTCGAAACGCTCTTCGCTTATCACGAGCAAGCCGGTGCGATCGACCGATTGATTCCCCCTTGGGAACCTGCCAAGGTCGCTTCGAGCAATGACTCCTTACAAGTCGGCTCAATCGTCAAAGTCGACAATTGGCTCGGCCCCCTAAAGCAGCGCTGGATCGCCGAGCATACAGCTCTCACTCGCAACGAGCTTTTCGTCGACCAACTGAATCAAAGCCCGTTCGCCAAGTGGATACACTCCCATCGCTTCAAAGCGATCAGCGCGAACCGCTCATCCCTAAGCGACGAAGTCGATTTCGAACTACCGCTCGCACCCTTGAGTCGAATCGCTTTGCCTTGGGCGAAAAACAAACTGCATGCAATGTTCCAGTTTCGGCATCAGATCACCGCTGATGATATTGCCTTCGGTCAATCGCTCCTGCCTGACTTGTACCGATCGACTCCCAAACGTATCGGTATCTCCGGTGCATCGGGCCTTATCGGCAGACGTGCCGTCGCCCTGGCTCGCGCTCTAGGAATCGATGTAGTTCGCTTGGAGCGAACCAATAAATCCGCTCCAGCTAGATGGCCAAGAGGAGTGCAGTCCGTCTCATTAACCGACTGGACCAAAGGGACTCACAACAAGTCCGCCGTCGAGAACCTCGATGCTTGGATTCACCTCGGTGGGGTAGGAATCGCCGACCGAAGATGGAACAGCGAGACAAAGCAAGCGATTCGGCAAAGCCGAACACAGTCCACCAGCCAAATGGTAAGCTTGCTGCACCAACTCAATGCACCACCAAAGTGTTTCGTCTGCGCCTCCGGAGTCGGAGCTTTTGGAAACCGAAACGACGAAATCCTCACCGAACACTCCTCGATTGAGCCAGCACACACAGGCGACGATTTCCTAGCAGATGTAGCGCGAGAATGGGAGGAAACAGCTAAGCGATATGCAGACCCGCTAACTCATCGCAGCGAAAAATCTCAAGAGTCCGAACCTCTACGCGTCGCGATTGCCCGCTTTGGAATGGTACTTCATCCACGCGATGGAGCTTTAAGCAAATTGCTGCTCCCTTTTAAACTTGGTCTCGGAGGACCAGTCGGCTCAGGGAAGCAATATTGGCCCTGGGTACACATCGACGATGCCGCCAGCATTCTACTTCACCTTGCAATCAAACCGAATTGCCAAGGCATCTATCACGTCACAGCCCCAGATGTTCTAACCAACAAAGAATTCTCTAAAACACTAGGACGCGTGCTTCATCGGCCAGCAATCCTCCCTGCACCCAGCGCAGCGATGCGACTACTCTTAGGTGAAATGGCTGACTCTCTGCTTCTCTCAAGTGTCCGTGCGACAAGCGATCGACTGATAGAGAGCGGGTATCGATTCCGATTCCCAAAACTCGATTCAGCGCTGCGAAACCTGCTCGGTTTAAGTTAAAGCAAACTCGGGTTTAGTTGCTGCTTTGCTGAATACGCCCTAGAAAATCGCTTTACGCCTTTCCCCAACGCTCAAGACAATCCGCAATCGCTTCGCGGACCGGTGAAAGCTTCAATCCTGCACCCAACGCTTTGCTCGAATCCAAAACACAATTCGACCGAGGCGTCTTTGCAGCCTTCCGCATGAACTCTTCTTCGTCCTGAAAAAAACGAAACTCTTTCTCAAGCACCCCAGACTGCTTGATCAACTCGACAACCTCTCGGGTCGTCACACTCCCCGGATTGGTCATATTATAAGTCCCATAAGGTATCCCCATGCGGAAGCTATCGACACAAGCTGCTGCGAACTGATGAAGCTCCGACAAAGAATTCTCTGCATCGAGCAGTGAATCGTAACTCATAAGTTTCTTGAGATAATTGCGGGGATTCGGTGAAGCTTGAAAAGGAATCCTCAATCGCCAGACGTAACACTTACTGGCCCCCGCAAGCACCTCTTCACCCAACGCCTTGGTTCCTGAATAAAAACTGCAGTTGTTCTGACGGAACGAGAAATTCGGAGGATCAACTTCGGTGAACCCACCTCCATCCGACCTGCGCCCGGTAAAGATACATCCCGAGGAGACGTGCCCCCAAGGAATATCCGCTTTCTCGCATCCTTGTCTCAGGATCCCAGGCAGAACTGCGTTACCTTGTAAACAATCGGTCTTGTGGAGTTCACATGCGTCCACGTTGGGCTTGCCCGTGTAGCCCGCACAACTGATCAGATAATCAACACGTTGCGTTTCAATAGCTCGTACTAAATGCTGCGGCGAAGCTGTCGAATCGCGGCCAAGTATCACATGAGGGGTTCCATGCTGCTCGCAATAAGCCTTCAACGCACCGCCGACGTAACCACTCGCCCCGAGAATTCCAAGTCTCATTGATTAAACCTATCGCTGCCCCTGCGAAGAAACTATTCCGATGCAATCCAGCCCTGATTCGACGCGATCTCCGTCAGATTTGCAATCTGAATCCCCTGACGCGCTTCAATCACTTGGACAAAATTCGCAGCTTGTAAAAGCGAGTCATGCGTCCCGGCATCAAGCCAAGTGAACCCGCGAGATAGCTTGTCAACATGAAGCTTGCCTCGACGAAGATACTCAAGGTTCACATCCGTGATCTCGATCTCACCCCGCTTCGATGGCTTGAGCCCCTTGGCAATCTCCACCACCGAGTTGTCATAGAAATACAAACCCGGCACTGCATAACTCGATTTCGGTTCCTTAGGCTTCTCAACAATCGCTACCGGATTGCCAACTTCGTCAAACTCCACAACACCGTATCGCTCAGGATCCGAAACGCGATAAGCAAAAATCGTCGCCCCCTCCTCCCGAACCGTGGCTTGCTGAAGATCCGCAATGAAACCCTGTCCGTAAAAAATGTTATCCCCAAGCACCATCGCTACCGAGTCCTTACCAATGAACGACTCGCCGATGATAAATGCATCCGCCAACCCGCGAGGCAATGGCTGCACTCGATACTCGAATCGCACCCCGAATTGCTCGCCTGTCCCAAGCAACCTTTCGAATAGTGGTAAATCATGCGGAGTCGAGATAATAAGAATGTCTCGTATCCCGGAGAGCATCAGCACCGACAGCGGATAGTAAACCATCGGCTTGTTGTACACCGGCAACATCTGCTTGCTGATCGCAAGTGTCAGCGGGTGTAGCCTGGTTCCAGAACCACCTGCCAATACGATTCCCTTACGCATTTGATTTCCTAGACAAGTTCCATTATTTCCATCTGATAAGTTCGCTCGGAAATAATAACCAAACTCCAACCTAACCCAAGAGAAATTCATCCAACTCTCAGAAGATCACCGATTTCTTCCCCTTTTTGAACCAGCGATCTAGCCTATCCCTAACCGATCCAAGCGATAACTACCTGAGAGAATGTTGCCCCACCACTGAGCGTTGTCCAAGTACCACTGGACGGTCTGCTCTAGTAAGTCATCGTGATCGGATCGAGGTTGCCAGCCGAGCTCTTTGCGAAGTTTCGATGCATCGATTGCATATCGAAGATCATGGCCGGGCCGATCTGTGACAAATTGCAAAAGCTCCTCGTGTGTGTCAACTTTAGTTGGAGGTCGCAGTCGATCCATGATCCGGCAGAGCTTGCGGGCCAAATCGATGTTTCGCATTTCGTTATTCCCACCGATCGCGTACGTCTGCCCAACGCTGCCGCGTTCTAAGACCGCTTCGATCGCAGAGCAATGGTCCAGCACATACAACCAATCGCGAACATTCTCTCCCTTTCCATAGACAGGGATATGCTCTTGCCGCAAACATTTAAGCAGCACCACCGGGATGAACTTCTCAGGGAACTGGTAAGGTCCGTAATTGTTGGAGCAATTGGTGATGAGAACTGGCAAACCGTAGGTGTGGTACCATGCTCTGACAAGGTGATCCGACGCCGCCTTGCTTGCGGAGTATGGGGAGCGAGGATCGTACGGAGTATCCTCGGTAAAGTGCCCTTCGACTCCAAGGGACCCGAAGACTTCGTCGGTAGACACGTGCAAAAACCGAAACTTGGATTTCTCTTGTTGAGGTAGGTTTTTCCAATACCTTTCGCAAGCGTGCAGCAATTGGAATGTCCCGACAACATTCGTCTGAATGAATTGCCCCGGCCCGTCGATCGAACGATCGACGTGACTCTCAGCGGCCAGATGCAGAACCGCGTCGGGCTGAAAATCATCGAGCAAACTCGGCAACTCTTGGCTTCGAACCAAATCGACTTGTTCAAATCGATAGTTGGGATGCTCTTCCAAATCGCGAAGGGAATCAAGATTTCCCGCATAAGTCAGTGCATCGAGGTTCAAAACATGATGCCCATGTGCGATGAGACTACGCACTAAGTTGGAACCGATAAATCCTGCACCGCCGGTGACTAAACATCGCATAT
>JBJONT010000356.1:0-7826 GCA_046051705.1 Planctomycetota bacterium | reverse complement strand
GGGTATGGGTTATTCAAATGCCCGTGGAAGTGGACATAGGGGGTAATTCCCAAGTGATCCGCTTGTTGCATCAACGCGCTTTTTAAAGGTCCGTCACCCACGAGATGTAGTCGGTAGGATTTCCCATGATCGGCGACGAGCAACCCGAAGGCATCGAGTAAGTCCGCATGTCCTTTCTCTGCGCTCAATCGGCCAACGGAAAGGATGTGTCGAAGATTTTGATCGAAAGGGACTTCAGGAAGTGGTTCAAGTCGTTTGCGATCGATCCCAGAAATATCGAGAGGACTCGGAACAATTTGAAATTGTTCTTTCGGAATATTGTAAAAGTTGCTTGCTGCTTCGGCAGTACCTTGAGATACACTCAACAGTGCTGTGCTTTCGCGGTATGCTCTCGCCAAGCGACGGCGTTTGACCGATTGCCATCGCTCTTCCTTTCGCTGTAAATCGAATTGTGGGGGGGAGACAATGGTCGAAACTCTTGGGCAGTTGTTTTTTCTTGTCGCTGGACCGGATACGAGGGTCATGTGAAACAGGCGATCGTAAGTCAGATCGATCCGTTGTTTTCTAATGACATCGCTAAGATGATCGATATACTGATGATGCATTCGGCCTGGCCATTGCAAGAATGGCTTGCGGCGGTCGGACCAGAACGCAAAGATTGGGATATCCTGCGGAACCGATTCGAGAAGAGCTCCTTCCCTAAAGAATAGATAAAGCAGCGGTTCGAAACGATTTCGATCAAGACCTTGAAGCAGGTACAGCAACTGGCGTTCGCTGCCCCCTCCGTTCATCGACGAAGAGCACAGTAGAATACGGATTCGCGCTTCGGTTGGCATAGGAAGTAAATTGGCTATGGAAATTATCAATCGCGAGTATTGTACTCCATTTATCACGAAAGACGGATCGACGATTCGCGAGCTGCTTGCTCATCGAAATTCGGTAATTCGAAAGCAGTCCCTGGCAGAAGCGACCGTACCGGTTGGGATTCGGACCCAATTGCATCATCACTTGGATACCGAAGAGATCTACTATGTGCTTCGCGGTACAGGTGTTATGACCATCGAAGATCAGACGCGCGGAATCGGTCCAGGCGATGCCATCGCGATCCCTCCAGGTAAACGTCATTGCATTGAAAACAACGGAGCTGAAGACTTGGTGTTCCTCTGCTGCTGCGCTCCTGGGTACGAACATGCAGATACGGTGATTGAGGATCCTTCTTAAATCGACCTAATGAGGGATAACGAACTCGCCGGTGAGAATCGCCTAATTGCATTAAGTAGCGGGGTATGTATTTATCTGAAATCCGACCGCGAGGATTTGCTTTTGATTACTGCATGACCTTTGATTGCTGCACGACCTTTGATTGCTGCACGACCGCCGTTTCACCGAGCAAGAGCTCGGCTTTGCACTACCAGTACGAATCAATAACGACCACTAAAACTCCCGAACAAAATTTTTTACTTCCAAGGAAACCAGTTTCATGCATTTTCATCCTCGTTGGGCTTCTTGCGGTCTGATTTTGGCAGTCTTGATCCCGTTGTCTGGTAGTTCCCCTGTGAACTCCCAGGGGCCGGTGGATGAGGCGCTAAAAGTACAGGTGCCCGATGGATGGGAGTTGGTTTGGAATGATGAATTTAATGGAAAGCAACTCGATTTCAGCAAATGGGAGATTGAGGTAAACGCGTTCGGAGGTGGAAATCAAGAACTTCAAATCTACACCGATCGAGAGAAGAACGTTCGCGTCGAAGACGGCTTGCTCGTGTTGGAAGCTTGGCGAGAGCGAACGGGGATTGCTGGCACGGAACGGGATTATTCGTCGGGCCGGATTCGCAGTAAACGGCGAGGGGAATGGAAATATGGACGGTTTGAAACGCGGGCAAAGTTGCCTATCGGCCAAGGGCTCTGGCCAGCGTTTTGGATGCTACCAAGTGACGAAAAGTATGGGACTTGGGCAGCAAGCGGCGAGATTGATATTCTCGAATTTAAAGGGCAGGAAACGGATACGCTGTGGGGCACGCTGCATTTCGGTGGGGCTTGGCCTCGCAATAAGTTTCAGGGCAAGACCCAGAAATTCGAGGGAACGGACTTCACCAAAGATTTCCACGTGTATGGTGTGGAATGGGAGGAAGGCGAGGTTCGTTGGTTGCTCGACGGAAAGGTATGGAATGTGCAAAAGGAGTGGACGAGCGAGAATGGAGAATATCCTGCTCCGTTCAATCAACCGTTTCACCTTGTGTTCAATTTGGCAATAGGTGGTGGGTTTGTCGGAGAGGTTGCACCAAGCACCGAATTCCCCGCGAAATTCTTGGTCGACTGGGTTCGCGTCTATCAAAAGAAGTAGATAGTGCGAAACAAGCGACCCAAAGGTCGCTTGTAATGATGCTATGCCTACATCCTAATTCTCGCAGTGATCGGTCATCCCTGTTTCATGGATGACCTACAGATCACGGAAAAATGGTGCAGTCTATTTCGGTAGGTTGAGCAAAGCGTAGGTTCCGCTTTTGCCAGCCACTGCGATATCCGTTCGACCATCGCCGTTGATGTCTCCGGTGGCGATTTGCAATCCAACGCCCACGTGTCCACGCTCGATCACGGACTTGGTGAATTGACCGTCGACGTAGGAATACGCGTGGATTTCAGGCATGTCTTGTCCACCTGGATCGCCACCGTTGTGAGCGTAATAACGTTTGCCGGTAATGATTTCGTCTTTTCCATCCCCATCGAGATCCGCCATGGCGATGGCGTGTGGTTGGGAGAATCCGTTATCGATGAGATTACGTTGAAGATCGATCGAACCGTCTGGTTTGTTGCCGTTATTGCGCCACCAGTACAACCCATAATCGTGACCTTGTCCGACGATGATGTCGTTTTTGCCATCTTTATCGAGATCGACAACGATCATCGGGATCGAGCCTTGGATATTCCAATCTGCATGGAATTTCCATTCCCCTTCCCACGGCTTTTCGGGTTGTTCGTACCATCCATGTCCGAGCAAGACGTCGATCCGTCCATCTCCGTTGATATCGCCAACGCCCATGCCGTGCTGGTTGCCGCTGCGGCCGATAACCTTTTGTTCGAGGGTATAGCTTGCTGCTTTACCGTCCTTGTTCCCGTTATCGACCAATCGCCAGATCGTCATTGGATTCTTGGAATTCCAACTGTTGACGATCCAGTCAGGGATCCCATCTTTATCGATGTCGTGCATCAACTGAGCTTCGTTCTCGGACGCTTTGGTATCGACCCAAGCGTGTCGGGTCCACGTTCGGCCGAGACGTAAGCCTTCGGCACCTGGGTTCTCATACCAAGCGATTTCAGTCGGAACGAAGGATCCAGCGATCACGTCGACTCGACCATCTTTGTTGACATCCATCAAGAAGTCACCGTTGCTTTGGACGTATCCATTCCAATCTTCGATGGTTCGCAGAGGACGAGGTGTCAGGGATGGGCTTGGATACCAGTTACGACCGGCGATGACGTCAGCTTTGCCATCACCATCGACATCACCGATCGCGCATCCTTCGTTGGCATCGAGAGCTAAAGGTTCAATTTGCCATCGCAACGCGAGGTCTTTTGGTTTGCAAAGTGGATCTTCGCCGAAACTGCGGTCGCACAGACCGAAGTTGGCGGTGATGCTCAATGCTAAAGCAAAGGCTGTGCGGGCAAGGCTTTTAGACGAGCCTTTAGCGTTTTGAAGTGAAGGGTCGTTGCAACCAGTAGAGTGGATTTTGTTCATGTTTTGTGGAGTGGAGTGTATGGTGGGAATCGGGGGATGGGCGTGGATGTGAACTTCAAAACGCGAAGGTTAATTGGTTTTTGGACCGACTTTTTGGTCTTTCATCCATTGGGTAATTTTGTTCTCACCATCTTTGACGAACTGTTCCATTTGGTCTACTTCAACCGCGTTGTTACCTTGTTCGTGTTTGCGAAAGAGAAACAAATAGGTTTCATTTTGCGGGCGGTAGCGATGAAAAAACCATTCGTTCTTCGATTCGATTTTTGATCGAAGTTCTTCGATTGCAACTGGTTTCGAAGCGGCAAGTTTGTTGAGTTCAAGGTTGGTGAAACCGAGCTGGCGCATCATTTCTTGGGCGCTCGCTCGGTATCCTTCATCGCTCCAAGCGATTCCTTCTTCGGTGAAACGTTGTTCCTTGGCAAATTTCTCAAGGTCGATCAGGTTCGATTGTGTTTCCTTTGCAAGCGATCGGATTCCTTCAGCGACTTGAGCAAGGTTACTGTTGTAGTAAGCAGGGTTGGGGAATTGCGGGCCGGCATCTTCTCTGCCACGCGGGATGACCAAGACGATTCGGGTTCCTTTTGCCTTTAGATCCTCGATTAATTTCTTGTAACCGCGAAGGAATTCGGCTCGTTCGGCTTCGTTGAGATAAGCTTCGTTTTCGCCGTAACAAAGAATAGCGACGTTCGGGGCTGCGATTTCGGAATCTTTGATCAAGCGTTGGTAGCCATCGGCTCGTCCGCCGAATACAGCGCGAGCATCGCCGTGGACCGTATCACCGCTCCACCCCATATTGCGAAAAGTCACGGAGGGGACTTCGAGAGTCATCATCATTTCGAACCAAGGATGGCGGTGCATCCGTTCGACCCATCCGCCACCGATGAGCACTACGCGATCCGAGTGTTTTACAATCGGTTCTGCGTTTTGTTGGATAACGTATTCTGAGCCGAGAGCTTGTTCGCTACCAAACTGTGCAGGGCCAATCCATGTAGAAACGGGACAGAGCGTAGCGAGGCTCAAGGCGAGGGTAAAACGAGCGCGAAGGATCGATCGATTTAGGTGGGTTCGTAGCATGTGGAGAATCGCAACAACGAAAATTGGAGGAAGGGGTGACTTGGGGGGGATCCATAGGCGGAAGCGCAAAAAGGTCGGAACGCCGACGTTTGAAATGCTTTCGGAGGCCGCCCATGGCATCTGATTGTACCCCAAACTCGCGAGGAAATGGTACAGTACTAAGGTGTTTTGACCGCTTGGCCCCCCTCAAATCGTGTTGTGGGGAGTTAAATTTCCGTTCCGTGGTCAGCGGTGCAGGCTTGACAGAGACTCATTTTGAAAGAATTAAGCGATGGCTTTGAAAGAAAACCAACAAGGTTCGCAGTTAGGTAAACAACGGGATATTTCCAATAAGTTTCCTTTGGGATTTTTGTTTGCTGGATTGCTGAGCATCGGAACCGCTTCAACTGCGGTTGGTCAAGAGTACCTAAACGGGATTGAATGGAAGCAACCACCGTTGGTCACACCAGGAAAAAGCAATGACGCACCTCCATCGGACGCGGTAGTCCTGTTTAACGGCACAGACAAGAGTCATTGGAAGGGGGCTGAAAATTGGAAGGTAGAGGGAGACGCGTTGGTCGCCGGACGCGGATCGATCACCAGCGTCGATGAGTTCGGAGATTGCCAAGTGCACATTGAGTGGTCGGCAGCAACACCACCGAAGGGAAGTGGGCAAGGCCGTAGCAACAGCGGCGTATTTTTGATGGGGATCTACGAATTGCAGGTTTTGGATTCCTTTGAAAACCCGACTTACTTCGACGGACAAGCTGGCTCGATCTACAAGCAAACGCCTCCGATGGCCAATGCGACGCGAAAGCCAGGAGAATGGAACACCTACGATGTGTTCTGGACAGCACCTCGATTCGAGCAAGATGGCAAGCTCAAATCACCTGCTTACATTACCGTCATGCACAACGGTGTTCTTATCTTGAACCACTTCGAATTGAAGGGAGATACTCCTTTCAATCGTCCACCGAAGTACACCAAGCATGCGGATAAAGGCCCGATATCACTTCAAGATCACGGCGATCCGGTTCGTTTCCGAAACATTTGGGTTCGGCCACTTGTTCCGGTTGAAGGGAAGCAAGCACGCAAGCCGTTCTTGCGCAACGGCGACAAAGAAACCCCCATCGAATAATGGCTAACCTGGTAATTGCTAATCAAGTAATGGCTAAACAGGTAATGACTAGCCAAGTGATGGCTCGCCAGATGGTAGCTAATCGAAAGGTGGCTTAACGAAAAGATTGTTAATTGGTTGATAGCCAACTGTTTGGGTATGCTTGGCTATCGGCAATAGCGGTTAAGCCATTCTTCGCGTTGCTCGCTAAGTTGTTCATCGCTGGGAATCATTCCTTGGCGTTGTTTGGAGTCGTGAGTCGAAACAAAACCGCTCAACTCGTCGAGCAAGACGCGTTGAGTTTCGGGAGAAACGCGATCGATGAAGAGCACTCCATCGAGATGGTCGATCTCGTGCTGGATGATTCTTGCTAGGAATCCGTCGACTTGCATATCGATCTCACGACCTTCCATCGAGTAGGCTTTGACATGCAACGATTTGTTCCGTTTGACGGCGGCGTGAATCCCTGGGAGCGATAAGCAGCCTTCTTCGGATTCCGCAGAGCCGGTAGATCTTCGAATGACTGGATTTAGGAATACGAGTTCTTCTCCGTTTCCTTTTTCGCCAGTCGGGTTGGCGATGAAGAGCCTCAGAGGTAAATTCACTTGGTTTGCTGCAAGTCCGACACCGCGATTTTCGTACATGATGTCAAACATTTGACCGATCATGTCGCGAAGCGATGCATCGACGCGGATAATGGGTTTGGATTGAAATCTCAACGTCGGATGCGGGAAGGTGATCAATTGAAGCATACGAAGTCCAGGAATGCGGGGTCCGATGGTTGGAGGTCCAAGCGAGTGGGGCGAAATCGCATGAGTCGAAAACGAACGATTCGAAACAGTGCCGCAGGTCGAGCACCCGAGAACGATCGATTGCCAGTGGCAAAAGATTCCCGAAACGCTTCGCTACAAGTGTCGATTGTGTCCGATGGAGGGATGTTCGTAAACGCCTACCCTCATTTCGCTGCATACTTGCTCGTTATTCTATGTCTTGGGCAGGTGGCATTCACGCAAAATCCGGATTCCTCAGAGCGAACTGCGGCGGCGGTTTCCCCTGTTTTCCAGGAAGCGTCTGAGCGGTTAGGGCCCAGTTCCAAACTGGTTTGGGCTGAGCCTGGCAGCAGTTCACTTGAGCGTTGGACAGCTAGATCGTTGTTGGAAATCGAAGGAATTGTCGTATCCTGGGATCCAAAACAGCTAGTGTTGCTCAAAGCTGACGCGAGCGGTCCGACTACTTTTCCCGGCGATTTGGTGGTTGGAATTACTCCGGGTTGGAAATCAGAGGCTTACTCCCAGGCGCATCAGTCGTTCGTAGGGCGTGATTTTCAGAAAATGATTCAGCAGGGGCAAGCAGCGTTAGCGCAGCGTGAAATCCCCCGGTGGCAGCAGCGGGTGTTAGCATCGGACATGGTGGAAGCCGCGATGGCAATCGATCAGTATGCGATTGCTGCCAAAGTATTCACAGCTATTGCCGAGGACCCCTCCCCTGCCCTACTCTTCTCAAGGATTCCTCTCCCTTGGACAGACGAGTTGGAGAAAGTCCCCCCCGCGTTTGCCGCCGATGCAGCAAGCTGGATGGATAAAGACTCCCAGACGATCAAACTGCTTGGGGCGGCATGGTCGCTCTCTGGTCCTCAACGACTTCGAGCGGTCGAGGAGCTTAAAAGCCTAACGCAGTCAAAAGATGCCTTGATCGCCAACTACGCCTCTGTCCAACTTTGGAAGCTTGCTCCACCAGATCAAATCTTGTCGAGTGAACTGGAGCGATGGATTGAAGTCAGGGATTCTATGATGCTTCCATTGCAAGCAGGGCCGACTGCTCTTTTGGCTACCCGCTTAGAGCAAATCGGCAAAGCCGAACTTGCGCTCGGAGAATGGCTTCGTATACTAACGCTCCATTCCGATCGAGTTTCGCTCGTTGCAA
>JBJONT010000355.1:0-23192 GCA_046051705.1 Planctomycetota bacterium | reverse complement strand
CGAGGACCGAATTGGTTGAAAAGCCCAATAAGCCCGATCCGCGTCGGTGATTTCAAAAACCCGACTCCGCCTCTTCGGTCCTTGTGACTCCTGATTTCCGCTATCATCGCTTCCCTCTCGCGGATCATAAGCCCCTCGATCAATCCACTCTCGTAGCAAGTCGATTTCCCGATTGCTTAAAGACCGCGCCGGTTCAGGAGGCATGCGAATTTCACGATCCTGCGAAGTGACGACCTGAAACAATCTGCTTTGCTCACTGCTACCAGGTTCGATTACCCCAGCATTCCTCCAGCCTTGAGCATGCTCAAGACTCAAACTTCCCTTGGCATCCTCTCCTGAATGACACTCCAAGCAATGCTTTACCAAGATCGGACGAATCTTGGATTCAAAGAATTCAAGCTCCGCTGGGTTCACGCCACCTGCAACGCCCTGCTGCGGTTCTTGCCCAAAACAGTTCGAACAAGCCATCGGTGCAATCGTGATCAGAACACCAATGCACAGGATCCCCAAGTTCGGCATCAAGACTGCAAAACAACGAAGGTTGGCGAGAGTCGAACGGACCACGCTGCACATGAGATGCCACCGAAGGTAAAGAAACAAAATGCCAAACGCTGTTGGCGACTAAATCCAACTAAATCGAACTAAATCCAATTGAGTATAACCTTGCCCGAATTCCCCTGCTTCATCACTTCGAACCCTTTCTCGAATTCCGTAAAGTGAAAGCGATGCGTAATGACGGGACTGATATCCAAACCACTCTCGAGCATCACCGTCATCTTGTACCGAGTCTCGTACATTTCCCGACCGTAAATGCCTTGAATGTTGAGCATGTTAAAGACAACCTTGTTCCAATCAATCGCGATCGGTTCGGATGGAATGCCCAACATGGCGATCTTGCCACCATGACACATCGCGTCGATCATCGATCGAAATGCGGCAGGAGATCCTGACATCTCCAGTCCAACATCAAATCCCTCTTTCATCCCAAGTTCCGCTTGGACGGACTCAAGCGATGTTTCGCGAGGATCGATCGCGCGGCTTGCACCCATGCGGCGAGCTAGATCTAGTCGGAACGGATTCAAGTCAGTAATCACCACATGCCTTGCTCCGGCATGGCGGACGATCGCGGTGGCCATAAGCCCGATCGGCCCGGCACCTGTAATCAAAACATCCTCACCCAAACAATCGAAACGCAAGGCAGTGTGTACTGCGTTCCCAAATGGATCGAAAATCGACGCAACTTCTCGATCGATTTCATCGTGATGATGCCACACGTTCGTCACCGGCAAAGCGATGTACTCCGCAAAAGCCCCCGTGCGATTGACTCCAACTCCCTGGGTGTCTTTGCACAGATGCCGACGACCCGCGAGACAGTTCCGGCAACGGCCGCAGATCACATGCCCCTCCCCCGAAACCACATCCCCAGCCGCGAAATCCTTGACGTTCGAGCCCACTTCTACAATCGTCCCAACGAATTCATGACCGACAACCATCGGGACAGGTATGGTTTTCTGCGCCCAAGCGTCCCACGAATAGATATGCAAATCGGTGCCGCAAATCCCCGTTTTCTCGACTCGAATCAAGCAGTCGTTGATGCCAACCTGCGGAAATGGCACGTCCTGAAGCTCCAACCCCACACCCCGATGATGCTTGACTAACGCTTTCATAACGAATCCTCCTTAAATTCCTTGTTTTCCACCTTTTATACCCAATAAAGAATAAAGGGTTCGGGTTAAACCGTCGATGCGGGGTCTTGGACAGTTCAGTTTGCCGCCAAAAGTCCGACAACATGACTCGAAAGTAAGTAATCTTTCGGTATGATTAGGGATTCGAATACCCGTCAGCCGACCCACCGAGTGTGAGTGAAATGTTGGTCCCAACCCTAGCAGTGACTTTGACCGAGCCTCCCTCATGGGTGGTCCTTTCGGTGTTTTCACTCATCGGTTTGTTCGTAGTATTCCACCGCTTCTGGTCACTGAGAAACCTCGACATCCTCTTAGTCCTCTCCTTCATACCGGGATTCATGCTGGTTTACGAAGGCCAACAGGGACTCGATACTTGGCTCCCAGGTACATCGCCGCAAACTAAACTCTACTGGGGATTCTTGTCGCTCCTGGTTTGCTGCGGCTTGATGGCCGTACGCATGCTTTGGGATACAGCCATCGTTCGACGCCCGTTGCTCGAGCCGAATCTCAACAGTGGCGGAATGCTCTTCATAGGTATCTCCCTGCTGCTGTTCCTCGTGATCAATATTGCGATGAGTCAGCCGAGCGAAATTGAATCGAGCCGCATTAATGGACTCGGCCCAGGAAACGTTCTCCTGAAATCAATTCCTCGAATTGAGACGATGCAGATTCCACAAGCCTCAGACCTTGCGATTCCCGATTCCGAAGGTAACGGATCGGAAGTGATCAACGCAGCGGAATCGACACCTCCACCCGTCGCTATACCTACGAACTCACAACGAAGTTTGCTGGTTCCGAGAATTCTTGCAATCGTCTCGAACCTGATCCTGATCGCTTGCATCGTCGGTGTCGGCTACTGGCACTTCGGTAGTTTCAACACAGGTGTTGGAACGGCGACTCTCTACCTGCTTCTTCCCTATACCGCCCATACAGCAGGGAACGTCGCTCACGTGGTGCCCGGCGCCCTTCTCTTGCTGGCCCTTCTGATGTACCGACAACCGATCCTCTCAGGAATTTTCTTGGGATGCGCCGCAGGCGTTGTCTACTATCCCTTCTACCTGCTGCCTCTTTGGTGCAGTTTCTACTGGCAACGAGGTATCCAACGCTTCGCGATGGGATTCGCAATTTCGATCCTATCCCTGATCATCGCCATGGCGATTCTGTATCAAAACAACTTCCTACAACACCTCGGGTTTATGTTTGGGATCAAGCAAGTTGAGATGCAAGACCTCTACGGGGTTTGGGGGCTCGGATGGCATCCCCTCGCACGAATCCCGATCATTGTGGTCTATATAATCTTGAGTTTGTCGTTTGTTGTCTGGCCGGCACAGAAGAACTTAGCCACGTTGATGAGTTGCTCCGCAGGCCTGCTTGCCGCCGCTCAATTCTGGCACGGCTTTGGCGGCGGACTGTTCCTGGCCTGGTTCTTACCCTTCGCTATCCTGACGATCTTCCGCCCTAACCTCGACTACTGCGTGGCACTCGAGGTCGTCAGACCGCTACACAAGAAACCAAAGAGTGCGGTCAAGCAACCTCCGAGCGAACCACCTATGGCGGCCGCTTGAGATGCGTTGCCAACGTTGCTTAAGCCAACGTCGCTAAATCAGCGAAAGTCGTTGATCGTCAATAGCGTCTTCAAGCTGTAACCAGCTTGTTCGATCGCTTCGCGGCCACCTTCTAGCCGATCGATCACGCCCAAGATACCGATGACATTCATGCCGAAGTCCTTTGCTGACTCGGCGGCCTTCAAGGCACTTCCACCACTGGTGATGACATCTTCGACGATCACACACTTCATCCCTGGAACAACAGGCCCTTCGACCAGTTTCCCAGTCCCATGCGTCTTAGCTTCTTTACGGACCATAAACCCTAAAAGATCGAGCCCGCGTTGGCCTGCAATGACGACGATCGAAGCGGTGATCGGGTCAGCACCTATAGCTAACCCTCCAACAGCTTGCGGCATCTCAGAAGCCTCGCCGGCACTGAGCAGATCGAGCAAGCCTGCACCGATCAAGTTCGATCCCTGAGGATGTAGCGTTACTTTGCGACAATCCAGATAAAAGGACGCTTGCTTGCCGCTCGCCAAGGTGAAATTACCAAACTGAAGAGCATGCTCACGGACCAACTCCATGAGCTTGTTTTTGTCGTATTGCATTTAAACTCGGCCTGCTGTTCAAAATCGATCGCGAAACAGATACAGACTTTTCGTCAAATAGTTTATTTGCGAATCGTCACTTGGGATCCGCGTCCGAGCATACCAAAAACATCTGCGGCATCCAGCGGTGATAAGCTAATACACCCCATATGATTTGCCCCTGTTTCAACTTCCGGCGAACCGTGAATACAGAGGTCCTGCCCAAGATCTAGCCAATAGCCTCCAAAAGGATTCTTCGGATCATTTGCCGAAATCTGCATCCCATTGCTCGCGTAGTAATTGCGATTTCTCTGCTTGTCGAGAATCTGATACACACCCGGACGCGGTTCAGGTTCCGAGCCAAATGTGGCTGGATATCTTCCAGCATACAACTCACCCAAAAACATCGTCATCTCATTGGTGTTCAAATCGATTTCGGCCCTGAAAGGCCCCGGAATCACTTTGACCTTCAGACCCGCAGGTGGAACGGCATTGGGATCTAACCCATTAATCCTTGCGAGAACATCAACGGGTACATTGCATGTCTTAGCGATTTGCTCAAGGGTCTCTCCGGGAGCAACCACGTATGGCATATCCAATAAATGACGCCTCGAATAAACCACTTCGCGGGCTAGTGCGTCTAACAGATCCACCAAGTCAGTGTGCTGATCCTGTGGTAAATCTTGAGCATTGTAGAACACAGATAGCATGGCAAGGGCCTCTTTCAGCTTGCCCGCCTCGACTTGCTCCATCGCAAGCCGCTTTGCATTTTCATAGGACTTGCCAGAGGAAGAAGTAGGCATACGAGGTGAAGGAGAAGCATGCTGCTCATCGCTTGCCCCAAGATCATCATTCGAAGAATAAGAGTTACGAGGGTTCATTGAGTCGCGAGGTGCGGTGGCATCCGCCATACTCTTGGCCTCGCCATGCAGACTTGGAAGATCCAACGGGGGGACAGGTGGAAGATTCGAGGGGGCGGTGCGACTCTGTGAATTTCTATTCGGTAAACTCAATCCAAATCCAGGTTCTCGCGTGCCTGAAGCACTTGCAAGTGCCACAACGGAATCGGTGTTCTTTGGCAAAAGCGAAGCTGAATCAGGTTTCGGAATCGATCCAGATGGCGAGTTATTCAACCCACCTTCTGCCGATCCAGGGACTTGTACCGACGGCAATTCCAACGAAGGAATGGTCGGGACAGGCACTTCAAGTTCCGGAATCTCTTTCATGTCGGGCAAGCCCTTAACCTCGGGCAAACCCGATGAGCTTGAATCGCTGTTCGATGCAGAGCCGCCGCTCGATCCGAAATTCGGAGCAGGGCCAGAAGCAAACTTCGCAAATGCATCTGCTGGGGAACCGCCAGAGGCTGGACTTGCTCCAGCATTGGTCAACGGTGGGGGTGCAAACCCATCGCTCGGCACGTCAACATCTGCCGACACCATATCGGGGTCGACTAGATTTTGCAATTCTTGGCGAAGTGGCGGTTCGCTGTGATTGAGCGCTATGTATCCCCCGTAAAGTACGAAGAGCAACAAAACCACCACCACTGCTGTCTTTATCGTTTGCACTGCGGTCCTCCTGACCGAAAAGCGTCCTAAGCTCAAAAACCCTATCAACTCCGCATGCTAGGGAGGGTTAATCCTCGAAGTCAATCTCAATTTTCCCTTCCCCCTCTTGGATTTGATACGTGCGGAGCATCCGCTGACAAGTCACCGCGTTGTTCCCAGTCTTCAAGTCGTACATCCAACCATGCCAAGGACACTGAATCGTTCCGTTGGCTAGCTTTCCTCGCGCCAATGGTCCCCCTTGATGCATGCACAATCCATCGACAGCATACAGCACCCCCTCATGGCGAAACACCGCGATGATATTTCCTTCCCACAGGACTTCAATTCCGGCCCCCTCTTCGAGAGATTCGGAATCAGCAACATATTGCCAAGCCATCGGATACTTCCTTACTGATGCGCGTTGTTGTTTCTAGAATATTTCTAGGATTACTCGTTACTATCCCGCAATCTTACAAGCCCCGCCTCAAACTCCACACCGCCGCAAACTGCATGCCGCCGCAAACTGCATGCCGCCTCGAGTTCCATGCCGGCCCTCAAACTCCGCTCCGGCCTCGGAGCCGACCGATCAAAAAATCGCCAAAGAGGCTTTCCAAGAAGCAAAACTGTAATCGTAGTCTTAAATTTTGACTACAATTCGCTTCCCGGAATTTCCGCCTCGCCGAATGAGCGTCCGCTAGATCGCGCATCGAAGCCCAGATCGCACATAAGTGCCAGATCGCACAAAAGCGAGAGCAGAGTTCCTATATACCCGACGTGAACTCATCGGGGCAATCTACCCGGAAGTCCGTCCCGGGACGACCTACGAGAATCCAAAAATGCTTTTACTCTTCCCCAACGTTCAATCGCTTTCGCGCTCGATCTGCCATCCTCTCCTGACTTTCCTTGGTTTCCTGACCGCGTTTGCAGCGAACGGAGTTGCTCAAGACCCTATGCCCCAAAAAATCACCTCCGTCGAAGGAATCCACGAATACGCCCTCGATAACGGACTGCGTGTTCTGCTGTTTCAAGATCGCAGTCAGCCGAAAGTCACCGTCAACTGCACCATCTTTGTCGGGTCGCGTCACGAAGGTTATGGCGAAGCCGGAATGGCACACCTTCTCGAACACATGCTCTTCAAAGGAACCGAACTTCATCCTGAAATCCCGAAGATGCTCAAAGACCGTGGAGCGGACTTCAACGGGACAACCTGGCTTGATCGAACGAACTATTTTGAAACTCTTCCCGCAACCGACGAAAACCTTGAGTTTGCTATCCGCCTTGAAGCAGACCGATTGGTCAACAGCAAAATCCTTGGTGAAGACTTGCAATCCGAGTTCTCAGTCGTCCGCAGCGAATTCGAACGAGGCGAGAACAACCCGATCTCCGTTTTGCAACAACGGATGAGCTCCACTGCCTTTGAATGGCATAACTACGGCAAGTCCACGATCGGCAATCGAAGCGACATCGAACGCGTTCCCATCGATGCACTGCGAGCCTTCTATAGGAAATACTATCGTCCAGACAATGCGATGCTCATCGTAGCTGGTAACTTTGAAGAAGCTAAAGCCCTTCAATGGATCCAAAAGTATTTTGGTGCCTTGAGCCGTCCGAAATCACCACTTCCTCAGACATACACCGTTGAACCTCCCCAAGATGGTGATCGCATCACCACCGTTCGACGCGTAGGTGACACCCAATACCTAGGAGCCGTATACCACGTGCCTGCCGGCTCCGATCCATCATTCCCCGCAATCGAACTCCTGTCGGTCATCCTGACCGACACCCCAAGCGGTAGGCTGTACAAAGCGATGGTCGAAACCCAAAAAGCGACCTTCGTCGCCGCTGATGCTTCCCCATTGCACGATCCAGGTTTGCTTACGATCCTCGCTCAAGTCCCCAAAGACAAAAGCATCGAAGAAGCAAAGTCGCTTTTGATCGAGACAGTCGAAGGACTCGCCTCGGCACCGATTACCGACGCCGAAGTCGAACGGGCCCGCCGACAACTGCTCAATGAACGCGAAATGATGGCAGCGAAAACCCAGTCACTGGCAATCACCCTTAGCGATTGGGCCGCCCAAGGCGATTGGCGATTGTACTTCCTGTTCCGAGATAACTTGGAAAAGACCACAGCCGCCGACTGCCAACGGGTCGCACAGCAATTCCTTGTCCGAAACAACCGCACCATAGGGATCTTCGAACCCGTGCCTGCCTCCGAACGTGTACTCATCCCCGAGCGCGCAAACCTCGCTCCAATGCTCGAGAACTACACCGGTCGCGAAGCCGTCAGCGAAGGCGAGCAATTCGACCCAAGTCCAAAGAACATCGAATCTCGATTGATTCGAGGGAAACTCAAATCCGGAATCCCCTACGCGATGCTCCCGAAGAAAACGCGAGGAGAAACCGTCAACCTCACCGTCAATCTTCGCTTCGGCGATGAAGACTCCTTGAAAGGCAAAGCACTCGCCGTTGAATTCCTCGGACCAATGATGGAACGGGGTACGAAATCACTCCCCTTGCAAAAACTCAACGACCGACTCGATGAACTCAACGCCAACGTTAGCGTTCAATCCTTCCGCCAAGTCGTCAACGTCAGCATCGAATGCAAACGGTCTTCACTTCTCGAAGTCCTCGACGTCGTTCGAGAAATGCTTCGCGAACCAAGCTTTGATGAAAAGGAATTCCAAATCCTTCGCGATCAATTCATCGCCCAACTCGAAGCTCAACGCCAAGAACCACAAGTCCTTGCTTCCCAGTCCGTCAATCGAGCCCTAAACCCATACGAAAAAGGGGACATTCGATACGACCCGACCATCGAAGAAGAGCTGCAAGACATCCGAGCGATCAAACTCAAGGAGATCGTCAGCTTGCACGCTGAATTCCTATCCGGCAGCCAAGGTGAGGTAGCCATCGTAGGTGATTTCGATACGCAGGAGACGGAAACGAAGCTCTCCGAGATTCTCGGGAATTGGAAGTCTGACATCCCGTACCAACGCGTTGCAGTCGCTCCGACGATCGACTTGAAACTCCCAATGAAAGTCATCGAAACCCCTGATAAAGCTAATTCGGTTTACTATGCGGCTCAGCAATTCGCCCTTCGCGATGATGATCCGAAATTCGCTCCGTTAGTCATGGGTAATTACATCCTCGGAGCAGGGGCTCTGTCCTCACGACTCGGCGACCGCATCCGTCAAAAAGAAGGGCTCTCATACGGAGTTAACAGTGGCCTGAGAGCAAACCCAATCGATGAGTTCGCAGTCTTCACTATTACCGCTATCGCAAACCCATCGAACCGCGACAAACTCGTCACCGCTATCGATGAAGAAGTCCGAAAAATTGTCGACGGCGGAGTAACGGAAAAGGAACTCAAGGATAGTGCCCAAGGCTTCCTGCAAAGCCAGCAACTCAATCGTTCCCGCGATGCTTCGCTCGCCGGTCTACTCGCGAATAACCTATTCGCCGGACGAGATATGTCCTATTACGAGAAACTGGAAGCTCAAATCGCCAACTTGAAGGTCCAAGAAGTCAATGAAGCCCTCGCGGAGTTCATTAATCCCGACAACTTGGTGATCTCCACTGCCGGAGATTTCAACAAACCTACCCCCGCACCTAAACCATAGATGCAAACTGAAGTCCCCGATGCGATCCTCAAGCTCTGGCCAGCGGAGCGCTGGAGCGGAACCACCGGTGTACTGGCCATAAGCGGCGGCGCTGACAGCGTTGCAATGCTTCGCGCATTTTGCCAACTCCGAGAGAAAGGTTCCGTCGTTGCACATACCCGGTTCGCTATCGCACACTTCAACCACCAACTTCGAGGCGAAGAGAGCGATCAAGACGAAGCATTCGTCAAATCCCTTGCCGATCAATTGAACTTGCCGGTCTACATTGGATACTCGCCTGTTCCTCCCGAACTCGATTCGAGCAAGCTCGATATTCCTCGCGGAAATGAAGCCCAGTGGCGGCGAGATCGCAACAGGTTCTTTCGTGAAGTCGCTCAACGTACCGACGCGAATTGGATTGCTACCGGGGCGACCGCCGACGATCAAATCGAAACGGCTCTACACCATTTGCTCCGAGGTTCGGGACCCGCCGGTATTGCCGGAGTTCGCAGCACGCGGACAATCACCCCTGGACTCTCCCTTGTCCACCCCTTGGTGGAAACCTGGAAACCTCAAATTGTCGAATACCTTAAAAGCTTGGGCCAAGAGTATCGCAGCGACTCGAGCAACGCTACGTTGCACTTCACCCGCAACCGCATCCGACTCGAACTTATCCCCTTGCTCGAATCCTTCGCTGGTAACCCGCATTTGAAACAGCGATTGCTCGTCGCCACCCAATTGATCCGTGACGAACACACCCTCGTCGAGCAAATGGCACATGAATGGCTCGAAAAAGCCCCCATCGAAATTTCCGCTAGCGGATTCCAATGTCCACTGAGCGCAGTTGAAACCACCCCTTGGCCCATTCTGCAAGCCGCTTTCGTCGAACTCTGGCACCGGCTCGAATGGCCCCTACAAGACTGCACTTTTCGGCACTGGCAGCGGGCCAACGACTTGCTCAAACAAGCCGCGCTTTCTACTCACCCTAAGCGATTGCAGTTTCCAAGCGGAATTCATTGGCAATGCGCTAGGAAAATCCTAAGAGTTACCCGCCAAGCATAGTCAGCAGTTGTTACTTCCCTGCGGAACTCTACGGTTGCTATCCAAGTGAGTTGTTTTCCGCTACCATTTTCGCAGGCCTCGTGCCAATTTCCCCCGCTGACGATCCCATGACCGCATCTTTTGCTAATCCCATGACAACCGCCGAAACCTCCCCAGAATCTATCCTCATCCGTGTCGGTCACAGCCCAGATGCCGACGACGCATTCATGTTCTATGGGTTGGCAAAAGATTGCTTCGACACCCGTTCCTATCGCTTCGAACACGAACTCGTCGATATCGAAACGCTCAACCGAAGGGCATTCCAAGGCGAGTTAGAACTTACCGCTCTTAGCCTCCACGCTTACGCTTATCTCAGCGACAAATACATGATCTGCTCGTGCGGAGCAAGCATGGGTGATAACTACGGTCCAATGGTCGTTACTCGCACCCCAAGCACTCGCGATGACCTGCGAGGCAAGACGATAGCAGTTCCAGGTACCCTTACCACCGCGTACCTATCGTGCCGCATGTGGCTGAAAGAATTCAAAGAGGTTGTTGTACCTTTCGATGAAATCCTCGATATCGTCGAACAAGGATCCTACCAAGGTCAAAGCATCGATGCCGGTTTGATCATTCACGAAGGTCAACTTACCTACCAAACGCAAAACCTACACCTCGTAGTCGATCTTGGAAAATGGTGGATGGAACAAACCCAGTTGCCACTCCCTTTGGGTGCTAACGGGATTCGAAAGAACCTCGGTCCCGATATCATTCGCGATGTGAATAAATATCTTTACCTAAGCATCAAACACGGGCTTGATCATCGCAGCAAAGCATTGGACTATGCACTCGGATGGGGACGTGGCCTTGAACGTGATAAAGCAGATACGTTCGTAGGCATGTACGTCAACGACTGGACGCTGGACTTCGGCACCAGAGGTCGTGAAGCCGTTCGGCAACTTTTGCGACGCGGTTATGAAGCGGGCGTGATCAACAAGTTGATCGAACCTGAGTTCGTCGATCCGCCGGTCTTCAACAGCTAACGAGACAGCTTGTCGAACACATCAGCAACGAGTTGTAAGTAAGTCTTAAAAGCGAAAGTCATCGCTGGTAGCCCCGTAGACGGGCAAGTAGCGATAGTAGACTTCCAAGATTAAGCAGGCCATGCAGGTCGAATAAAGCCGGCCTCCGATCTGGTTTGAGTGATCCCCCTCAAACATCCAGCTCCCCCGCAAGTGCCCATTGGGCACTTGCGAGCGGATGAGCAAATCGCGCATGTAGTAGTTCCAGTTCTTCCAAAATCTGCCCCCCACCTGGAACATCGCTTGGGTGCCATAGTAGTTGTAGTACATGTCCACGGCAGATGGCCCTTGCTTGGACAAATACTCGATCCCTCGCTCCATGCTTCGCGCATCTTTCGACTTGCCGCGGAATATCTGCAACAACACTCCGATGGCAGTCATGCTTTTCGTCGGGTTGTTCGTCCGGTAGCGAAACATAAACTCTCCAGCTCGCGTCTTATCGATGAAACGATCGATGCCTCGAACCGTCTCTCCCGGCACGATCAAATCTGTTGCCGCTGCGCTTTTGAGGGCTAAAACCTGCCAACCTGCAATCGATAAATCACCCGGGGAACCGGGATGATAATCCCAACCACCATCTCGGTACTGAGCTAATATGATGAAATTGACAGCGGCTTGGCAAGGCTCCTTCAGTTCTGCTGCATGTGTCATTTGATACGCTTCGCAAAGAGCCAAGGTCGCAATGCCATGCTCGTACATCTGGGCAGAGGCGACTGAATCAAGCCAGTACCCCGAATCAGATTTCATACGCAGTGTCTGCTGCAAGTAATAAATTCCTCTCGACACGACCTCACCATACTGCTCGCCATCCGGTGTGTGTCCCGCTCCAAGAAAACATAGCAATGCCAATCCAGTAGCGGCAAATCGGTAAGGGTCTTTGCCCGCCGAACTTGGGCCGCATTCTTCATCGCAACTCTCCGCATATTTCATGCTCCACGAGCCATCATTGCGCTGATGCCGCGCCAAGTAATCCAGCGCCCATGCGACAGCTTGTTCACTCTGCTCGTTACCACCATTCTCACGCACAAGCTTCGCTTTGTTGGCCCCGGACCTTCCCGCTATGGAGGTCTCCGCAAACCCCAAACCTTGTGAGCCACCCGATGTCGACGCTGCTAGTGCCGCAATCGCTTGGTCCGAACCAAACTCCTGTACTTCCGTCGACTGATCTTGCGAATCGGCAACTCGATCCAACATTTCCCGTTGCATCTGAGGGTTCGATAGTTTTACCGGGTCTCCCTGCGAATCGTCTTGCGCTTCATCCATCGAGAAACTGTCGATTTCAAAACTGGTCAAGGCCTCCCCGCCGGGCTCGCCAGACTCGATCCATAACCCACCCTCTCCTAAACCACCTCCAAGCCCGACAGTCCAGATCGCAAGACTCAAAAGCAAAATCAAATGAATTACAAAACTAGCCAGGAATGCGATCCCACCACGCTTCCCCGCAACCTTCAGCGAACTCGCATCGACATCTTGCGAATCGCCTACAACATCATCCCCAGTGTGGGGCAACGAGGTCATCACCGGGGGCGCCTCATTCGTTGCCGGGGCACCTTTCGACTCTTTAGACTTTATCGACGATCCATCCGGTCTCTTCATGCCCACCCTGAGATCTACCCGTAATTATTTTCTCACTTGGAGAACTTCTGACTTGGATAATAAATGCTTTAGATTGTCTGATTTCCAGCAAACTCGCTCCGGCCGGAACCCTCTTCGCAACCCTCCTTGCCTCTATACCATAAGTCTCCTGTACCAAATTCCCCGATCCGTGACTATCCAAGATCCGTCACTACCCAAGAAGCGCAGAACATCCCCTGAGAAAACGGCCTCTTGCCGTCAAGATCCAGCGATTTGCAAGCATTCTGCGGCGGTAGAAGCTAGCCGCAGAAGTACCAAAGAAGGCCGGCGGCAGGTGCAAAATCCTTGAGAATCAATCCCCCCGCAAGCCCCATAAGACTCACCGAATTGAACAATGCATGGATAACGATGCACGGAACGACGCTTCGCCGAAGCTGATAAACCCGTGCCATAATTGTCCCTAGCACAATCAATGGAACCCAGCTAACGCCGTATTCGAAGTGGGCCAGGCCAAAGAGAGTGCCACTGGCTAATGCCACCCAAAACGGAGGATATCCCGGCGCATTGTTTGAAGCTACCTGCACGTCTCGCTCACCGGCAACCTGAGCCCAAACCAAGCTAGGCTCTTGATCATGAACTTCTTCATTGGCAAATTTACCAACAGGATTCCCCGTCAGAAGAACGAAGAAGTTTCTAAAGTCCAACCGTCCGAGGAACTGGCGGATCGTATCGATCCAACCGATCAACAAAAAACGAAACGCATATTCTTCCCACAGTGGCGCAGCGATCCCCGCACTGAAAAACAAAAGTGGGAAGGTCATAGGATCTTCTTTCAAAGCATCGATCACAGGATGCTCGTACTCGACTTGAGTCCACTGTCCGGCCAAGCTGGAGACAACCAAGACGATCGGTGTTGCCCAGAGAAACACCAATACGCCCACCCATACGTCCTTCGCAAACTCGTTGGAGATCATTCCCAATCGCCAAGCCGACCCGCCCGTGCGATGTTGCACCAAAAACACCGAGCCTGCTGCTGCGATGATGAACGCACACGACATCGCAAACGCGTTCCAGGCCGAAGGAGTAGAAAGCTCGCTTGCCCCTTTCCCTCCTCTTTCCAAGCCGTCCTTGTTGATACTGTCTTTGCCGATGCCATCCTTGCCGATGCCGTACGTAGCAGCAACTAGGTTGCTTGTAACCTGGCGTTCATCGCTAGTACCAATGAACCTGGTAACGATGGAAGCAACAGGCCCTTTGTCGGCGGGCGATAAGGGGAATGGTCTCGCCCGCTCTCTCGATGGTTCAAAGATTTCTTCTTCCGGCTTCGCACCGACAAGACCAAGCACTAGAAACTGGGCCATGATCACGCAACCAGCGAAAGCGATCAGATCAATAAATCCGATTCGATCTGGTTTTGAATCGCGTTTCCAACCATCCCAGAAAGCGACTTTATTCCAGCGGAATAGCAACCAAGCATGCACGAAGATCATTCCGAGAAACATCGTAAGCAAAACGATGGTAAAGAGGGCCACCAGAGCCAACTGGTCTGGAGGTAGATCTTCCGGTTTCATTACTTACCACCTTTGCTACCGCGAATCACAAGCAGAACATACTCCACAGCCGAGGCGACTGTCAGCAACAGCATTCCCCAGATAAGCAGGTGGGTAATGGGAGCTAACCAACTTGGAGCCCCCTGTGCGAGAACTAATTGCAACAGTACCGCAACTATCGCACCGCATTGCAAAACCATTTTCCATTTGCCGAGCTGCTTGGCAGAAAAATCCCCACCTTGGCCTTCGACCATCCCCCTAAGACTGGTAACAAGCAACTCTCGGGCGACCACTAGGGTGGCCATCCAAGGAGCGATCGCCGAGCCGCTAACACCCACTAAAGCGATCATCGCCCCGCAGATGATGACTTTATCGACAAATGGATCGAGGATTCGCCCAAGCTTCGTTACTTGTTGATATTTCCTTGCCCACCATCCATCGATCCAATCGGTCGAGGCCGCGATGACGAACAGAACCAAAGCCGGCATCCAAGCTCCCCATTCAATACATCCACAGACGACAATCGCGAGGATCAATCGTACGGTCGATAAGGCATTTGGGACGTTCCAAGGGTTGCTTGAAAGGGTCGAAGAGTTCTGCGTTGCGTTCATGGAATCACTCGTAGAGCAGCACCGATCAGATCATAGTTGTCGGAAGAAACAATTTCGCATTCAACGAGATCACCTGGTTTGACCGAAACGTCCTCTGTTGCCGACACGTAGACGCAAGCGTCAACATCTGGAGCGTCGGCATAGGAACGACCGATCCAAGCTTGCTGCATGCTTGGAGCTCCGCGTTTGCCCTTTTGAGGCGCCGCAGTGACCTCGACCGCTTTGTCGATCAGTATCGGAAGCTTCTTCCCTAATTGCTTCGCGCACCACTCAAAAGCGTTCTTCTGCTGAACGGCCATAAGCTGATTGCGGCGTTCCTTTTTGATTCGCTCAGGGAGATGTTCATCGAGCCGAGCGGCAGGCGTGTCGGGCTCGATGGAATAAGTGAATACTCCCAGCCTTTCGAAGTGCATCCGATCGACGAATTCTACAAGATCTTCAAACTGCTCATCGGTCTCGCCGGGAAAGCCAGTGATCATGGTTGTTCTCAGAACAAGCTCGGGGATTGTCTCGCGCATCATCGAGACCATTTCCACCGTGGACTCTTGAGTGACTCGCCTAGACATCCGCTTGAGCATCGTGTTGTTGATATGCTGCAAGGGCATGTCGATGTAAGGCAGAATCCTCTTTGACTGTCCGATAGTGCTCATCAGAGCTTTGTCGATGTACATCGGATAGAAGTACATCAAACGGATCCAATCAAGACCCTCGACTTGGTCGAGCTCTTCGAGCAACTGACGAAGCCTTGGCTCTCCGAACATATCGATGCCGTAGTAAGTCGTATCCTGAGCGACGATGATCAATTCGCGAACACCGTTATCCGCCAACCGCTTGGCCTCGACGAGAATATCCTCGGGTGGTTTGCTCGCATGCTTGCCACGCATTTTCGGGATGGCGCAAAACGTACACAGCCGGTCGCAGCCTTCGGAAATCTTCAAATACGCAAAGTGCTTTGGGGTAACTTGCAATCGCAAATGATCCGACAAGGCTCGAATCGGAGCTGGCCGAAAAACGGTCCGTTGCTCATCCAACCCATCCATGATGCGGTCGACTAAATTCCCAATCTCATCTCGCCCAAAGACTCCAACAAGCCCATCGATTTCGGGCCTCTCTTCAAGCAGTTGTTCGTTTTGACGTTCAGCTAGGCAACCTGTGATAACCACTCCGCGAATCTTCCCTGCTCGCTTTAGGTCCAACATCTGATCGATCGCTTCGAAGGACTCTTTACGAGCGTGATCGATGAATCCACAAGTATTGATCACCACAAAATCAGACTCTTCAGGGTCTTGAACAAGTCGATACCCTCGCTCGTGCAAGATGCCAAGCATCTGCTCGCTATCGACCAAGTTCTTAGGGCACCCAAGGCTGATAAAGGCGTAAGCACCCCGCTTGCCTTGTGGGTTCTCCGAAGCCAACGGCCCCTCTGAGGCTTGAGGGTTCTCGATGATAGGTAAAGCACGCATAAAAGCTTGTACTGTAGGTGCAAAGATGGGTCGGAAGGGAATTTACGACACTCCTGGCGAATCTTCGCGGCGAGACGTCGCGGCGATTCTTCGCGGGGACCCGGGGTTTCGGCAAACGAAAAACCGGTCTGTTGGATCATATCAGCCCCACTGCTTTGGGCTAGGTGAAATCGCAGCGGCTAGTTGGTATCGTACCAGTTATGCCGAATTTTCCAAGGAATCCTGCGGCTCGGCGACTCCTACCTGTAACCCCAATGCGGGTTGTAGTGTGACCGCTGCTCGAATCGCTACACCCGGTATCAGATTTCACGAACGGGGGATTCCGATCGATCCGAAATCCCGAAGAGAGGATTCGGGCTAGAAACATCAATGCCCCTGATCTTCCGAGCGTGCGATCAGACCGAAGAAGGAGCTTCGTCAATGATTCGGAACATGGAACCGGTTTTTCGTTCTAGGGCATTCGTAAAAGCAGTAGTCGCTACGGCGTTTTGCTGCTCGCCCTTGGGTCCGTACCGTTGCGAAACTCTGGTGGCGCAAGAACCTACGGCTCCGATCCCGTTGGCTTATGCCGAGCGCATCGAACCGGCGAATCGCTATGAACTCGGACAAGGACTTGCTCCTGGGTTCTTTCTCCCGCCGAATCCCATCGTAGCCAACCCACCGACATCGCTTCCAAGCACAGTCCCCAGCTCAATACAAAGCACTACATCGGCTCCCAACACTACACCGGTTCCCAACAGTACACCGGCTCCCAACAGTACATTCCCCGAGCTAGTTCCTGGCCAACTCGCCGGGCAACTGCCCAGGACAAATTACGGGCCACATGACGGGCAGCACCCAACTCTCGCTCCAGAAACAAAGTCTGGCTCATCGGGTGAGATCATCATCGGCAGCGGCGTTCCTCAAACTTGGACACCCCCGAATGCCCCCGCGATCAGCCCAGAGGTCAGCCCACAACCAATTGCGCCCTCCTACGCAGGTACCCCCGATCAACCAACCACCTCGTACTCCCCTCCAATCGAACTCGACCTGCGTTCTAGTCCCCCACAGGTATCCAATAACACGATCGGTACATCGAGCCCTTGCGCTCCGCTTGCCTGCCCGTCCCCTTGGTTCTTCTCTTCGAACGCTCTGTTAATGCAGCGTCATGAGTCCAGGAATACGATCTTCTCCAGCAGCTTTGACAATCCGTCCGAAACGAGACTTTCCAGTCGCGATGTGGATTTTGGCACTGCAGGAGGGTTTGAACTCGGAGGTGGACGCTACTTCGGGTCGGGCAAATACGCTTGCATGGGTAGCTACTGGACTTTGTTTTCCGACCCACAGACACTCATCGCTCCTGCCTCATCCCCTAACTTCTCGTCTGCACTCCAATCCAACCTTCCATTTAACGTTCCCTCCAATCACATCCCTGGGGTCAGCGAAGGAATTACCTTGAACGGAACACCCGTCCAAGAGCTCTTCGCGAATGCTTCGGCGCATCGACTTGTTCGCGACCAAGACATCCAAAACATGGAGATCAACTTGTACTGGTTTGCGATCGGTGGATCAGCCCGCCAACCACTCGCACCTAATTGCACCGACAGCGATTGCTGGAACATCAGCAAGCAACCCACTAGTTCGAACGCTCCTTGGTTTCAAGTCCCAACCAAGCTTCGCGTAAGCTTATTCAGTGGGGTTCGGTGGTTTCAATTCCGCGATGCCCTGTCCTACAGCGCCGATGATGTCGCTTACAACATCGATGCGAGAAACGATCTGTGGGGTGTACAATCCGGAGCTATCACCCATTGGCTTGCAAGCCCTCGCTGGAGTTTCTTCTCAAGCTTAAGCGGTGGTGTTTACAACAATCATTTGCAATCTGCATCCAGAGTTGGCGATTCTCTTTCCGACGCTCAAATCCTGGCCTCCGGCCCGGCGAATGCTCAAGCATACCGCTTCGAAGGGTCCGATAATGCATCCGCGTTCTTGGGTGAAGCTTCCACCGGACTGGCTTGGCACTTCGCTCGAGGGTGGACCGCAAATGCATCCTATCGCGTCTTGGGAGCTTCGCAAATCGCGACTTCCCTCGGACAGATCCCCTCGGATTTTCGTGTCCCCGCTGCGTCGAATCCGCAAAACGATGAATCACTCATGTTGCATGGCGTCTCACTGGGAATGACTTATAACTTCTAACTTGCCATGAGCATCTTGCTCCACGCGCTGAGCGACTTATCAAGCAACTAGCAAAAACATCTGTCCGACATGACTTCTCAACCAATTTGCTCTCCCGAGCGTTCTGTTGCCCCCTACTTCCTCGGCATCGACGTCGGCGGCACTGGGATAAAAATCGGTTTGCTGGACGATCAAGGTCAGACGCTGGGTTTTACAGCCATCGACACGCTTGAAGCTCGCGGTCCCGTCGACGCCATGCAACGTGTCGCACAAGCTTCGGAAAAACTGCTCGATAGTGTTGGGATCAGCAAAAACTCCGTTGTGCGAACCGGCCTAGGTACTCCTGGCAGCCAAGACATCCCTAATGGACTTTTGATCGAACCCCCAAACCACCCCCATTGGCACCACTTCCCAATCGTTGAATGCCTCAAAAACGAACTCGGGCTTCCGGTCTCCTTCGCCAACGACGCGAATGCGGCCGCTTTCGGTGAGTTCTGGATTGGGACAGGAAAAACACATTCAAGCTTGGTACTGATTACTCTCGGAACAGGCGTCGGGGGTGGAATCATCATCGACGGACAGTTGATCGTCGGCCATAATAGCTTCGGAGGGGAATGTGGCCACATGCTCATCGACCCGAGTCCAAATGCACGGCTGTGTGTTTGGGGCGGGGGGCGAGGACAGCTCGAAGCCTACGCGAGTGCCTCAGCACTCGTCGAGCGAGCCAAGGAATCCCTCCATTCCGGAGCAAAAAGCCTCCTTTCCGGCGAAATCGACGGATTGACGGCCAAGAGAATCTTCGAAGCCGCCGAACTCGGAGACGATTGGAGCTTGAAAATTATCGAGGAAACGGCAGATTATCTAGCTGTCGGAATCACCAGCCTGGTGCATATCCTCGACCCTGGACTCGTCGTCTTAGGGGGGGCAATGAACTTTGGCGGCCCAAAACACAAAACAGGACGCCGATTCCTCGATAAAGTACGCCAAGGATTCGAAGAACGAACTTTCCAGTACGTAAAAGCTGGTACCATCATCGAATTCGCCAACCTAGGAGCGGACGCCGGCTACATCGGAGCCGCAGGGATCGCTCGATCCGATTACCATAAGACCTTATGAACCCAAAAGACCCAAAGAACGTCGGCGATATCCCTCTGGAAAACATCCGGAACTTCTGCATTATCGCCCACATCGACCACGGAAAAAGCACCCTTGCAGACCGACTCCTCGAAAAGACCGGAACCGTCGAAATCCGGAAAATGAAGGAGCAGCTCCTCGATGCGATGGATCTCGAGCGTTCTCGCGGAATCACAATCAAAGCCAAAGCCGTATCGCTGCTGCATCGCTACAAAGGCCAACTCTACGAACTAAACCTCATCGACACACCTGGCCACGTCGACTTCCAATACGAAGTCTCCCGCTCACTCTCATGCTGCGAAGGGGCGTTACTGCTGGTCGATGCGTTCCAAGGGGTCGAAGCTCAGACCGTGGCCAATGCCTACTCGGCGATGGATCACAATTTGAAGATCATCCCGGTCATCAACAAAATCGACCTGAACCACGCCCGCGTCGACGAAGTCACCGCAGAGATGAACCAATCCCTGGGTATCGATCCAGATGAGATCGTCAAATGCTCAGGAAAAGCTGGGATCGGTATCGATGAACTCCTTTCGGCGATCATCGAACGCATCCCCGCACCTTCCGGGGACGATAAAGGCTCCCTGCAAGCGATGGTCTTCGACTCGCACTACGATGACTATCGAGGTGTAATCACCTACGTACGACTCATGTCCGGCGAAGTCAAAAAGGGTGACAAAGTCCGCTTCTATCGCGCAGGGGTGAACTACGAAGTTCTCGAGATTGGGCAATTCGTTCCAGAACGAAAACCGGTCGACAAACTCCGCTCCGGCGAAGTAGGTTACTTGATTTGCAATATCAAGTCGCTCAAGGATGTTCGCATCGGAGATACCGTCGTCCACTTGAACGACGAAAACGTCGAGCCACTCGAAGGCTATGCGCCACCGAAACGAATGGTCTACTGCGGCCTGTACCCCAGCGACGGACAAGACTTCAGCGAATTGCGAGATGCTCTCGAAAAGCTATCTATCAACGACCCCTCATTCGAGTTTGCTCCTGAGACGAGCGAAGCTCTTGGGTTCGGTTTCCGATGCGGTTTTCTCGGACTGCTGCACATGGAGATCATCCAACAGCGACTTGAGAACGAATGCGATATCGATCTCGTTCAGACCGCTCCGAACGTTACTTACGAAATCATCAAACGGGGTGGTGAAAAACTTGAAATTCACCGACCTCAGGAAGTCCCGGATTCCGGGGAAATCGAAGAATTCCGCCAGCCAATCGTTCGCGTAAACTTCGTCCTACCCACCGAATTTATCGGCGTCGTGATGAAATTGTGCCAAGACCGACGCGGTATCCTACGCGGAAACGAATACCTCTCAGGTACTCGCGCATTGGTTAGCTACGATCTTCCCTTGGCCGAAGTTATCTACGACTTGCACGATAAACTAAAAAGTGCAACGCGTGGCTACGGCACCATGGACTAAGAAATCATCGGCTACGAAAACGCAGATTTGGTCCGTATGGATATCCTCGTAAACGGAAAGCGGGTCGATGCACTGAGCATTATCTGCGACCGACGCGATGCCGACCGAAGAGGACGCGCTGTCGTCAAGAAACTCAAAGAGGAAATCGATCGCCACATGTTCGAAGTGGCGGTACAAGCGGCGATTGGCTCTCGAGTCATCGCACGCGAAACGGTTCCAGCCGTCCGAAAGAACGTTACCGCAAAATGCTACGGTGGGGACATCACCCGAAAGCGTAAGCTTCTTGCTAAACAGAAGGAAGGTAAGAAGCGGATGAAGTCGATCGGTTCGGTCGACATCCCGCAAAAAGCCTTTATGGCTGTCCTGGACACCGGCGCAGAAGGAAGCAAATAACCCCCTGCCCGTTTGCCACAAGCTTCCGCCTCCGGACTGTTGCCGGACGCGGAAGGCTTTTAAATCACAGAGAGGGAAGTACTAGTTACTTCCCTTTTTCTTTCCAAGCTGTTCGGCGATAAAGTCACTCAATCCTTCGCCTCGCAATTCGCGAGAGGTGCCGAGGATCTCACCGCTATCGCCGTCAACCAAAAGCACGAACGGAATACCACTGACGTCGTGCATCTTGCCCAAGGAAGTCTCCCAGAACTTTCCTTCGTAGATTTGCGGCCAAGTCAATTCGCGATCGCCGAGGAAGGTCTTGACCTTCTCCTCCATGTTCGCTTGATCGAAACTTACTCCGAGGATCTCAAAACCATTTTCATGGTGAGCCTCGTAAGCTGTCTTCATGTTTGGAATCTCGGCGATACAAGGTCCACACCATGTTGCCCAGAAATCCAGCATCACGATCTTACCCTTGTAGTCCTTAGGGAAAGACAATTCCTTCCCGTCCATCGTGGTAGCTGTAAACTCAAGTGCCTTCTTCCCAATTCGCAAATCGGGGGGCATTGGCAACATTGGCAGTTCTGTATCGGATTGCTTCAGCGCAAGCTTGCCTTCGACAGCATCGAGCACGTATGTTTTGCCGGTGAAGTTAAATGGAACACCGAGTTGTACTGTCTCGTAGTTGCGGCTCACGCGACCATCTCCATTGCGATCCATCGGCAACGAAGCCTTCTCGCTCAAAGGCCCAGCAACGAATGTGCTGAACTCCTTGTCATCGAGCTTGAGCTGAAACTCACTTCCAAAGTCCACGAAAAACATCAACGTGTTTTTCAATGCTGCTCGCGCTGGGTCGTTCGGGTCGAATCGATATAAACCAATCTCTCCGATCTGGTCAGGCCCAAGCTGCACCTTGGCCTTGCCACTGTACATCGTCATCTCACCTTGTTTGCGCGATGCCCACTCGGTTTCCGGATCGTTTGTGAGATCCCCATCGCCGTTGGTATCAACATAAAGCTTCGCGTCCCCTTCGGAACGCTCATCAAGAATAAAAGCCCAAGATTTCCCATCGAGCTCGATCTGCCCGTACTTTGGAGCTTCAAGCCCTTCGGGACTCTTCGAGACCCCCATGGCTTCCTCCGACATCTCAGCCCTAATCGGACGATAGCCACCAATCTTTTGCGTTATCCCAGAGGGGACAAACTTTTGTTCAATCCCACTTGCATCTCCAACTGGATTCGCAAAAACAGAGCCAGTACCGATCGCAACGAGCAATCCGGTTTTTGAAATTGATTTGAGCATTATCCTCATTCCTGATAAACCTACCGTTCCCCCTCGAAATCGATTCGAGGACATATGAACACTTCATTATATCTTAATGGATCGCATGTCATATTGCGAGAGATTCAGCCACTATGAATATCAGCAGGAACTAATTGACAACTCGATACGTCAGCGAAAAGCCCACCCAGCAACCCGATGCGTCTGCCAGGAAACTGCCGTACTACCCCCATCTACTCACATCACGATATGCGTGAGAACCACTTGCGACACCAGCGCTGATGCTACTCACGCTAGCGACGTGCACTCCTCTGCTGCCTCGTTGACACTTCGGGTTTCTGGATATCGTGTATCATAAGGAGCAATCGCCCATGCATCGCCGATCATACGACCATAGAAATGTTTACGAGGTAAATAATGTTTCGCAGACAAGCGATTCAAATTCTTTCCGCAAGCATCCTTGCAAACAACGTGTTGTTTAATCCCAACGAATCCGCTCTCGGCTCGCCTGCACATCCCTACCCAAACGAACCAGATCGGAAG
>JBJONT010000354.1:0-7682 GCA_046051705.1 Planctomycetota bacterium | reverse complement strand
ACTTGATAGGGCAGTTATTGGGGTTTGCGAGGGTGGAGTCTCAACAGGAGAACTGGATTGACATCGATGAGGAAATCCACTCGGTCGATCGTTTCATGAAGCAAATTCACCAGCATCACGGAATCCAGTTGAAAGTTCCGCAAGTTTCTTCGAATGTGCGGGCCAGGATATCAGCGAAGCATTTCAAGCAGATTTTGCTAAATTTGCTGCAAAATGCTCGGGACGCTATGCCTAACGGTGGCAACATAGAAATCAGTGTGTTCGGACAGAACGATATGGTAGAGATTGCTGTACAAGATGACGGTCCTGGGATCGACGATAAATTGTACGAAAAAATATTTGAGCCGTTTTACAGCACTCGGCAAGATGGAGTTGGCCTGGGACTTGCAGTGGTTCGAAATTTACTTGAAGTCAACGGTGGAAGTATTTCGTCTACACGCAGCGAGAAGCTGGGTGGTATGAAATTTCAAATACATCTCGTTGCTCGCTTCGAGTCGACCGGTTTGAAAGCCAACCGGCCAGTAGTGCTTGCGAACCCCACGAATTTTCCGATCCAAGACACGCAGGTGATGGTGCAAAATGAATACAGGTCTATCCATACTGGTCGTTGAAGACCAGATTCGCGAGCGCGATGCCATGATCCGCCTTCTGCGTTCAGAGGGATATCGTGCGACGGGGGCAAGCAATCATCGGGAGGCGATACAAGCTTTTGATTCGCCGGTCGACTTAGTTGTTTGCGATTTGCGGTTAGGGCAAGATGACGGCCTGACGGTGTTGCGAAGATGGCGAAGTGAGAAGCCGACGGTACCGGTATTGATGGTGACCGCTTATGGGGATATTCATTCGGCTGTAGAGGCGATGAAGCTTGGGGCTACAGACTATTTGACCAAGCCGCTTAAGCCAGAGGAGTTATTGGTATTGCTCAATCGCTACTTGCCGATGCGAATGCGAGGTAGTCGCGATGTCGCCATCGACATCGGTGGGATTGGCAAAATGATCGGGCAATCGGAGAAAATGAAGGATGTTTTCAAGCAGATTCTGAGAGTGGCATCGTCGGATGCGACGGTACTGATCACAGGCGAATCGGGGACGGGTAAGGAGTTAGTAGCTTCTGCAATCCATGAAAACAGTCGCCGAAAGGATGCTTCCTTTGTTGCAGTGAACGTTTCGGCGCTGCCTGATGCATTGATCGAATCGGAGCTTTTTGGCTATGTCCGAGGTGCATTCACGGGGGCCCAAGAAAACCGTGAAGGTCGATTTCGCGCCGCGCATCGCGGTACGTTGTTTATGGATGAAATTGGTGATTTACCCTTAACGCTCCAACCCAAGTTGCTTCGGGTTCTTGAGAGTTATTCTTTTGCTCCGGTGGGGACGAACATTGAATCCTCGGTCGACATACGATTGATTGCAGCGACGAGTCGTCAAATTGCGGAGATGATTCATCAGGATCAATTTCGAATCGACCTGTATCATCGGCTAAACGTTTTGAGCATCGAATTACCGCCACTTCGCGAGCGGCCTGAAGATATCCCGATTCTGGTTGACCATTTTTTGAGAGATTGCGCGAAGCGTCATTTGAGGGATGTCCCGGAGGTTGCTCCCGAGTTGCTTGATTATTTGACGCAGTACGATTGGCCTGGGAACGTCAGACAGCTTCGCAATGCCATTGAAAACATGGTGGTCATGGGTGAAGAGCGGATGCTCACATTGCGGGATCTGCCTAAATACCTAAGCGGAAATCCGCAGACCGAATCGTTTAGTTCTAGACGAATACCCATGAATCTTCATGAACTTGAACGCGATGCGATCTTGAGCGCTTTGAAGAAATCGTTCGGGAACCGCACCCATGCAGCGCATACCTTGGGAATTTCCGTAAGAACGCTTCAGCGAAAACTGAAGCTTTGGGGGGTTGAATCTCCCGGTGGAACTCAGTCGTCTGCGGATGAGAATGCAGAGGATTAATTAGGAAGCGGCATGTTGGAAGCGAATACCAAACCAGCATGCGAGGGCTGTTTTGGTAGCCAAAAATGTGGATAAAAAAAAGAGTGGCAAGCTGGTACATGAATACGATTCTCGCCATTAAAACCGGTTGGGTGGTTTTAACGCCCGGAGCAAGGATCGAGGTACAACAGCCTGCCACTCTGCCAGACGACAGAGCAACGCCTGTGCCGTTGTTGCTGATTCTCAGAAAATTCTGTTCGCGAGTTTGATTTCGTTGTCAGAATGATGCCGCGGCTTGATTTTTTAGAACTGTGCCACCCTTGAATGGAACCTCATGGCGGTGACAATCTGTCGCTCTGTCGCAGTGAAGTGCGACAGGTTGTCGTGCCGCGAGTCCGTTCGACGGAATTTATTTTGCATGGTATAGTACAGAGGCGTCATTTTTTTTCTCAAAAAGTAGCAAGGAGTCCTTCTATGCCCCCGACCCAGACCAGTACCCCTCGGAAATCTCAAGTGATGACTGGCGCGGATATTGTGGTGAAGTCCTTAGTGGACCATGGGGTAGATGTGATTTTCGCGTATCCGGGTGGTTGCTCGATGCCGATGCACCAATCCTTGACCAAGTATTCCGATCGACTTCGGACTATTTTGCCACGGCATGAGCAAGGGGGAGCTTTCGCTGCTCAGGGGATTGCTCGATCCACTGGTAAAGTTGGGGTGGTGATGGCCACCAGTGGTCCGGGTGCGACGAATCTAGTTACTGCGATTGCGGATGCGAAGCTCGACAGCATTCCTTTGATTGCGATCACCGGCCAGGTTCCGACGGCGGTCATCGGTACGGACGCTTTTCAAGAAACACCGATCGTCGAGATTTGCCGAGGGATCACCAAGCATCATTATTTGGTAACCCGCGTGGAAGATGTTGCTCGCGTGATGAAAGAAGCGTTTCACATTGCCACGACGGGGCGGCCTGGTCCGGTTCTGGTCGACATGCCCAAAGATGTTCAGATGGATTCGTGCGAGGTCTTCGAGGATGTCGCTATGGATCTTCCGGGTTACAAGCCGACGAAGCATCCGAATGCGGCACCTGAGCAGATTCGACAGATCGCAGCTGCGATTCGTCACAGCAAGCGACCGATGATTTATTGCGGTGGTGGGGTCGTCACTGGCGATGCATCGGAAGCGATTCGCACACTGGTAAAGAAAACAGGAATTCCGGTCACCATGACCGTTATGGGACTTGGAATTCTGCCTGCCGAGGACTCGTTGTCGATGGACATGCTCGGTATGCACGGCGCGGCTTATGCGAACTACGCAGTTCGCGATTGTGATTTGTTGTTGGCATTTGGCGTTCGCTTTGACGATCGGGTCACGGGTCACCTGGCTTCTTTCGCCAAGCACGCCAAGATTGTTCACGTCGACATTGACTCTTCTGAGTTGAACAAAAACAAAATTGCGCATATTGCGGTTCGAAGCGAGATTCGCTACGCGCTCGACGAGTTGAACAAGATTGTAGAGGCACCTGAGGACATCTCGGCTTGGGTAGGGCAATGCAAAGATTTGAAGGCCAAGTATCCGTTTCAGTATGACGATTCCTTTGAAGGGATATTGCAACAGCATGCGATTCGCACCCTTTCGAATATGACTAAGAATCGAGAGACATACGTGACGGTGGGGGTCGGACAGCATCAGATGTGGGCTGCTCAGTTCTTTCAATTCCAACGTCCTCGCACTTGGCTCTCAAGCAGTGGTTTGGGGACCATGGGATTTGGATTGCCAGCGGCGATGGGCGTACAAGCCGCGCATCCGGGAGCGTTGGTCATCGACATCGATGGTGATGGGTCGTTCCAGATGAACATCCAAGAACTTGCGACGTTGCACTGCGAGAAGCTTCCAGTGAAAGTATTGCTGTTGAACAACCAGCACCTTGGGATGGTTGTGCAGTGGGAAGATCGTTTCATGGGATCGAATCGGGCGCACACTTATTTAGGTCCGATCGACCACGAGGAGGCTCGCGGTCCAGGGTCGACCGTAGCTCACTCTTATGCAGCCGAGCGTTATCCTGACTTCGTTCAAATTGCGAAGGGATACGGTTGCGGGGCTGCAACAGTACGCCGCAAGGCAGATTTAGAAGCCGCTTTGCAGGAAATGATTTCCTACCCAGGTCCATTTGTTCTTGATGTGGAAGTTCCCTATCAAGAGCATGTGCTTCCGATGATTCCATCGGGGCGAACCGTGGACGATATGATCCTGAAGTAAGTTTTGGGGTGTTGCCTTAGAACTCGTTACCCTCATTACTTTTCACCAGGAATCGAATCATGTTGGATCTTTACGATAAAATTCAAGAGGCTTGCGCGACGATTCGCAAGTCTTGGGATAGGAAGCCCCACGCTGGAATTATCCTAGGAACGGGCTTGGGTCCTTTGGTGGAGAAGATCAACGTACAAGCTGCGATTGACTACAGCGAGATCCCCCATTTTTTGAAATCAACTGCAACTTCGCACCGGGGGCGTCTTGTCTGCGGTGAACTTAGCGGAGTGCCGGTGATTGCGATGGAGGGGCGATTTCACATGTACGAGGGATACTCGTTGCAGCAAATCACGTTGCCGGTGCGTATCATGCGCGCAATGGGGGCTTCGCTTTTAATGGTCTCCAACGCTTGTGGTGGTATGAATCCTAACCATCGAGCCGGTGACATCATGATGATCGAGGATCACATCAATCTCATGGGGGATAACCCCTTGATAGGGATCAATGACGATCGACTTGGCCCACGGTTTCCGGACATGAGTGAACCTTACGACCACTTTCTGATCGAAGAGGGGCTTCGCGTCGCACGCAAGCATGACATCCGGGCTCACCAGGGGGTGTTTGTTGCGGTCGCAGGTCCGAATCTAGAGACACGTGCAGAGTACCGATTTTTGAGGCTCATCGGAGCAGATGTAGTCGGTATGTCCACCGTTCCCGAAGTGATTGTTGCGACCCATTGCGGACTGCGAACGGTTGGTTTTTCGGTCATCACCGATATGTGCTTGCCAGATGCTTTGGAAGCCGCTGATGTTCAACGAATAATTGCGATTGCCAACGATGCGGCTCCTCGACTCTCGACGATGGTAACAGGGGTTTTGGAAGCCGACGTAGCGCGAAACGGTTAATTTGTTGCGTGGGATAGGCGTAAGAAGGAGCGGGCCCAAGCAACCATGGAGCCATTTGGAAAGTTTGAAGACTCTCGAGCGAACGACGAATTGGGCCAAGCTATTGGATTTCTTCGATCGAGATGCCCTGGTTTCCAGCCGAAGGTAGGAATCATCCTCGGTAGTGGGCTTGGGGATTTAGCGGAAAGTATTCAGAGCGTCGCTTCGATCTCCTACAGTGAAATCCCTGGTTTCCCCGTAGCGCATGTCAGCGGGCACGCGGGCCGATTGATTATGGGTCGATTGGCAGGAACCGAAGTCGTGGCACTTCAAGGACGCTGTCACTTCTACGAAGGATGGCAAGGTGCTCAGGCCGCATTACCCGTGCGGACTTTGTTGGGACTCGGCATTCAACTATTGATCCTTTCGAATGCATCTGGTGGGGTGAATCCGAGGTTTTATAGTGGACAAATCGTGTTGATCGATTCACATATCGACGGCATGTTCCGACCCGGGCTCTCTAGTCGTACTATCGGATCGGCGATGAATGTTGTCGGACGCCATCGCATATCCTACGATCGGCAATGGATTCAGCGGGCTCAAAGCACCGCTCTTAAGTTGGGTTTTTCACTTCCGACCGGAACTTACTGGGCTACTTTAGGGCCGAACTACGAAACACGAGCGGAGTACCGCATGTTCCGTAATCTCGGGGCGGATATGGTAGGAATGAGTACGGTTCCGGAAGCAAACATAGCGTTCGCACATCAAGTTGACGTGCTTGCGTTTTCCATCGTCACCAACGTAGCTAACAGTGATATAGCGAGTGTTACAGACCATGCAGATGTTTTGAATTGGTCTGCCCGTGCCAAGTCGCAGTTGCTGCCGCTTGTTCAAGAATTGCTTTCGGAATACCTCCAGTCAGATTTGTAAAGATGAAACCGAATCCGTCTACAGAATCGAACAGCAGTAAGAATCGAGAATCCGCGAGTTCGAATGACCTTCACGACGCCGTTGATTCGATTGGCTCGGTCGACAACGCTCCTACGCTGGAATTGCATCATCAAGGTCTGACGATCGACGGATATTCACGAGCGGCTGTTCAAAGTTACTGGAGAGTATCCGAGCTGAAAATCGGGTTTGATCTCGGAGCACAGCCTTGGGACTTTATGTCTCTACCTCGCTATTTCATTTCACATCCGCATTTGGATCATATCGCAGCGATTCCATCGTACGTTGCCAGGCGGCGGATGATGAAAATGGATCCGCCGATTCTTTATGTGCCGGACTATGCGACTGCAACGATCGATCAGATGCTCAAAGTTGTATCGCGCCTTGATCGTGGGCGTATGCCTTGTAAGCTGATCTCGATTCGTGAGAACGAAGAAATCGAACTATCTCGTGAGCTTGTGGTCAGCACCCATGCGATGAAGCATTCCATTCCAGCGTTGGGATTCATTGTTTGGGAACGTCGAAAGAAACTGAAAACGGAATATTTGCAACTTACCGGCGAGCAGATCAGGGATTTGAAACTCTCTGGGGAAGAAGTCACAACCGAAACCCGGATTCCATTGGTCGCTTATACGGGCGATACCGCTCCTGAAGGCTTAGATCGAAATCCTGAGATGTATCAAGCGAAGATCCTTATCACCGAGATGACTTTTTTAGCGCCAGATCATCGCAAGGATAGGATTCATAAAGATGGACATATGCATCTTGATGATTTCGTCGATCGAAAAAATGACTTCAAGAATGAAGTCATCATCTGCGGACATTTCTCGGTACGTTACAACAGGCAGCAGATCCACCGGTGGGTCGACCGAGCATTACCCGGTCGACTGGACGGTAGATTAAAAGTTTGGATTTAACGCAACTGCTGAAGCAAGATAACGGCGAAGCCTCCGGCTAGCAGAGCACCGAGGAAATTACCGAGCACGAGGGGGCCAGTCTGGCTCGAGAGTACTCCGTAACGATTCTGCATTTTTCTTCCGAGCATCATCCATAGTAGAAAGCTCAAAGCTGGTATCAGCAGGAGCCCGATTCCCATTACAAGGTAGCCTCTCCATGCTGGTTCGCTTGTAAGCGACGTCACGAATCCGCTAGCTATCCATTGGCAAGCTCCCCACGGGAGTCCAATGATTGCCATCCACCAACCCCATCGATCTTCCAAGAGCCAGCCGGTTAGCGTTGCGATGTTGTAGACGGCAAATGCTAAACAGGCGAATGATCCGAAACTTGATAGTTTGCATTCCATGGGTAACCAAGCGAGGATATCGGGGTTGAGATCGGGGAACAGTGTCGCCCCGAGGAATAGCAGTCTTATGATGGTAGAGAGGGAAAAGAGCAACGCCACTACCAGAAACGTTTGGCGTTCTGACCGCCGCCTAAAACTGCGGGTATTCTCTGGCGTATAATCGACTACCGTCTCGTCTGGTTGGTCTAAACCTTCTTCGTCATCAAACTCATCGTCCGACGTTTCTTGATTTGATTCCGAATTTGATTCCGATGTACTCACTGAGTGCATCAACGCTCCACAATGGCAATATGCTCGTTCGCCCAACACTTCACGAGGCATAGAGTATTGTGTTCTACATACCGAACACTCTAAAT
>JBJONT010000353.1:0-21494 GCA_046051705.1 Planctomycetota bacterium | reverse complement strand
CACTTGGGGCTTGAGAGCTATGGTCGTGGACGATTTTCCACTCCCCATCGATTTTTTGCCATACCAACGTGAAATTCCCTTCAGCAGCTATCTCCTTGGCTAACTTCCATCTCCCGAGCGTGTAAGCCGATGTTGGCCCAAGGCTTGTCGTTTCTAGTCCCTCAAACGTCAAGTTTCCCATGGCAGCTCGATCTGGATACCGTTTGCGATAGCGCTCAAGAGTGGCTTGATAACCGCGTGTCGTGGCACCACCTGAGGAAAACGTCAGCCGTTCATCCTTCCAATAAGCCCCCATGAAAACTTCGATGTCCCCGCGATTCCAAGCCTTTTGTTGCTCGGCGATGATGGCGTGCAAGACTTCGGCTATCTCTTTAGCTGCCTGCGAATCCTGTGTGTGATCATTTTCCAGCGATTCAGATTCAATCAAACCAGACTCCGGCAAACCTGACCCCGGCAAACCTGACTCGGATTTCTGTGGATTGAAGAAAACCAAGCCCGCCGCTAGCAGTCCGATGCATAGCCCAAGCCGGCTTCTTGATGGGGCCTTAAACGCACCCGCCCTCTTCATGTCTTTGGCATCGCTGTGTAAGCCTTTGAGTCGAAGCATCATCGCACAACCTCCCGAAATACAAAGGAACCCTATCAACGGCAGGATCCCGATTACGATTAAAACAAAAACTCCGCAGGGATCCTTCGATTCCCGCGACCAGCGGATCCGGATAAGCAAACCGACCGTGAATCGAAGGTAGAAACTACCCTGGAATCTACCGAAAAACAGCTCAAAACGCTAAAAACCTACCCCGAACTTGGTCGTTTAGAGCCCCTGGTGACTTTCGGAGGGTTCGATTCTTTGTACACTTTCACCCTCTCTTACCTTGCGTCGCAATCGCTGCCGCAAGGTCGTTTTTCGTTCGCAATCGGTAACCTTTCGCGAGGAGATAGTTCGGTGGCTTCTGGCAAGTACGTCTTTACTAGTGAATCTGTTTCGATGGGACATCCAGATAAGCTCGCTGATCGGATCTCCGATAGTGTGCTCGATGCCCTGCTGGCCCAAGACCCCAAGAGCCGCGTCGCTTGCGAAACCGTCGTAACCACCGGCTTGGCCTTGATTGTCGGCGAAATCACCACCAAAGCCATCGTCAACTACGCTGACGTGGTTCGCGATGCGATCGTCGCTGTCGGCTACACCGACGACGAATGGGGCATCAACGGTCGCACCTGTAACGTCATGGTTGCCCTCGACCGTCAAAGCCCTGACATTGCTATGGGTGTCAACGACGATGCAAACAAAGGCAAAGATATCGGCGCCGGCGACCAAGGACTGATGTTCGGATACGCTTGCAACGACACCCCCGAACTGATGCCATTGCCAATCGCCTTGGCTCACCGTATCACCAACCGATTGACCGAAGCTCGCTTCAACAAAGAAGTCGACTGGTTGCGACCAGACTCGAAGAGTCAAGTATCGGTCAAGTACGAAGGGTACAAGCCTGTTGGCATTCACAACGTCGTTGTATCCACCCAACATTCCCCTTCGGTCACCCACGCTCAAATCTCGGACTTCGTCAAGAAGTCGATCATCGCTCCGTGCTTGCCACCAGCGATGAACACCCCTGACATCGAATACCACATCAACCCAACAGGCAACTTCGTTGTCGGCGGTCCGCACGGGGACAGCGGCCTTACAGGTCGAAAGATTATCGTCGACACCTACGGCGGATGGGGCCGTCACGGCGGGGGAGCTTTCTCCGGTAAAGACCCGACCAAGGTCGACCGCTCGGCAGCTTACATGGCTCGTCACGTCGCAAAGAATATCGTCGCCGCTGAACTTGCTGATCGCTGCGAAGTCCAAGTCGCTTACGCTATCGGTGTGAGCAAACCGGTGAGCGTCCGCGTCGACACCCAAGGATCCGGTAAAGTCGATGACGAGCGGATCTGCCAGGTCGTTCAAGAATTCTTTGACTTGACCCCGGCTGGTATCATTCGCTACCTCGATCTTCTTCGCCCAATCTACGTGAAGACATCCTCCGGTGGCCACTTCGGTCGAAACGAACCTGAATTCACTTGGGAAAAGACCGACCGCGCGGCAGAGTTGGCCAAAGCCGTTCGCGGCTAATCCCGCTCCTAAGCGGTATTGAAAAACCTATGCGAAAGCCTCGGTACTCGCTTTGCGATACCGAGGTTTTTTCTTACACCTCCCTCCTCCATCGAATTCGCGCAAACGTCGCTCTGCTCCATGATCCCCGAGGATAACTCGTCCAATAGCCAACCTCGAAACGTCGCGAAACTCGGCCTTGAAATCCTTAAATGGATCATCCTCGGGGCGATCATTATTTGGATCGCAAAAAAAGTCCCTCAACGCGACTGGGACATTCTTATCCATCAACCGAAAATCTGGTCCTTCCTCGCCTTAGCCCTCGCCCTCGTTATCCTCTCAAACATCATCACTTTCTGGAGATGGAAACAACTTCTCGATGCGCTCGAAGTCCCCATCTCTATCGTCGAGGTTGTTCGAATCGGATTTCTTGGCGTTGCGCTAAGCCTCGTCAGTGTCGGAAGCGTCGGAGGAGATGTCTTCAAGGCCATCGCGGCAGCGAACCGATGCCGACATCGCAAAACAGAAATATTCACTAGCGTCCTTGTCGATCGCGCAATCGGCCTTCTAGGACTAGTTATGGTTGCAGCGGTAGCCTTGAGCCTCTCGAACTCACTCTCCCCTCAACTCCTCGCCATTCGCACGGCCGCTTGGAGTCTGAGCGGCATCGGTATCTTCGGCCTGCTTGCGATAAGCTTGCTCGGTACTCGCTTTCCAACCGCTTGGATTCAACGCATCCCCCTGGCAGGCCCCCTACTTCACCGCATCGTTCAAGCTTGCATGATCTTCCGCTCACATCGACTCCTCGCCCTCTCGATGGTTCTCTCCTCCCTAATGGTCCATACCCTTGCCACACTCGCTTGCTGGTTCGTATCGATGGGCCTTTACCAACGCAACGCTCCAAGATCAATTCCTACGGTTTTGGAGCATTTCCAAGCCATTCCGCCGGCGCTTGCCGCCTCGACTCTTCCGCTGACCCCCGGCGGTCTGGGAATGCAAGAACTTTGGATCGATGCCCTCTTCCGACAAATACCAACCGTATCCCCGGAATACTCCGGATTGGTGATGGCTACCATGTTTCGGGTTATCCTTGTACTCGTGGCCGCGATAGGTGGAGTAATCTACCTTACTAGTGGCCGCCGCAATTCCTAACGCTATACTCGATCCCTTGTATCGTTTTTCTCCCTCAATTGTTTTGGAGCACACCATGCGATTTCAACCATTCAGCAAACCCACACTCGCGACTTATATCCTTGCCGCATTCTTTTCACTGTCCCTCTGCTTCATGGGAACACAATCAGCTATGGCTCAACAAGCAAAAGAAAACATGAAGGCATATCCGCCTGCCGCAGAAGGAATGAAACGCTTCGTGGTATTCCTTCCCGAAAAGAACAATGAAGATGATTATCGGGTTGAAGTCCAAGTCGGAAAGACTTCAGAAGTCGACGCCGCAAACCGTTACTTCCTCGCCGGAAAACTCGAAGAAGAAACCATCGAAGGATGGGGCTTTCCAAAGTACTCGGTAAAAGAACTCGGTCCGATGGCCGGCACTCGCATTGGGGTCGACCCAAACGCTCCGAAAGTCAAGCGATTCGTCCCCATCGGCGGCGAACCAAACCTATTGCGTTACAACAGCAAGCTTCCTTTAGTCGTCTACGTCCCGACCGGAGCTGAAGTACGTGTGCGAGTCTGGAAAGCTGAAGACCACTCGACCATTGCGAACGAAGGCTAATCGCTCAGGCCACTAAACCTCCAAGCCATCGAGCTCAATCGGAGCTGGGCTTAAATTGCATTCGCATCGGTGGCCACTGACTTATCCGTGGCCACTTTTGTTTCATTGCCATCGTGGGTAGGGTAAAGAAACGAATAGATTCCTAAGAGAATCGCGCCCGCTACCAACAAAGCATCTGCGATGTTGAAGTTCGGCCAAGTGTACTCATCGGCACCCGATCGGTATCGCAATAAAACCCAATCGCGAACCCCACCTGCGAATGGTCCCGGCAAACCATGCATATTCAATCGATCGTATAGATTGCCAAGAATTCCCCCTGCGATGAGTCCCATCGTGATCGTCAACCAAAGGGATTCACATGCTTTGCCGACAAAGAGCCACAAAATCATCCCAGTGATTGCGACAATCGAAACCAACGCGAACAACCAACCGTAGCCTTGCCCTAAGCCAAATAGCGCCCCTTGATTAATCGCCGTCTCGATCCCAGCGTACCCACCCCATAAATTCTCAATCCACCAAGTAGGTTCTTGCTCACCAGGTAGCCCCTTAAGACGAAACGTCTGCTCCTTGGTCCACAAATCAATCGCCGTCCCAAGTACCGTCAGTGCACCGAATAGAACACCTCTTTGGAGCAGATTCGGCTTGTGTAAATTCATTGAATCCATGCGACTCTCTACCACCGGGACTCCATTTGATCGACGATGTGATCAGCCAACCGTTCCGCCAAGCGTTGGAACGATGTAGCTACCGACTGCCCAGCTTCAGGAACAAAATCATTGCGATCGGCAAAGTAATGCGTTGTCTCTCCTGGCGGCGGGAAACTTGTTGTCACCAGATCCATCCCACGTCGATCCGTCCACCGCATTTCAATCGTTACGACACTTTCTAAAAGTCTTGGCTCATCCGTGTTCGTCTCGCCAACCACTCGCTTGGAATCGCTGGTCAGTCGTATCGCCATTACCGAGTCAGCCACCGCCGCATCCGCAAGCTTGTACGGTGTACGCCGCTCAATCTCTTTTTGAACCGCTTCGGTTAACTGCACTCCAAGTTCGGGGCGAAAACTATCGCTGCGAACCACCGGTACGTTGATCGTTCGCACATCATTGCGATAAAGACTTCGGGTTCCTACCCGGTACCCAAAGCACCCCTGAGTAACGACAGCCAATAAGACCCACATCAGACAATGGATCCGGACTCGATAATAACCAAGCCTCAATCCCGCAGTTGGCATCATCCCCATAATCGCGCTGGTACGAATTGAAGTTCTCCGGGAGTCAGAACTATTGCTAACGGGTCGAACCGTCATTTCCGATCCACCGGTTCTTCGCCGCTCGCTGTTCGTACTTGGGACTCCGCACCGCCTGGTTGAAGCGGGTTCGCACCAGGTTGCAATGGATTCGAGAGTTGATTTTCTGTCCTGCGGGCAATCAAAGCACTCTTAGCTGCCGTTTCGCGCTCAGTGGGCTTTAGCAACGGCGTTACCTTGTCCCTCGTCGGAAACGCATAAGTCATCCAATGCAAATAAGGAGTCGGTATCGCTGGCTTACCATCCGCCTTGGCAATCATCTCCTTCGCCCGTTCGGCAAATGGAGTATCCGGGTAGGTATCGATGATTCGATCGCAGTAGATAACCGCTGAGGCATATTCTTGCTTATTGTTCCGATATTCAGCTTCTTCATAGAGACGCTCAGCTTTGCGGAACTTCACCTCGGCAATCATCTCTCCGACTTGCTCGCGACGCTCACTGGCTTGCTTCGGAAATTGCCGCACAATCTGATTGAGGAGCTTGTCGGCTTGATCCAACGGATCCGCCGAATATTGAGAACCTTGATAAGACAACAACGCGGCTTTCGCGCCCAAGAAATGCGCATCGAATTGGTGCGGACTATCGGTGTAGACCGTAATCAAATCGCGATATCGGTCTACAGCGTCTGTCCAGTTCTCACGCTTGAACTCCGTGTTGGCGATATCCATCGTCACGTCGTCAGCTAACTTGCCAGTGGGACTATCGAGAAGCAACTTCTCCAAAACCCGCTTGCCGTGATTCTCGGTATCGTTGATCGGTCGCTTTTTGTCGGTGAAGTTCACATGATAGAACTTGTCGGGAAACTGCAACCAGTAATTACCGATCGCCAATCGACGTTGATCCACACGGTCTTGATACCGCGTTCGAGGATACTCCTTGATCAATTTGACGTAATACTTCTCAGCTTTCGGATAGTCCTCCGCAAAGAAATAGGATTCACCCGCCATGAAATAAGCATCTTGTTCGAGCGAACTGCTTTCCCAATTCTTTGCAGCCTCTAGATAGGTCTTGGCCGCCAAGCGATATTTCTCGCGTTGTTCGTCCCCCTCAAGACTACCAGCCTGAGTGTAATACTCATTTGCTTCCTGCAGCTTCTCTCGCGCTACGGGTTTGTTGACTTCCCGCTCCCCCAGCCCCGGGATTTTGCGCAATATCTTGGGAACGTCGGAGTTCATCCGCTTATCCGCTCGCACACCCTCGGGACGGACCCAATTCCCTTCCTTGTCTTCGTATCCTTCTATCGCATTCTTGGCTCGCGCGTACTCGTCGTCTTTCTTCCACGGGGTCAAACTCGCACAACCAACTTGAGCTGCACAAGCGATTAACAACCCCCAAACGACATGCCAGCCGCCACTTGGAAGGCGATTGCCAACGTCCAAGCTCATAGCTGCCCCACGACCGAAGTCGCGTCTTAACGCTTCAAGTCCTCGAGGTATTCGAGCATCCTCAATCGTCGATCCGCATGGTACTGCAAGATACTCTCCATCACTGTCCGTATCTCGCTTCGAACATTCGGTGGAGTCGAGGTGCTCAAGCCCGTCGATTCTCGAACCATCTGCTCCCCATCGGAACACTCCGCCCGATGGGAACACTCCATTAGGATCTGCAGAGTCTTGCCCTGAATCCGTAGAATCTGCCGATGCATCGGGACGCATTGCGGACAAACCACACCACCTCCAGCCGTGCTGAAAGCTACCGTCGGTCGATCGTTTTCTATTGCTTCGCCGCATGCCACACACCACTGCCAACTCGGCAAATGGCCCAATCGTCGAATCGTATCTAATTCAAAATTTAAAATTGTCTCGGCAGGATGATTTCCGGTTTCCAATTGCTCCAATGTCCGACTCAATGAATCAAGCATCCCTGGGATGGGCTGATGATTCTCCGTCAAAGCATTGATTAATTCACCGGCGTAATAACCGCAATACAAAGGCAAAAGCCCCGCTTGCACTCCCCGAAATCGCCGCTGAAGCTTCGCTTCGAGCAACAAATCCAGAGAATCTCCCGATTTCATCATGAACACTACTGATGAGCGGGACAGAAGGTCAAGAGCAGATTCAAAAGGGCTCTTCAGCCGCTTCGCCCCCTTGGCGATAGCCCCAATCTTGCCAAACGAATCGGTAAAAAGCGTGACGATCAGGCTCGTCTCGCTCCATTCCACTGTCCGCAATACCACTGCCTGACATTTTTCAAACGACACCCATCACTCCTCGATCCTCGATCCTATCTCTCGATTACTGGCAACCTCTACTACTGGTAACATCTCCGGCACTGGCTACATCGAAACCTGCGGCAACTATCCGTTACTTCCGCCCGCTTGCCGATTTTGTGGACTTCAACGGAGACTGAAGAGTCAAAAACTCTCGCAAAACTTTACCCGTCTCGCTCGCCAAGCCTGCATCTGCTCCAACACCCGCTAGCTTCTCAGGAGTACCACTCCCCACAATTCTACCCCCACCCTCTCCTCCTTCGGGCCCCAAATCAATCACCCAGTCACAACAACTGATCAAATCCAATTGATGCTCGACAACCACCACCGTATTGCCCTTGCTGACCAACTCCTGCAACAACCGAACCAACCGCTCGACATCGGCCATGTGCAAACCTGTCGTCGGCTCGTCGAGGACATACAAGGTCTTTCCACTCGTCTTCTTTTGTAACTCCGAAGCCAATTTGATTCGCTGAGCCTCCCCACCACTGAGCGTTGTGGAATGCTGTCCGAGTGTCAAATACCCCAATCCCACCGACTGCAAGCAACTCAGGGAACGAAACACTTCCGGAAAACTCTCGAAGAATGCTGTCGCTTCGTCGATCGACATCCCAAGCACTTCAGCGATGTTCTTGTCTTTGAACTTTACACTCAATGTCGTCCGACTAAACCGCTTGCCCGAACATTGCGGACAAGGCACGTCGACTTGCTCGAGAAAACTCATCTCTAGCTTCACCCGACCCGCCCCACCGCAAGCTTCACATCGCCCATCCCCCGCATTGAAACTGAACCGAGAAGCGTTATAGCCTCGAGCTTTACTGTCACGCGAAGCTGCAAAGACTTTTCGTATAGCATCCCAAAATCCACAATAAGTTGCCGGTGTGGAACGAGGAGATCGTCCGATCGGAGACTGGTCGATCTCGATCATTCGCTCAATCGATTCGATTCCTCGCAAAGCCTTCCAATGGGGCGCGGCTACTTGCTCTCCTCGCAAACTCGCAGCTAATGCAGGAACCAATGTGTCGTGAATCAATGTGCTCTTGCCCGATCCACTCACACCAGTGATCGCTACGAACCGCCCAAGCGGAATAGATACATCGAGATCCTTTAAATTGTTCCTCGTTATCCCTTCGATCACCAACATCGGATCGCCCTGATTCACCTCTCGTCGTGCCGTGCTGTGCATGCGATAGCCATCGGCAAGATACTTGCCGGTCAACGACTCGGGTGTCTTCTTCAGCTCACTTAGCTTCCCTTGAGCAACCACCCTTCCACCATTGAGTCCCGCCGCCGGCCCCATGTCCACCACCCAATCGGCTGCTAACATCAACGATGTGTCGTGCTCAACCACCACAATCGTGTTCCCTTTCTCCCGCAACGATTCAAGGATCGTGATCAACCGCTGCGTATCGCGAGAATGCAATCCGATCGATGGTTCATCGAGTACATAACACACACCCGTCAATCCGGTTCCTACGCTTGTCGCCAAACGAACACGCTGCAACTCCCCACCGCTGAGAGTCGCCCCAGGCCGATCAAGCGTCAGGTATCCGAGCCCGACTTGCTGCAAGTACTCCAACCTCGGCGCAATCTCCTTGATGATCGGCCGAGCTATGCGCTCGCGCTCTGAATCAAATTTCAATCGATCGATCCAACCCCGCACCCGATCGATCGATTGCCCTGTTATCTCTGCAATCGATAACCCCTCAAGCTTGATTGCCAAGGACTCAGGTCTTAGTCGAGCACCGGCACAGTCTGGACACACCTCAAGTCGCTCTTCACCTACGGCTCCATATCCTTCACATGTAGGACAAGCACCATAGGCACTATTGAAACTGAAGGACCTCGGCTCAATCTCCTGCAAACTGATCCCACATCGAATACATGCGAAGCGAGTCGAGTAAAGCTTCTCCAATTCCGCGTTTTGAACCCGCACTAATCCAGAACTAAGCGTCAGTGCGTCCGAGACCGCCTTGGACAAACGCTCCGCACTATCATCGCGATAGATGATCCGATCGACAACGGCTTCGATCGTATGCTCTTTACGCACCGCTAACTTCGGCAGCGCATCGATCTCATACAATTCACCATCGACACGCACTTTCAGCAAGCCTGCTCGCTCAATACGCTCGAAGACTTCGCCATGAGCCCCTTTTCGATCAAGTACCATCGGGGCCAAAACCGTCAGCTTGGAACCAAAAGGCAACTTCAAGACCGCATTTAAAATGCTTTCGGTCGATTGCCTATCGATCGGATCCCCACACCGGTAGCAACTAGGAATCGCGATGCGAGCCATAAGCAATCGCAGATAATCGTAGACCTCGGTTATCGTGCCAACGGTACTTCGTGGACTCTGAACTCCCTGCGATTGATCGATGCTCAGACAAGGCTGCAAACCTTGAATGGAATGGAGCGAAGGCCGCTCCATTTGGTCGAGAAACTGACGAGTGTAACTCGAGAGACTTTGCAAGTACTGTCGCTGGCTTTCGGCAAACAGCGTATCAAAAGCCAAAGAGCTCTTGCCACTACCGCTAACACCGGTGATGACGATCAACTTGCCACGGGGCAAGTCCAAGTCGACGGATCGCAGGTTATGAGTTGCAGCACCGCGAATCTCTATGTTGCTTTTCTCAAACGGCTCGTTAGAGGTTTCTTTCGTTTTCACTTATTAGCTACCTCCAAGCCCCATGAAGCATTATTCATCGACCACGAACGGCGTTTCCGATGGATCCTGCTCACCGGAAACGTAATCCACACTGTAACCCAACTCTTGAAGCTTCTGCTGCAGGACTTGTTTGGCCCGTTCCTCGCCGTGAACCAGTCGAATCTGCCCCGGCTTCTGCCCGATCCCTTGCACATACTTCAACAAGTCGCTCTGGTCGGCGTGAGCGGAGTACCCGCTGAGGGTGTGAGTTTTCGCACGTACCGGGTACTCTCGCTGATCGATCCGAACGGAGCATTTCCCTTCGTGACACTCTTGAATCGCCCTACCCGTGGTCCCCACAGCTTGATAACCAACAAACAAAATGTCGGTATTCGGTTTGTGAAGGAAGGCCTTTAAGTAATCCATGATTCGCCCGCCCGAACACATGCCGCTTCCCGCGATAACAATCGCAGGCCGTCCGGATCGCTTCAAATACTCCAGGTTTCCACGCGACTCCCCACCATGATCAATCTCGATCAAGTTCGAGAAAACAAAAGGCTGTCGATCGACGGAAAGTATCTCCCGAGCTTCCTCACTCCAATAAGGCTCCATCTGCTCGTACACGTCCGTGAGTTTGATCGCCATCGGAGAATCGACAATGATGTCGTAAGCTCCCAAGGCCGATCGATCGTGCTTCTTGCCGATCCCTTCGATCACTTGGTTTAACTCAAAGAGCAACTCCTGGGTGCGGCCAAGACTAAACGCTGGGATCAACGTCACTCCGCGATTTTCCAAGGTATCGAGCAAGATAGATTCCAGTCGCTCAACCCTCGTCTCGCGTCCTTCGTGCAACCGGTCCCCGTAAGTGCTTTCAAGGATCAGTAAATCAGCGCGCTCAGGAGAAACCGGCGGATTAAGAATCGGAGTGCAACGCGACCCAAGGTCGCCGCTCAAAGCAATCCACTGTTCCTTGTTGCGGATCTCGATACCCGCCGAACCGAGAATATGACCTGCCGGCGAAAAACGAAACTCCGTATTGCTCGATAATCCATGCCACTTGCCGTAAGGAATCGGCTGGATCAACTCTCGAATCGATTTCAGTACCCCTTCAATCACCTTCTTATTGCGAGTCATCCCCAAACGAATCGCATCTTCAAGCATGATCGGCAAAAACTTAGCCGTCGGAGGAGTACAGTAAATGGGCTTATGAAATCCCGCTTCTAACAAGTAAGGGATTCGACCGATGTGATCGATATGCACGTGCGTTAATAAAAGCGCTTCAATCCCTTCGAGGGAAAAGTCAATCTCGGGGGAGGAGCGACGTCGCTTCGCATCCCTGCCTTGAAACGACCCGCAATCGACCAACACCGATCGGTTCGCGGTAATGTGCACTTGATGGCACGAACCCGTAACCCCCAAATGACCGCCGTGATGCGTGACTTCCATCGATCTCTCTTCTCCGATTAGTTCGTTTTGAGTTAGTTCGTATTGAGCTTACTTGCACATGGCTAGATCATGCCAAGATTCATGCATGCTGGACTTGTTCGTTTCAAACACAGCTCTGTTTCAAACGCGGCCGGCGGGAATTATAACCCTTTGCCGTCAGCTTCAGTACCAGCCGAGCGCCTGGCTTGCCACCATTCCCATAGAATTGGCAAGACGCTTACTAAGATGATTGCGATGGTGACCAAGAAGAAATTCTTTTGAATCCACTCGACCTTGGCGAGGAAATAACCTGCGAGCAAGAACAAGCTCACCCACAACACCGCGCCCAAGACATTGAACATCCAAAACTTGATGAACTGCATTTTTCCGATGCCAGCGACAAACGGAGCAAATGTTCGAATGATGGGGACGAACCGAGCCAAGACGATCGTTTTGGCCCCGTATTTCTCATAGAAACTCTGCGCCTTGAGCAAATGCTCACGGTGGAAAAAGCGAGAGGATTCGCTTCGAAAAACCTTCGGGCCAAGTCGGTAACCGATCGAGTAATTGACCGCGTCACCCATCACTGCAGCAATCACCAGCAGAACCCAGAGGACGGGCAAGCTGAGCGGGCTGCCATCCAACGCGCAGAGCGTCCCAGCGGCAAACAGGAGCGAATCTCCTGGTAAAAACGGCATAATCACCAAACCGGTTTCGCAGAAAACGATCAAGAAGAGAAGGGTATACAACCAAGGGGCTCCCACCGCATCCATCAACTCGCGCAAATGCCTATCGACATGCAATATCCACTCAATGACCTGCCTCATCGAATCCCCGCCCTTTGCAAACGCAGATGCTTTCCCAAACCCACTGAGCCCACCTCAAGGTCTACTGGACTGACCTCAAGCTCTCACAGCGGGCAATTATGCTCCGAGTTCCCCCCTAACGGTAGGCGAACGGCGCAGTCCTTCCCTAGAACTTTCCCCGATATATTCAAACCCGCTCCTCTCAGCAACCACTTACTGCCGCTAGAGTTAGGACAAAAACCCACCACCCGCAAGATAGTTTTTGCCCTTTTCGGATTATCAGAGTTTTGTACACTCTTCCCTGTGTTATGCGCGGCCTGTGTTATCTGCGACCCGGATCATGGAATTGCCCCTGACGGCAAACTGGGCGGTCAGATCATTGTCGACCTAAATGCTGCACTGTTGGTGCCTCGTACCTAATTCGTACCTAAACTGCGGGTGATTGGAAAAAATGGATCTTAGCAAACTACGCAATATCGGAATCAGCGCTCACATCGACTCGGGTAAAACCACCCTCAGCGAACGCGTCCTCTTCTACGCCGGCCGAATCCATAAAATCGAAGAAGTCAAAGGAAACGGCGACGGGGCAACCATGGATTACATGGAGCTCGAAAAGGAACGTGGAATCACCATCACCTCCGCTGCTACCCAATTGCAGTGGAAAGACCACATCATCAACTTGATCGACACCCCGGGCCACGTGGACTTCACGATCGAAGTCGAACGTTCCCTTCGCGTTCTCGATGGTGCCGTCCTCGTTTTGTGCTCCGTCGGTGGTGTGCAAAGCCAGTCGCTGACAGTCGATCGACAAATGCGCCGCTACGGTGTACCCCGCTTGGCTTTCGTCAACAAGATGGACCGCACCGGTGCTGATGCCTACCGCGTGGCACAACAAGTCCGCGACAAGCTCAATGCAAACGCGATCATGATGCAGATCCCCATCGGTGCAGGGGAAACCTTCGACGGTGTGATCGACTTGGTCACCATGAAAGCCTTCTTCTTCGATGGTAAAGACGGTGAAGACGTCCGCGAAGAAGAAATTCCAGAAGGCTACAAAGCCAAAGCGCTTGAAATGCGTCAAAAGATGCTCGATGGCCTTTCTGACTTCAATGAAGAATTGGTGGAATTGCTCTTCAACGAACAAGAAGTCCCCGCTGACTTGATCTATAAGGCTTGCAAAGACGCGACACAATCTCGCAAGATCACCCCTGTGTTCTGCGGATCAGCTTACAAGAACAAGGGTGTGCAGCTCTTGCTCGACGCAGTTCTGCGGTACTTGCCAAGCCCGCTCGAACGTGAAATGTCTGCCCGCAAAGTCGGAGACGAGACGGTCAAACTCGACCTTAAACCCGATCCAAACCTCCCGTTCGTTGGAATGGCATTCAAGATCGTAGAAGACCCATTCGGTCAGTTGACCTTTATGCGAATCTACCAAGGTAAGATCGCCAAGGGTGAGATGTACATCAACCAACGTTCCGGCAAGAAAGAACGATTCAGCCGTATCGTTCGGATGCATGCTGACAAACGTGAGGAAATCGATGTTGCCGAAGCCGGCGATATCGTCGCGATCATGGGTATCGACTGCGCCAGCGGTGAAACCTACAGCAACGACCGCGATTTCTGTACCCTCGAAAGTATGTATGTCCCTGAACCGGTCATCAAAGTCGCAGTCACGCCGGCAAGCCGCGCGGACGCTGACAAGATGAGTAAAGCGTTGAACCGCTTCCGCAAAGAAGACCCAACCTTCCAAATGTACAACGATGAGGAAACAAGCGAAACGATCATCTGCGGGATGGGTGAGCTTCACCTCGACATTTACGTCGAACGCATGCGTCGTGAGTACAAAGTTGAAGTCCAAGTGGGTGCACCAAAGGTTAGCTACCGCGAAACTCCAGGTAACGCTCAAGAATTCAACTACAAGCACAAGAAGCAAACCGGGGGTTCCGGACAGTATGCTCATATCGTCGGGAAACTCTCTCCAATGGATCCCGAAGGAGAGAAGAATTTCGAATTCGAAGACCACGTCACCGGCGGTCGGATTCCAAAGCAGTTCATCCCACCTGTGGAAAAAGGTTTCCGCGACTCGATGGCCAAGGGTCCTTTGGCGGACTTCCCAGTCGTTGGTGTTAAAATGGATCTCGTCGATGGTAGCTACCACGACGTCGACTCGAGTGAACGCGCGTTCTACATCGCCGCTTGCGACTGCTTCCGCGAAACCTTGCGTGCGTCGAACCCAGTTCTGCTCGAACCTGTCATGAAATGCGATATCGAGTGCCCAGAAAACGACCAAGGTTCCGTTGTAGGCGACGTGATCTCTCGTCGTGGTCTGGTCAACAACACCGATGCTCGTGACGGCGTATCGTACATTACTGCAGAAGTTCCCCTCGCTAATACCTTCGGCTACGCAACAGACTTGCGAAGCATGACCAAGGGTCAAGGTACCTTTGCGATGGAACTTGCACGCTACGCACCAGTTCCGAGAAACTTGCAAGATGACATCATCTCCGAACGCAAGAAACAACTCGCGGCTTTGGCAAAGGCTTAGTCTGGATTAGTCTGGTTTTTACAACGCCCCGCTGTAGCCTCCCGCAAGGAACCTTTGCAACCTAGCAACAGGTTCCATGCGATAAGGCGATTAGAAACAGTGTATCGATGATTGAATTGGCTTTTATTAACGAAAGGCCAATTCAATTTTCCTTTGTAAATGTGTGTAATGTAAACTTGTGTTACCACTTGGATTCTTTCCAATTCGATGAGAATTGAAGGGCTTCTGCGTTACCGGTGCGTCATGCTCCTACGCAAAGACCTTCTTTTCTACACGCCAATCTCTACAAGAGAGCCTATTCCCAACAGATACCATGAACACCTACAACCTGACCCACCTGAAACAGTTGGAAGCAGAGAGCATTCATATCATTCGGGAAGTTGCCTCCGAGTTCAAAAAGCCGGTCATGCTCTACTCCATCGGCAAAGACTCGGCCGTGATGACCCACCTGGCCCTTAAGGCCTTCTATCCGGCGAAACCTCCATTCCCTTTCATGCACGTCGACACAACATGGAAGTTTAAGGAGATGATCGCTTTCAGAGATTCCTACGTCAAAAATGAACTCGGTATCGAACTGATCGTCAATATCAACGAAGAAGGGTTGAAATTAGGAATCGACCCATTCGAAAATAGCGAGAAGCACACCGAAGTCATGAAGACAGACTCTCTGAAGTCCTCCCTGACTCGCTATGGATTCGATGCGGCTTTCGGCGGCGCACGACGCGACGAAGAGAAATCGCGTGCCAAAGAACGCGTCTTCTCATTCCGCGACAAATTCCACCGCTGGGATCCAAAAAACCAACGACCCGAGCTTTGGAATCTCTACAACTCCAAAGTTAACCCTCAAGAAAGTATCCGAGTCTTCCCACTGTCAAATTGGACAGAACTCGATATCTGGCAATACATCTACCTTGAGAATATCCCCCTCCCTGACCTTTACTTGGCAAAACCCCGCTCCGTGGTCATGCGAAATGGGGTCTTGATCCATCCGAACGATGATCGATTTGTCCTGCGAGAAGGGGAAACACTGGAAACAAAAATGGTCCGCTTCCGAACTCTCGGTTGCTGGCCACTAACAGGTGCGGTCGAGTCGACTGCGACGACCCTCCCCGAAATCATCCAAGAGATGCTGCTTACAAAAACCTCCGAGCGCCAAGGCCGCGTCATCGACAAAGATGGTGGCGGAGCTGGGATGGAACTCAAAAAGATTCAAGGGTACTTCTAATATGTCGCACCAAAGTGATCTGATCGCTAAGGATATCCTCGCCTACCTCGAACAACACGAGCGCAAAGAACTTCTTCGTTTCATCACCTGTGGCAGCGTCGATGATGGGAAAAGCACCCTCATCGGTCGCTTGCTCTACGACAGCAAGATGCTTTACGAAGATCACATCGCTCAACTTGAAAACGAAAGCAAGGTTCATGGTACCACCGGTGGTGGCTTTGACCCGGCTCTCGTTACCGATGGACTACGCGCCGAACGGGAACAAGGTATCACGATCGACGTAGCCTACCGCTACTTCTCGACCGCCAAACGGAAATTCATCATCGCCGATACCCCCGGCCATGAGCAGTACACCCGGAACATGGCCACAGGTGCTTCCACCGCCGACCTTGCAATCATCCTTATTGATGCTCGCCACGGCGTTCTAACCCAAACCAAACGACATAGCTTTATCGTCTCGCTTCTTGGTATTCGACACGTCGTCGTGACCATTAACAAGATGGACTTGGTAGGGTACGACCAAGCTCGCTTTGACCAAATTTGCCAAGACTACAAAGAGTTCGCCTCCCGATTGGATCTACCCGATCTGCATTTTATCCCCCTCGCTGCTCTGCACGGGGAGAATGTGGTTGACCCAAGCACAAACATGCCGTGGTATCGCGGCAGCACTCTGATGAACTTCCTCGAAACCGTTTACATCGGTTCCGACCGAAACCTCGAAGACTTCCGACTTCCGATCCAGTACGTAAACCGTCCCAACCTTGACTTCCGGGGCTTTTGCGGCACCATCGCATCAGGCATCGTTCGCCAGGGCGACGAAGTCATGGTTCTACCATCGAAACGTACCAGCCGAATCAAGCGTATCGTCACCCAAGACGGGGACCTTTCCGAAGCGTTCTGCCCTCAGTCGATCACCTTGGTTCTTGAAGACGAAGTCGATTGCTCCCGGGGTGATATGATCGTCAGACCTGGAAACGTGCCGAAAGTCAGCAACGACTTCGATGCGACCATCGTGTGGCTTAGCGATCAACCCATGCTACCGGGCAAGAGCTATTTGTTCAAACACACTACCCAGACGGTATCCGGGCAAGTTGATTCATTGCGATACCGCGTTGACGTAAACACGCTTCACCGCTCGCCAGCTCCCGACTTGCAACTTAACGAAATCGGGCGTTGCTCGGTTACGCTTAGCCAACCGCTGTTCTTCGATGCATACAAACGAAACCGTTCTACGGGAGCGTTTATCATCATCGACCGACTGACGAACGCCACCGTCGGTGCTGGGATGATCACAGAACGCGACAGCGCTCGACCTCGAGCCGCTTGGGAAAATACGGACACTACCAACGAATCCTCCCAAGGTGCCAGCGATGTGACGTCGGCAGAACGTACCGCTCGCTTTGGACAGCAACCTGCAACCATTCTATTCACTGGACTCACAGGTACCGGTAAGTCCGCAATTGCGCAAGCCGTTCAGCGCCGCCTGTTCGATCGCGGACGGGCTGTGATGGTCATCGATGGGGAACTGATGCGCAGTGGGTTGAACAAGGATCTCGGGTACTCGGTCGAAGACCGCAGCGAAAACTTGCGTCGCTCCGCACACGTTGCGAAACTTCTTAATGACTCAGGTTTGATCTGCCTCGCGGCATTCCTTGCTCCAAGCGAATCGGTTCGAAATCGTGTTCGAGAGACCGTTGGTAAAGATAAATTCTTTGTCGTGCACGTGACCGCAGAAGAATCGGTTCGCAAGAACCGCGATACGAAGGGACTCTTGCAAAAGGCAGATGCCGGTATTCTGCCAAACTTCCCCGGCGTCAGTGCCCTTTATGAAGAACCTGCTTCACCCGATCTGACGATTGATTCCGGCGTTTTGGCAATCGAACAATGCGTTGATGCGGTGATCGATCTGCTCGAGAAAAAGGGCTTCCTGAAAGCCTAGTCAGCATCAAACGTTTGCAAATTGAGTTGATTGCAGTTTGAACGCTTTTGTACGGGCCGGATTATTCCAGCCCGAATGTCTTTGTCCGTTGTATCCGGTTTGACCATGTCGCAATTCCGGATCCAGATGCTGCTCGTTATCTAAATGCTGCTCGTTCTTCCTCAACAAGCAGCGGGCTCAACGCAATCTCAGGTCGTCGAACCACTGAGAATCTCTGCCATGTCCCGATCGAATTGCCCCCGGGTCAAAACTAAATCGAACCCAGACTCCACTGCGACGTCGAGCACATCTTTCTGAACGTGTGCACCGTACCCTCGCAACTTTGCTCCAGGAGCACTTGTACGCACCAAGCCAGGAAGCTCAGGGAGCTTTAAGCCCGTCATTCCAAGATCAACAAGCACCCATTTCACTTGCGTTTCGTTCCCTAAGCCCTCGGGGAGCTTGCTCATGTCGCGTATCGCAAGGAATCGAAAACCTGAATTTCGCACCACCGACCCGATGCGGGATTGAAACATAAGGTCATTCCCGAGAAAGACAACGCATGGCGCGTCGGCTTGCGAATCTGAACCCTTCTGCTGATCACTCATCGTTTGCCGTTCTTCTGTTTACTTTGAATAACACTGCCTTTAAAACACAGTTCTTCGGGAATTTTAGTTGCTGGTATTGAATTGTAACGGCTTCGCAGCGTCGTGCTCGTTCTTAGTGAAACGGCGCTCGTGCTCGTAATCGAAATCAGCCCGTAGTGGTGTTATGTTCGGTCAACAAAGGAGCTATCTAGCGCCGAGCAGCACCGGTATTTTGATTTGCGACCAACGGATCGGAACTGGGTAATTGAACATCTTCCGACGGGGCAGACTGATCGTTGCTCAAAGCAATCGCAATCCAACCTTGCTCCATATCAAGCTGCGAGATTACCAATCCCTTACTCCTCGGATCGTTGATCAGAGATTCCGATACCAATGGCAGAGATGTCTTGTCGGAAAGTACCTTTGCGAAAATGGCTCGCAACGGGAATCGATCTTTTGATCCCATGCGATGTCCATCGACACTGATTACGCTATCGCGAACCAACTCAGCTCGCAAACCATCGGTCTTTGGGGTGAACGAAGTTTTGACCGTGAAGTTCTTCAAGTTGATTTTGCCTGGCTGCTCGAGAGAAGCGATACGCATCGTCATCCACATCTTGCCGTCAAGAAATTCAATACTCATCGGATGCACATCCATGAATCGGATAATGACATCCTCAGGTGTATCCTCTGGCAGGACAGGCGCAGGGACTTGTAGAAGTTTTGCAATCTGTTCCGACAAGGACTGAATCGTCCAATCGCGATCCGAAGGAATCGCTTGGGACACCAAATTGTTCAACGCGGACTGGTGCAGTTGAAACGAAATCAACGATTCGGCTGGTGCTAAAGGGCGAGGCGTGTTCGCTGCTATTTGATCGTTGCCAGCGATGCGATATCGAGCTACCAAACGCGTATCGGTACTCTGCATATCCATAACCATTGGGTGAAGTTGAAGATTCTGTAGCGGCCCGAGAAGTCTTTGCGAAAGTTGCTCTCTAGCGTTACCAACGTTGGACTCGAGCTGCTTGTCAAACTCACTGTCCGTCTGATTCGCAATGAGTCGTTGCGTGATCCGCCTTGCGACAGGCTTGGACTGATTGAACTCCTGCTGCGCAACGTAGCGAACCATGTCTCCCATAATGGGTAGCTGATCCCACTTCGTTGAGAATTTGCGAAGCGATTCCTGCGATTCCACATTCGCCGGAGTTCCGTTGATGGTCAACCCACTTGGATCAAGTCGCAATTCTCGACTCGATTGCACTTTTGCTTTGCTCGAGTTGTAAAAGGTCGCCCCACTTCGACTCGAACTAGTGCTCGATCGAATGTCTCCATCGAGATGCAAAGCAACCTTCCAAGCCTTGGGATCCGGTAACAAGTCAACCTTCAAGTTCGTCATCACCTTGCTCGCACCACGCGTGTCCGCTCCGAGAATCCTCTGCTGAACAGGCTTGGAACTTACTTGATCTTTAGGCATCAAGCGATTGATGAACTCTTCAGAGACACTAAGCCGTATGTTGGCACTGCGATAATGCTGATTGAGTGCATCTGCGATCGCATACTGCGATTCCGATTCGGAAAAACGCAACGACTGAATCGATTCGGCAATATCCACTGATACTCTGTGAATCGGCGTCTGCTCGATCGTTTCAAGATCTGACAACAGCTTTCGATAGTCGATTGGGACTACCGTCAACGGATGAATATCCTCAGCAATCGCACGTATCTCCTCGCTCGCCAAGACGGCCTTCTGCTCAGCAGATACACGATTGAAGGTCACTCGATTGAGAAATTCTCTCGCAATCGCAACTTGTTCCTCGTGATTCTCCACATCCCCCGCTGCAAGTGACTCCAAACGGTCCAGCATCAGGAAATCACCCCAACTCTCGCTGTCCGTAGATCGATCCAATGCTAGGCGAACCACCGCAAGATGCTTGCCTAACGTCTCAAAATCAAGCGAACTACGCTTGGTCGAGACGGCAATCGTTGCGTCCAGGCCAGCATCTTGGCTGTTGACACCTTGAGTACCCGCCGAACTCATGCAACGGTATACCTTCTCCCAAACGATCGATCGCCTCTGAAGTCCTTGGGCAACCCATGAAGCTCGTATCGCAGTCTCGTAGTGCGATTCCAAATTCGACTCCGCCCAAGCGAACCCGATCGCAGACATCTGCTTGGCTCGTTCCAATAGTTGCTGCGATTCGGCAGAAGTAATCTCCGTAGCAGAAAATGTCTCACACAATTGCATTACGTCCGACAACCATGGCTCAAGCTCTTGCTTCGATCCCACTACGTCGGTGTTGGTGATGTACTCTTGAAATGCATGAACTTCCGTCACAAGCTGATTAGCCATTGGCCACAGCTTGGAACGGCCACTTGGCAACGCCACGCTCGGACGGACATACCCTTGGGATTCCAAAGAATCTTGCACGATCAACTTTGATGCAACGACAGGCCTAGCCGTAATTGGCCCCTGGGATGCACCATCCTGACCAACGCCATTCTGAGCATTACTCTGAGCCGAAGCAGCGATCGACGCCGTTCGATTCATAAACGGATCAGACAACTCCCTTGCTATCGGCGCTTGCAAGCGTGCGGTTGCCGTCGGCTCAAGCATCGCGATCGACATCGGCGCCTCGGAGCGATAGGCCGTCCAAGTCTCGTGATCAAACAGCTCATCTATAGGACGAGACTCCACGCGCAAAGGCTCCGACTGTATCGAAGACTTCGGCACAGGATTCTGCACCACAGGAACCAAGGATGTACGAACCGGGAAGCGTACGCCCGCAACCCGCTCGCCGTACGTATGCTGCCAATAAAGTGTCAAGCCTACGGCGACTAACGCTACTAAAAGCGCATAGATCCAACCGCTGACTCCCCCAGACGAACGTTGCGTCATCCCTGATTCCCCTTAGCGTCCCTTGCCAGACTTCTACTCCTTATCGTTGTCGACCTGCCCAAGCCCAATCGTGAAACTCCTCTCCCACGATTTCCCCCCCTTTCCG
>JBJONT010000352.1:0-5396 GCA_046051705.1 Planctomycetota bacterium | reverse complement strand
CTTGTCGATCAACCGCATTGGTCGACGTACCGCCAAAGGCCAAATCGGAATCCCATCGGGGCCCGGGTATACACGGTAAACGGCTCGATGCGGTTGACGCTCTTTGACGCTGCACCTCCATAACGTCGATTCGCTAAATCGCTCGCAAAACGCCCGCATTCCCGGATCGTTCTTCCAAATTCCCTCGAACCGAATGTCGGAAATCCCGGAAAACCACTGCTCTGTGAGATAAGCCGCAAAGCTCTCTCCCAAAGCCAATTGATCTTCCCTGCGTCCAATAATCCCTTTTCCGTCCCCAAATTCGCCGCGAGAACCCAGTAATGTCCAATACTTCGATTTTTCAGTTTCATTCAACACAAGTGGCAATACGCCGACTAATTCGCCTTCACGTCTAGCAGTCAATATGCTGACTTCGCGATCCGATTCCGGGATCATGCTCAATGAGGTCAACGCCCAAGCTATCCCTCTCTCGCAGGAAAAAGGATCGGCAGCCGATTTTCGCCCCACATAAGGCCCTGGTACAGTCGGACTTCCGATAGCATTAAGCCGCTCCCAGTCCTTGCCAAGCCCGATCAGAGTCGAAGGATCGGAGGATTGCGAAATAGAAATCGATTGCGGCATCTGTTTTAGTTCCAACATCGGGTTCCCCCCAAAAACCAGCAGCGTTTATCGATGCGGCGAGCACCACCTACGACCGCGTTCCAGCGTTTTGCGAAAGTCCTGGGATGCTGAAGCAACCCCCAGGGTTCGACTTAGGAGAGGATAGGTCGAGTCTAATCAAAACTTACGCAATCGAAAAAGTTTTTTCCACTTATTTAGTCTTCAGAAGCTCCTCAGCCCACGCATATCCCCATTCACCATAGCCATTTCCCCCTCGTACACTTAGTCGCTCGATAGCGTAAGATTCGCTTTTTTGATACGTTGGGCGACAGGGCAATGCAGAAATGCCGGGCAATGCAGAATGCTAGGTGAATGGGATTGTTGAGTTACGCGCGCTTACGTCCGTTACATCCAGCAGGATCGAATCGAGACCTACAACCGGAGTAACCGAAAAGATCGAATAGAACGGAAATGATGACCACACCACCAAACCCCCGCACCTTCTTAGTTACCGCACAGACCATATCGATGTTGGTGCTTCTCCACGTCGCTGCCTGGTCGGATTTTCAAACCTCAGGTGATGTGTTTTCGGGCAATGTCTGCCTTGGGCAAATCCCCACACCCTACGATCAATTTCCTGAAGCTCAGCCACCCTACTATCGGGTCCGGTTTGAACCCTCAACCGCTCCTGGAAAACTAGCCTACGGAGCTAACTTTACAGCTTGGGTTCCTGAGATCTCAGGCCCCATTCGAGGCGTAATTGTTCACCAACATGGATGTGGAGAAGGCTCTTGTAAGTCTGGGCTAACCGGTGCTTACGATTTGCACTGGCAAGCCCTCGCGAAAAAGCATTCGTGCATTTTGATCTCTCCTGCGTATGAGCAACCCGAGAAAGCCGATTGCCAACTCTGGTGTGACCCGCGAAAAGGATCTGCCGAAGCATTCCTCAATGCACTCAGCGAGTTTGCTCGGCTTACGAATCATCCAGAGATCGCCTCCGTGCCATGGGCTCTATGGGGACACAGCGGTGGTGGTCATTGGTGTGGTGGAATTGCAATGATGTATCCTGATCGAGTCGCTGCCGCTTGGCTGCGTTCCGGGGTCCCGAGAGTTGAACCACTCGGAGCTCAAGGCAATATCGCTAGTCATCCCTTCGCACAAGCGGCTCTTCGGGTTCCAATCATGTGCAACGTTGGGACAAAGGAAGGGGTTAGCGTTCAAGATGACCGGTTTGCTTCTGTTTGGCCCGCAACTCTCGAATTCTTCCACAACCTTAGGTCGCGAGGTGGACTGGTCGCTACTTCTGTAGATCCTCTTACGAGTCACGAATGTGGCAACCAACGCTATTTGGCCATCCCTTGGTTCGATGAATGCCTATCTATGCGTCTTCCACCCGCGAACAATCAACCTTTGATTGACATACCAGCCAATAAAGGTTGGCTGGCTCCAAGCGGTGGACAAGCGCCCGTTTCAAGCGAATCAGCTCCATCGAACGACGAAACGCTAACCTGGTCTTGGCTTCCAAGCGAACGATTCGCAAAACAATGGACGCTTTACGGCAAAGACTCTTTGGTTCCAGATGATTCGCCACCCCCGTCTCCAACCGACGCTTGGCTTGAATTCGATGCGATCAAGGGGACTGTGCTTAGATGGAAATGCGAAGCGGATCTCGAAAGTGGACTGGCTCAGTTCGTGATCGAACGCGATGGAGAGGTGATCGCTAGAATCCCAGAGAAGCAAAACAATCCATTCGGAAGGTCGTTGTTCCAAGGGCTTCAATACAGCGATACACCTCCGCAACCATTAACGACAATGGAGTTTGTTGACCCTAAACAGCAATCCGATCAAACCGACGCCACCGATCCTCGGACTCCCAAGCGGCATGTCTACCGCATTCATGCGATCAATACAGTCGGAAAACCATCCGATAAAACCGAGTTTGTTCAGAGTGACTCTACTCCGTAGACCCTTTGTTCTATCGATTCTTCGACGTATCGCTTGTTGCTTTGAAGTCGGCAGGCGCTACGATCAATCAAAGTTAAGTAGCGAAATACAACTGAAGATTCTGGTAATGCACATGCTTTTGCATTCAACTCATCCGAGATTGCTAATTCAGCAAGTCGTTTGCTCGCCTCGAGCCATAAACGCGATTCTCATTTGCCTGCTTCCAATCGTTGTTGCGTTGCTTTGCGCGCCGGATTGCTTCGCAGGCACCTCGGCAAGCCAATGGGTTGTCGTGGTCAATGGGGACTCCGAAAATTCCAGAACGATCGCTAACCACTATTCTCAGCTTCGAAATATCCCATCTCGAAATATCATTGTGCTGCGAAATGTTCCTCAAGCGAACACAATCAAAGTCGAGGAATTTCGGAATCTGATTCTCAAGCCCGTTCTCAAGGAAGTGGATAAGAGAGAGCTCTCCTCCCACGTTCAAGGAATCGCATATTCTACCGATATCCCCACCGCTATTGATTTGCGTGAAGATCTGAAAGGGCTGGATAACCTTCCAAAAGTCTTAACTCCAACCGGCTCGATCAACGGCATGACCTATCTGTATCGATGGGCCATGCAACGAGACCCGTCCTACATCGCCCCCGACTCGAACTGGTACGCGGCACACGAAGCCGAGGTACTTCTGAAAATCAACGCGCCTCGCGAAGTCTTGGACGAAATAACCAAACTTATCGATGGGAATCAGCACGAAGAAGCTGCTGCAAAGATCGACGCCTTGAGATTGCCTGGCACCAAAAACTACCCGCTCGATTTTCTTGCAGCTCAACAATACGCCCTCGCCGGTGCTCATCCTCGAGCGCTAGCCAGACTCGAAGAAGCCGTCCGCAACGGCTGGAAGTACCGAAGTGAAATTACCGACGATCCTTGCTTTGACTCCCTTCGAGATGATAAAGACTTCAAGAAAATTGTCGCAAAGTGCCCGAACAGCCCCTTCACTTGGCTGCCCGGAAAATCCTTCAATGCACAAACCTATTTCACCCCCAGTTGCATTGAAACAACCGATCCAAACCAAGGTGTCTCGTACTTGATGTCGATGGTGCTGACCTACACAAACAATGATCGCATGAGCATGGAAGAAGCGATCCGACATCTCGAGCGGAGCGCAAAAGCTGACTTCACCAATCCAACCGGGACTTTCTATTTCAGCAAAACCCCTGATGTGAGGTCGCGAACCCGCGAACCCCTTTTTCAAATAGCCATCGATGAATTGAAAAAGACGAAACACGCGGCCGAAGTTATCACGCAACCTCTCCCTCCCAATGGGAGCCAAGTCGCTGGAATCAACTTTGGTGTTGCAGATTTTGATTGGCCCCGATCCGGTGCTGTTCTTTTACCCGGTAGCCTCGCTGATAATCTGACGAGTCTCGGGGGCGTGATGACGTCGAACGCTCAGACGAAGGCGACGGAGCTGTTGAGGAACGGCGCGGCGGCAGCTTGTGGCACCGTCACGGAACCGTACGCATTACAGTTCAAATTTCCATTACCAATGCTTCATGCGTATTACGCCCAAGGTCTCAGTGCAGCCGAAGCGTTCTATAGTTCACTTCAAAGCCCCTATCAATTGCTGATCCTCGGAGATCCTATCTGCCAACCCTATGCGAAACCTCCGCGTGTGAAAATCGCTGGTTGCGAAAATGGTTCTGTCATCACCGAAGCAATAAAATTGAAACTGCAACCCATCGAAGCAGATAGCTCGTCCGACCCAGTTCAACTTACTTGGATGATCAACGGCAAGACTGTCTTGCAGTCGAACTTTCGCCCTGAAGTAGAAATACGGCTCGATAACAATGACGCCGGTGCACAAGAATGGCGCTTTATAACCAAAGGCCCAAAGCCGATAGAGAACTGCTGGGAGTCCTCCTTTTGGGTTTATACCGGACCGCCAAGCACTCACTTGACGCTCTGGGCTCCAGAGTTTTGCTCTCGAAGTGAATCGAGCAAGTTTCGCGTAAAGATCACTCAAGCTTCCGAATCCAAGAACAATCTCCGAATTCGGCACCACTGGGAGTTGCTCGATGCGATTCCTAACGATCAAGGAGAATTCGAATTGGATTTATCCTCGCTTGGTTCTGGACCAATTCGATTGCAACCGGTCGCTCTCGACGAAAAATCAAACGTGCTGTTCGAGGGCCCTTCAGTAGTAACTGTCGTAAAGTAATATTTGGCTCATTGTCGTCAATGCGGTTCATTCATCACGAAGTTCCTTCGCGTAAATGCCGCTTTGCCGGCTTGGATCCAATCAGCGACGTTGTGGGGATTTCTTCTTGCTGCGGTTGGAGTCCGCGGCATCGGCCCGTTTCGCTTTGAGGTATGACTGGTAATCCGATCCAAGTTCCGTTGCCTTCTTATTCACTAGCCCTTGGGATCGTTCCAGTGCCTGGGCTTCTGAACGCATCGTCTTGTAAGCCTGTTCAACTTCCGATCGAATCTTCTTCACTGCGAAGTCGCGATCTAGTTGCTTGGGGTCAACCTTGCTTCGTAACTCCACGAGTTTTCGTTGCGCATCGTCAAACTCCACTTTCATTTTTTGGGTGTCTGCGTCTTTTTCAAGAGCCGCCTGCTCAATTGCTCGAAGCGAATTCCTTTGCCTCCGGAGTTCTTCTTCAACTTCTTCGATATCATCGGCATTCATCGGTAGTTTTCGATCCGGATGAATACCTAGCTCTAAGGCATTTTCTGTTTGCTCGATTCTCTCTTGCGTTTCTTCCCATGCGGGCGTCTTTCGGACCTCTTGCAAAATCGCTTCGGATGTTTCTCTCAATCTCTTACCAAGTTCCTTGACC
>JBJONT010000351.1:0-22833 GCA_046051705.1 Planctomycetota bacterium | reverse complement strand
ATGGGAAACACGGAGGCACAGAGAACACGGAGAAATCAGTGTCCACCTAAATCCAATTCCAATTCCAATCCTTATCCCTTTTTCTTTTTCTTTTTCTCTGTGTCTCTGTGCCTCTGTGTTTCAAAAAGAGTGTTTCAAGAAAGAGTCCACGCCCCATCGATACATCGATACGTTGAACCATTCGGATTCGTATCGCGCAAGACTTTCGGCAACCGCGATTCACGCACCGCATCGTAACAAGTCAGCTTGGCAAACCGCAGCACACTCGCCGGAATACCAACTGCCGTAAATCCTGGGTGACTCGTCGCAGGATATGGCCCCCCGTGATTCATCGCCGCTGAAACCGCAACACCCGTAGGCATCTTGTCGTTCAACACACGTCCGACTCGCTGCTGCAACGCATCGGCGACCGAACCATACACGGAATCATCCGCACCTTGCGTATCGCTATAGATTGTCCCCGTAAGGTTTCCTTCCAAAGCATCGATCACGCGAGTGATCTGCTCGACCGAATCGCAAACCGCGATCAACACCGCATTGCCAAAAGCTTCGGTCTGGAAAACTTCCGGCGCAGCGAGGAACTGCTCACCACTGATACGCATCACGGTGTTCGCTACCGCACACCGACCTCCAGGTAACTTAGTCCCCCCGGTCAGCATCGCCGCCCCAGCGTTGGACAAAATCCCAAGACTCTTTACTAAACTCGTCTCAACCCCCGAGGAAAGAAGAGTCCCGGCCGGTGCAGCTTGGTACCGCGCAACGACACCTTGAATAAACGATTCGGTTTGTTCACCTTTGACCAATAACAACAAACCAGGATTCGTACAGAACTGACCAGCTCCCATCAACCCACTGACGACATACTCTTCAACAAGCTTCTCTCCTCGCTCTTGAAGTGCCCCTGGTAGAATCACCACGGGATTAACGCTCGAGAGCTCAGCGTAAAATGGCTTGCCAACCCTGTCTGCTACCCCCTTGAGTTGTAAGCCGGCATGCCGCGCCCCGGTATAACCCACCGCTGCTAGTCGCGGATCAGCCACAAGCCGCTCACCGTCGCTATGCGACGTCCGGTAAATCAACTGTACAAACCCCTTAGGCATCGAAGTAGCTTCACAAGCCTCAGCTACCAAGCGACCGAAGCGATGCGATGTCGCAGGATGGGACGAATTGGCTTTAGCGATCACCGGATTCCCAGCAACAATCGCAGCGGCGAAGTCCCCTCCGGAAATTCCGTTGAACGCAAAAGGAAAGTTGTTAGGACCAAACACTGCAACGGGACCAAGCGAGGTGTAGCACGAACGAATGTTCGCTTTGCGATCGATGATCGGCATTCGCCAAGAATCTTCGCGCGCTGACTTCGCTGCGAGTCGCAGTTGATTGACTGTACGAGGCAACTCGACATCCGCAAGCCGAGGCGACTTGGGCAACGCAGTCTCCCGATTAGCAAGTTCAACCAACGCATCGCGATCCCCTTCGATCCGCTTTGCATAATCTTCGAGAAAAGCCGCAATCTGATCCCCTTCAAGATTTCGGCTGATGCGAAATGCGCGTTGAGCAGCATCCAAAGCTCGGTCGATCGCGTCCCACGTACTGACAGGAAAACAACCTTCGGTCGCCTCTCCACAACTGGGGTCTTGTGCAGAAAACGTCGAAGCGACGTAGTCGTGCGTCCACTCGCCATCGATGTATATCGGCTGTGCCTTGGCTGTATCACTCATGTCGTTGTATCCCTGCAATTCCCGTTGAAGTAACCTTTGAATAATCCTTGAAGTAAACTCGTATGATCTAAGTTTGAACACTAACCTTGAACAATCGTGTTCGTCAGGGTTCCAATACCCGAAATTGAAATGTCGACGATATCACCCCGTTGCAAGGTAAAGTCGCTGTTAGGTACCACGCCAGTCCCTGTCAGCAAAAACGCTCCCTGATGCATGTCGTTGTCTCGCAACAACCATTGCACTAGATCTTCAAAGTCGCGAGCCATCTGCGCAACCGATGTGTTGCCTTCAAAGACGACTTCTTCGTTCCGCTGAATCGACAAACTGATCTGAATCTCTTTCCTCGCGGGCATCTCATGAGGTAAAGCGATCCACGGGCCCAATCCGCAACATTGGTTGTAAAGCTTTGCTTGGGGCAAATACAAAGGATTGTCCCCTTCGATGTCGCGGCTGCTCATGTCGTTGCCAACCGTGAAACCGACGATCTCCCCTCGCTTGGAAATCACCAATGCAAGCTCCGGTTCGGGAACGTTCCAATGCGCATCTTCTCGAATTCTGAGCATCCCCAAATGGCCACTGCAGCGTCCCGGTGTAGCTTTGAAGAAAATCTCAGGCCGCGCTGCGGTGTACACTCGGTCGTAACAACTCGCCGCTGCTTCACTCTCCTCCATCCGGGCCGCCTGCGATCGCTTGTAAGTCACACCCGCTGCCCATACTTCCTGGTCGTCAATCGGTGGCAACCAATTGACTTGATCCATAGGTATCGGCGACCCATCGGCAGGCAAGCTCTCCGCCAGTGCGACCAAGTCGGGATGCGAAAGCAACTCCGAAAGACTCTTTACCGGTGCATTCGAAAGATCCAACGGCTGCGCTGCTCCCGATGCACTGTGCGCATTGAGCACTCTCGCAACTTGTACCCCTTTTGCAGTCAATATCCTTGCAAGTGGCATAGCTATAAACCTTTGATAGTCAAATAAAAGCGATCACGAAAAGTGGGCTCAAATAACCCAGCCCGAATAACTCAGCACCAAAAACCCGCCGGAAAAAGGCGAGCAAAAATTGACTGAGCCAACACAGATGACTTCAGAAGAAAGTGCGGCCGACACTTGTTGCAGCCGCATTGATCCTGAGTCCAAACAAAGCCTTCGGTTGCGAATGTCGCAAACGATTTATTTGCGGGCGCGAGGATGATTCATCGGCAACCAAGCACCATTTTGCGCCGAACTCGCAACGCATTGCTGGATGAAGTACATCCCTTCAACGCCGTCATGCACGTTCGGATAAACGGTATTAAGCCGCTCGATCGATTCCCCTTGAGATACCGCAATCATCGCGTCGAAAGCGGAACAGTAAATGTTCGCGAACGCTTCGAAAAACGCTTCCGGATGCCCACTTGGCAATCGGCAAGCACCTCTGCCACTTGCGTTCATGAACGGAGCATTTGGATCGCGTGTATACAAGCGATGTGGCTGACCGTTCTGACGAACAACCATCACATTGGGCTCTTCTTGTCGCCACGACAAAGCACCCTTTGTTCCATCGATCTCGATGAACAGATCGTTCTCGCGTCCGTGACTGATCTGGCTGGCGGTGACTGTCCCAAGCCCACCGTTTTGGTATCGGATGATCGCTGTGCCGTAATCATCAAGCTTGCGACCAGGCTCGAAAGCTTTCAAGTGACAGCTGATCTCTGCTGGCAACAAACCTGTCATGTATCGACCAAGGTTGTAAGCATGGGTAGCGATATCGCCAAAGCAGCCGGCGGCCCCACTCTTGGTCGGGTCGGTTCGCCATGCGGCTTGCTTTTGATCGGAGTCTTCCAACTTGGTTCGCAACCAACCTTGGATGTAGTTCGAACGGATGGCTTGAATTTCACCGAGCTCACCGCTGAGCACCATTTCGCGAGCTTGGCGAACAAGCGGATAACCGGTGTAGTTGTGGGTCAATGCAAAGACCGACTTGGACTTGTCGACAATCGCCGCCAGCTCTTCGGCTTGGGCCAAGTCGAAAGTCATCGGCTTGTCGCACATCACGTGAAACCCAGCCTCAAGTGCTGCTTTGGCGACTTCGAAGTGAGTCGAATTCGGAGTGGTCACCGACACGAAATCGATCCGCTCACCAACCGGCTTCTTGGCCTCTTCGGCGAACATCGCTGCATAGGATGGATAAGCTCGCGTCGAGCAGACGTCGTAATCGGGAGCCGCCTGCTTCGACCGCTCCGGGTTGCTCGAAAAAGCTCCGGCAACCACCGATGCTCGGTTATCCAAACAAGCGGCGATCGAGTGCACTTTTCCAATAAAAGAACCAGGCCCACCCCCGACGAGTCCCATGTTAAGCTTGCGATTCAAAGGTCCGTTAGTCATGGGTCTGTGCTCCGTGGAGGTAAGGGTTCGAAAGAAAACGGTTGAAAACCGGTGAGTGGAAAGCTCATGTTCTACCAAACCAACTAGCGATTTCCAGGATCCAAGCCAAAAACATTGGGATCCGCCTAAGAAAAAGCGCCCTCTGAGCCCGCTTCCAGCGTTTTCCCCGCGACTACCCGGGGAAAGAAAGATCTAGTTGAGGGGACGATTAGATGTTAATTAGATGTTAACAAGCACGTCATCACCGACCCACCAGCGGGTGTACTGGTCAGGGTCGCGGTGAACTTGTCGGTACACAGTATCCCGCTCTACCGGATCGCGTCCCGCTTCTACGATCAACTGCTTGATCTGGTCGACGGTCAACATCTCGGGCGTGGTCGCACCTGCATCGTGATAAATCAACTCGTGGCGAACCGTCCCGTCGATGTCATCTGCTCCATAAGCTAACGCAGTCTGCGCCGTGCCAATCCCTAACATGATCCAATACGCTTTGATGTGCGGTACGTTGTCTAGCACCAACCGACTGATCGCCATCGTGCGCAAATCCATCAGTGCCGAAGGCTTCTTCAAATGCGATAGCTTGGTGTTCTCCGGATGAAACGCCAGCGGGATAAAAGTCTGAAAGCCACCCGTCTTGTCTTGCAAGTCCCTCAAACGGATCAAGTGATCGATCCTGTGATAAGCTTGCTCGACATGCCCATAGAGCATCGTGCAGTTGGTCTTCAAACCAATCTCATGCGCCGCTTGATGAATCTCAATCCACTTCGTCGAATTAGCTTTGTGCTCGCAGATTTGATCGCGAACCTCGGGATGGAAAATCTCCGCTCCCCCTCCAGGCATGCTCCCAAGCCCAGCATCACGCAAATCGCTTAATACATCCTTGAGACTCTTCTTGGTCAAAAACTCAAACCAATCGATCTCGACAGCCGTCCAGCCCTTGAGGTGAATCTGCGGATAAGCACCATGCAGGGTTTCGAGAATTCCACGATACCAGTCATACCCTAACTTGTGATGCAACCCACCGACAATGTGCATCTCTGTACACCCATTGTCGAAGGCTTCTTGTCCGCGAGCGAGAATCTGCTCGTCGCTCATCACGTATCCCTTCGGATCTCGCAAGTCAGAACGAAACGCGCAGAACCGACATCGATACACGCAGACATTCGTCGGGTTCAAATGGGTATTGATGTTGTAATACCCGACGTTGCCATTGATCTGCTCACGCTTCCAGTTGGCTAACTCCCCGACCGCATGTAGCGGAACTTCGGGGCTGTAGAGAAAAATCCCCTCGTCAAGCGAAAGCCGCCCCCCCTGCTCGACCTTGTCGCGAATCACCTTCAAACGGTCTTGGACACTCAAGCTGATCATGGGAGTTACTAACGATTTCGAGTCGATGAATTTCTGCAAGGAAGAGACAAACGCACATCGCCCTTTGGCGGGGCTGCTTCGAAGTCTCTCACTCGGATGTTTTGCGGCTTATCATCCTAGCGTAGCGTGGCGTCTAGCCCGCCGGCAACCAGGAAAACAACACTGATTATGGAGTTGAGTTGGAAAAATGCCAATTGCATCCTGTCGAGCGATTTCTCGGAAACCACCGAGTGCTCGTACACGAGCAACCCGCCAACCCCCAGCAAAGCTACCCGAAAAATGGCTCCGAGCGACAACTGCGGAACCCAAAAAGTCATCCCAAAGGCCACCACCCACATCAAAAAATGCAGCCCCCGGCTGATTCGCAACGCCCCGCGTATCCCAAACCGCGCCGGGATACTCGAAAGCCCCGCTTGCTGATCGAACTGTGCGTCCTGGCATGCATACAAAATGTCAAACCCACTGACCCATAAAAACACTACTACCCCAAGCATCACAGCCGGGAGAATATCCGCCGGATAAGCTTGGACGATCTCTCCTCGCAAAGCGATCCACGCACAAATCGGAGCCAACGACAACGCCACTCCAAGCCAAAGATGGACTAGCCAAGTAAAGCGTTTCCCCAAACTATACCCAGCCAGAAACATCAACACCGGAATACTCAATACAACCGGCAACGCGTTCGGCAAAAACACAAGGGTCGCTAAGACAAACAACAAGGCACAACCGACCGTAAACCAAACCACTTCGCCTACCCCAAGAAGCTTCGCCGGCAAATGCCTGTTGGCCGTCCTCGGATTCTGACCATCCCACTTCGCATCCACTAACCGATTGAACGCCATCGCGAAACTTCTTGCAAACACCATGCAAGCGATAATACCGAGTACATCAAGCCAACGGAACTGGACCCTAGCACCCAACCCTTCGCCGGATAGACCCAGATCGCTATGAAGCCCCAGGTCGCCGGAGAAACTCTGTGGAACAGGAACTACCCACGCCCACCAGGTAGCTAGCAACGCAAAGGGCAACGCAAAAATCGTATGACTGAACCGAATGAGCTCGAGAAACTTCTTGAACTTATCGAAGTATCGGTTCGCAGGGGGCAACTCGCTGCCGACAGCTTGCTGCATTGAAGGAACTGGATTGGGATGCATGAATTGCTGCGTTTCTGAGAATTGCTGGCGATGCATGGCTTGGATGAATGTATTCGACGAATGAATTATCGAAAATCCACCCTAAGCATCCCCTGATTGCAGATGCTCGGGGTCAAGCCCTGGGTGATCCGCACCCCATCGCTTCATCAGTGTATGCTCGATGTCGAGGTGGTCCAAGATTCTGCTGACGACGAAATCGATCAGATCCACCGGACCTTGCACACCATGGTACCAACCGGGCATGGCAGGCATGAGGATCGCGCCCGCTTGCGCGGCTCGTGTCATATTCTCAAGCTGAAACACCGACAGCGGAGTTTCTCTCGGGACCAAAATCAATTTGCGATGCTCTTTCAAATGCACGTCGGCTGCTCGCTGAATAAGATTGTTCCCCGCCGCATGCACTACCCCTGAAAGGGTCGCTCCCGAACAAGGACAAATGATCATCGCCGCGGTCCGAAAACTTCCACTGGCCACCGGAGTAAAAAAATTCCGGTAATCGTAGACGTGCAAGTTCTTGAGCGATGCGTCGATCTGCTCGGCAGAAAGGGGCACCCACACCCGTCCTCCCGATCGCTCGTCTGATACCGTATTTCCCTTTGAAACCCCACCTGATGAATTTGATGGACCTGTTGGGTTTGGCCAAGCGTACTGAAGCATCCCTCGAATGCGTTCAGGACTTTGACCAACTTGCAAACCGAGTTCTTGAGCGATCACCGCCGCACCCGACGGACTGATAATCAAATGAACAGACTGATTTGCGATGAGCAACTGTTGAAGCAACCGTACTCCGTACGCCGCACCGCTTGCGCCTGTGATCGCCAAAACTATCGGCCGCGTACCGCTTGTTGTCATGATGCTGGCTTGGTCCCTACATAAAGCGTCGCTACTCCGAACGTCATCGGATAATAACGAACCGATACAAGCGGAACTTCACGCATCATGTCCGCCATCGCTTCGCCACTTGGAAACTGCGAAACACTTTGGGGAAGGTACGCATAAGCTTCGCTAGAGTTCTTTGCGACCTGATTACCGATGCGGGGCAATACATGCCGAAAGTAGAACTGATAGAACTGCTTTAAACCCGGAAACTTCGGCTGGGAGAATTCCAAGACCGCGACTTGGCCCCCCGGGCGACAAACCCTGGCCATCTCTCGCAACCCTTTCATCGTATCTACGACATTTCGCAAACCAAAAGCCACCGATACGGTCTGAAACCGATTATCGACGAAAGGCAACTGCGTTGTATCGGCTTCTAGAAAGACCAACGAATCGGAGTCGATCCCCATCTTGGTCTGCTTCGACCTGGCAAAGCGAAGCATCTCGCCGCAAAAATCGCTTGCGACGACTTCGGTCTTCGCTTGATCCTCCCGCTTCGGTCGCAATCGCATCGCCGCCGAGAGAGCCAAATCACCCGTTCCGGTACAGACATCCAAAAACGGATCGCCAGCCTTGGGGGCTAACAAATCCAAAGTTCGCTTCCGCCAGTACTTGTCGATATTGAGCGACAAAGTGTGATTCAGCAGGTCATACCTTGGGGCGATCTCAGCAAACATCCGGCGGACTCGCTCGGACGATTTATCGACAGACTTGTCGATGGATTTCTCACCAAGCGACTCAAGATTCGCCGCGTTGGGCGATGTCGGCTCAGTTTTTACAGAATGATTAGGCACCAGATTTCCTCCGTCCAAAAAGCAGTTCGCTAGGGAGACAAACCGCATTTTGGACGAGGACGCAACTAAGGAAAAGTCCTGAATTGCGTAGGTTATGTCGTGCGCGGAAGTATTTCCTAGTTCGCGGGCTTAGGGCGAATCGTCTCTGGACGAATGGTATTCGCTGGGGTTGGACTGCCCGAGTAAGTCCCTGGATTCGATGGCAACACCGAACCGGAAGGAAGGGTAGAACCGGCTGGCAAGGTCGAACCGCTCATCGGAGAACCGATAGTGATCCCATCACCTCCCGAAACGGTCGAGCTCATCGGTGTCTCATACGATCCGATAACGGTCTCTCCGTAACCGCCGTAGTTAGCACCGTTCTCTCCGCAGGTCGCACAACCGTCATGACCCGCTGCTGGTGCCCCAGCCTCACAACCGGCATCACAAGGCGCACCGATGTTCGACGCTCCGTGCAAACAACTCTTGAATTTGCCAAACAAGTTCGCTGGACGCAACGATCCGCAGTTGTTGCATCCTGAGAAGGCGAGGGCGAGGGCCGCAAGGGCTAACGTGGTTCGTTTCATGAATCTTTTCTCCTTTACAAAATCGCACCAAGTGCGGTCGAAAAGGTGTTTCGACGTGCAACTCTACGCCAATACTCCGAGCGTGCAAATCAAGTTGCAAATATTTTCGACAATCCGCAAACTTTTTCTAACGCCCCGCAGAAAAGCTGGTGTTAGAGTTTGCCGTGCAAAGGGCTTATACCGCCCGCTTAACCATTCCAACTACACGGTTGAAATAAACCGCCCAACTGAACTGCCTCACCCGCGACCGATTTTCAGTCGCTTGGCTCAAGGAACTCCCGTGCAAACGCGTCCACTCTCCACCCTTCGACTTCATAGCCACACTACAACGTGCTACATGCTCACTCGACTTCTAATAGCACTCTGCGCAACTCTGCTACTTCCTACTGAGCGAATTTTCGCACAAAGCGATCTTCCCATTTGCGAGCCAACACAGCAACTTGGCGAAGTCTGGGAACTATCAACGCGTCACTACCCCGACCGCTTTCGGTGCCTCCCCCCAGGCTCGCCTCCCATCCGACCTTACAAACATTCTCCCAGCCAAGGCTGGGAACTTGACTCACTTGAAAACGCATTTGTCGACGACGGACGCCTGACTATTCTCTACGTCCATGGCAACTTCATGGAACGTAACAACGCTAGAGATCGTGTACTGATCATCAATCGCTATTTACAAGCCAAGGCCAAAGAACCCTACCGATTAATGATGCTCTCGTGGCCTAGCGAACGCGAACCACACCCTCTTCGCGATGTCTATGAAAACGCCGAATCCGCCGAATCCCAAGCGCTCGTAGTAGCTCAAATCCTTGAACGACTCGGGAACCAGTCGCGAGTAAGCATCCTTGGGTTCTCCTTCGGCGCTCGGGCCGTCACAGGCGGCTTGCACTTCGCCTCCGGTGGCTCTGTCCCGGGATTCTCATCCCCACTTTTGTATCCTGCGTCCAATCAACTATCGAACTACCGAGTCGCCTTGGTTGCCCCCGCTGTCGACCGCAACTGGATCGCCCAAGGTGGTAAACACGCTTTAGCGCTCGATCGCGTCGATGGATTGATCAACCTTTATAATTCTCGCGACCCGATCCTACGTCGATTCCGATTTATCGATCGCTTATCGAGCCCCGTTGCGGCAGGTTTCGCGGGCTTTCTCGGCGCACAAGGCCTCGAAACGGTTGGTGCCCCCCGAGCAACGCAACCGCTGAATACTTCCAAACGAATCGAACAATACGATTGTGGCGGCTTGATCGGAACAACACATAGCGAACGAAGCTATTACGGGGAATGTCCCTATTTCGGTAAAGTCGTCGATCATCTACTCTGGAATAGCGCCCCAATCGCAAACGACGTAAACGCAATCAGCAACCATGACTGACGCTTTTCAAAACAGCCTCGCCTTGCGCTGGGATCCGGGCCTTAGCAAATTCGAAATCCGAGAGCTTTCAAAGATCTCTTGGCCCGTCACCAACCTAGGATGCATGCACGGAGCTTTCCTCGTCGAACGGGCTCGCACCTTCGGTCGCAAATTCATCAACCTCGATCCTCACCTCAACCGACTCTCTCTGGGTTGTGATCTGCTAGGCATCCCTTTCGGACCCTTTCGACGCCAATTCCAATCCGGCGTCGAATCCCTTCTCTCCGAAAGCCGAACTCTGCTCGAATCCCAAGACGACGCAAGCTTGTGTATCGTCGTCTCCCCCGGAGACTATTACACCGGTCAAGCTTTCCAAGCCGTTGTCCATTGGCTACCGATCCCATGGCGAACCCTCGCCGATTGGTACCGTCACGGCTCAACCCTCGTTCGCGTACAATACGCTTCGGGCGCCGGGGAATGCTGGCCATCGGATATCAAATCCCGCAGCCGACTTAACTACTATCTCGCCGATCGAGAAGCTAAACGGCGATCCGAACACAGCTTGGGCCTGCTGTGCACCAGCCGTGGCATGGTCGCGGACTGCTCCGCTGCAAACTTGCTCATCGTCGATAAAGCAGGCGCTATCTTTTCCCCAAGACGCGAAGATATCGTCCAAGGAACCTCGTTGGCTTACGTCGAACAACTCCTCGCTGGAATCGGTATGAATATCGAATATCGCGATGTCCATTTCGAAGAACTATACGATGCCTCAGAAGTCCTCCTCGTAGGGAATACCGGTTGCCTGTGGCCAGCCGTCTCTTTGGGCAAACGCCCCATCGGGACAACCACCAACGGCCCGATCTGCGCAACCCTTCAAGAACGATGGGAAAAATCAATCAGCTTCAATTGGAGATCCCAAGCCTTGCGCATAGCCGATACTCTCGCATCAGATGCTCAATAAACGACGGATACCCACTAAGCCTTCCTCGCTGAACACGGCTTATTTAAGACTTACTCAAGGCTTGCTCAACACCTTCTCACCGGTTACTTCTCACCGGTTGCTTCTAAACGGTTGCTTCTAAACGGTTGCTTCTAAACAGTTGCTTCTAAACAGTTGCTTCTAAACGGTTACTTCGCACCCGAAGTTGCTCCAGTCGTTGCACCCGTAACCGAACGAATGTAATCGACTTCCTTCTGCCGGTAAGGGGTACCGTCGCGGCGGAAAATGTCATGGAACCACAGCTCTGGCTCCTTCGCATAAGGGTTCTGCCAGCTATCCCAAGGGTATATCGTCTGGCTCTTCCCGTCGACAAACCCCCAATTGTGAGCCCCCACCTTCTCTTCCTTGAGCACCCCTAGATTCGGATCGAAATGACTGTTGTTACCCCGAGCCATATACTCGGTACACAGAATGGGTCGATCATAACGTCGCAACGCTCGAATCGCTTTCTTAAGACTTTCACCATCTCCATAATTGTGGAAAGTGATAATATCGGATTGCTCAAGACAAAGTCTTTCCATCGCGCTGAGTTTGCTTTCGTCTTCCCAAAGACCAATCCAAACTCCACAAGTCAACGGCTGTGATGGGTTGATTTCTCGCGCCCACTCAAAACATCGCTTGGCAAACAATGTCCCCATCTCGGCCTTGTTGAGTAACTCGGTCTTGGTCCCATTACGCCCATACGAATTGGCGTTATCGTTGTCGAGCTCATTGACCAAATCCCAAGCTTGAATCCTCGGATCATCTTTGAATCGCTTCAAAATGCCCTGCAAGTATGGTTTCACCAACACATGTTTGTTCGGATCACCAAGAATCGATGCGCCCGGACTTTGAACCCACCCACTGTTGTGAACGCCAACTTTCGGTGCACGCTGCTTGCCAGCCACCGGCTGTGGATCCCACACCGAATCGAAAGGTACGAAGACGATGCCGATCTTATGCTTCTCTGCTACCGATAGAAACTGCTCCATCCGCTCAAGCAGATCTTTGCCATCCCCGCTCCAAAGCAGATCGTGCAAGAAAACTCGCATCGAGTTAAACCCTAAGCTTTGTGCCCAAGCCAACTCTTGGTCGATCCGCTCTAAATCAAACGTACCGATCTGCCACATCTCAAGCTGATTGATCGCATAAGCAGGAATGTAGTTCGCCCCTACCAACCAACCATGCTTATCCTGCCATGCTTTAGCCTGCTCGACACTCCAACGCTGCTGCCCAAAACTCTTCGACCCTATCCCAAACGAGACCCCAATTACCGGGACTTCTATTACACCAGCGAACGCGATCAACAAAGCGAGGTAATAGGTTAATCGAGACATCATTGCCTAAATCCAATCGAACTTCCTGAAGGATAGGGTCCTGCAAAGCGTCGTTGCTCTGCATCTTGTGCGAAAGAAAGTATACCGAATCGCGAGCAGGTATCCATCCGGCGCGGATTTTGGAAACACGGAGGCACAGAGACACAGAGCAATCCGTTTCCGCCTAATCCCTAATCCTAATGCCCCTTCGCCCCCTCTCTGTGCCTCTGTGACTCTGTGTTTCAAAAAAGAATCCACAGCACGCGCGGACTTTGGAAACACGGAGGCACAGAGAACACGGAGAAATCAGTTTCCGCCTAATCCCTAATCCTAATGTCCCTTCGCCCCCTCTCTGTGCCTCTGTGACTCTGTGTTTCAAAAAAGAATCCACGGCACGCGCGGACTTTGGAAACACGGAGGCACAGAGAACACAGAGCAATCCGTTTCCGCCTAATCCCTAATCCTAATATCCCTTCGCCCCCTCTCTGTGCCTCTGTGTCTCTGTGTTTCAAAATCCCCCCCAATTTCACTACCCCGTCAATGATCTTGACACCAACCCCCCATTTTTGCCATCCTCCCACGCCCGCTGGGATTTTCCCGTCTCGTGTATCTCCTCCGAACATCCATGAAATCCTTCTGGAACGCTATCCGCGACTCACTGCACCATGCACCTACGCTTGTCCTGGCAACCCTTTGCTCGGTCGGTGTTGCGTTCCTTTGGGGCTCGAACATCGGTGCTTTATATCCCGTCGTCGAAATGACACTCAACGGGGAATCGATCCAATCTTGGCTCGAAAAAGGGGCCTCGGCTTCCTCTGCCGAACTTACGCGCATCGAAAGCGAACTGGCAGTCCTCAAGCAGCCGAACCAAAATCAACAAACCGAAATCAAACGGCTTGAGCGACTCGCCAGCCAAGCTGCCCGCAACCGAGACACGAAACAGTACTTAGTCAAACTCGCCGACAAAGTCCTCCCCCGTGATGCATTCCAGACGATCTGTTGGATCATGGGTCTGTTGATGGTCTCGACCCTGATCAAACACGCCTTGATGCTCACAAACGAAATGCTCATCGGGCATGTATCGACAAGCATCGTTCGGGATCTGAGGATGCGAGTCTTTGATTCGGCTCTGGCAATGGATCGAAAGACCTTTCAAGCACACGGGACAAGCGGCTTGCTCTCGGCTATCACCGTCGCCGCCGACGGGTTGACCAACGGACTTATCCAACTCTTCGGAGCCGCCATTCGCGAACCCCTTCGCATCGCCTCCTGCTTGATCATGGCAAGCTTCATCAATTGGCGATTGCTTTTGCTCTCCCTCGTACTCGCTCCTCTGCTCGTCGCCCTTGTGGTCTTTTTCAACCGACGCATCCGACGAGTTGCATCAAGCATCCTTGGGCGAAATGCTGGATTTCACGAAGTCCTTCTCGAAGCCTTGAGCAACGTGTTTACCGTCCAAGCTTTCACGATGGAAGAACACGAAAGGGAACGGTTTCGTCAATGCACGAAAGACATGAAACGAATCCAGCTCAAGATGATCTTCTGGACCGGATTTGGAAAACCATTCACGGAATTGATCGGTGTTGCCATGGTTGCGATCACCGTCTGCGCCGGGGCTTATCTGGTCGTCAACAAGCAAACGCATTTGTTCTTCCTCCGCGTCTGCGACTCTCCGATGTCGGTAACCGACCTGCTGATATTCTTCGGTTTGCTGATCGGTGCAAGCGATCCGCTGAGGAAACTCTCCGGTGTCTCGGTGATGATTTATCAAGGCGTGGTATCTTCCGAACTGCTCTACGGAATCCTTAACGCAAAACCTGTACTTCCCGAACCTGCAAACCCAAAACGCTTGATCGGACGCCATCACCAGCTCAGCCTCAAAGAGGTCGGATTCCAATACCATCCGAATCAACCGGTCCTTCAAGACGTCTCGCTCGAAATACCCTTCGGCCGTACGATCGCTTTTCTCGGCTCGAACGGGAGCGGCAAATCTACATTGATTCAGCTCCTCTGCCGATACTACGACCCGATCACCGGATCGATCGAACTCGACGATGTTAACCTCAAAGATCTTGCTCTCCACGATATCCGACAGAGGATCACCCTTGTGAGCCAAAGCACGGAACTGTTCAACCGCTCCGTCTTTGAAAACATCCAATATGGGACTCCAAACGCGACTCGCGAAGATGTTGAAATCGCCGCTAGACTCGCTCATGCCCATGATTTCATCACCCAATCACTCCCCGACGGATACGAAACGAACGTCGGCCAAGCTGGACAGAAACTCAGCGGTGGACAACGACAACGCATCGCCTTAGCACGCGCCATTCTGCGCAAACCGGAAATCCTAATCCTCGACGAGTCCACCAGCCAAATCGACATGGCAAGCGAACTGCAAATCCGCGAGACGCTTCAAGCCATGAAGGGGCAGATGACCATCCTGATCATCACTCACCGCGAAGCCCTCATCGCGTTGGCCGACGAAGTCTACACCATGCACCATGGAGTGCTCATCCCGACCCAAAGCGAATCATGGCGAGCCGAACACAAAGCCGCCTAAGCCGGCTGCACTTTCTTCTGAAGTTCACTCAGATATCAGCGCGCGCATTGAGAATACTACTTGTTGCACTGCTGCTCGCACCATGCTGCTACGCCCAACAAAACAACTCAGCTAATAATTCGACTAACAACTCTGCGATTAACTCCGCTTCGCCAACCTCCAGCCTACCCCTGATCGATGGCACGTTGCGAGACGGTGCACTCCTCTCGATCGACAAAGCGATCGTCGTCGGTGATTCAAACGCAATTCTCGTAACCCAAGACGCGGGCAAGAACTGGCGAAACATCCAACCGCGCAGCAATGCGATTCTCTATGCCATCGGCTTCGATGATGCCCCTGCTCGCAACGGTGCAAGAGCTGGCCTGATCGTCGGAGGATACCTCGAACCCGAAACCGGCCGAAGTGTCGGCTCGATCCTCACAAGCGATGATGAAGGTCTCTCATGGCAAAGCATCAACACTTTGTATCTCCCTCGCCTTATCGGCCTTCAACGAATCAAACATCACCACTGGATCGCTTGGGGTGATTGGTCCAGCCACCACAATTCGTCCCTGTTTGAATCCATCGACGGTGGACGAACATGGAGCCCTCGTCCTGTCCCGTGCGGGCACTTACAAGCAGTATCTATTTCCCCGGAAGGCAAGACGCTGCTCGTCGATCGATCTGGACGGGTTTTCTTCGCCGAAGACGGAATCGAATTCAGAACTCTAACCATCGAGTCCGATCCATTTCGCCCGATCCGATTCTGCTCCTTGCAACCCCAAGGCTGGTGGATCGGTGGCGATGCTGGTCGCTTGCTCCATTCACTCGATGGAATAAGTTGGCATAGTGTTCCGTTACCAATCCCACCAAACGAACGAAACCTAGTCGACCTATCCCGGCTTGAAGGTTATGGCTCGAAACTTTGGATCGTAGGCAACCCCGGCTCGGTCCTGTGGACATCCGATGACCACGGCGCGAATTGGACGATGCTCCCGACGAACTCCCAAGCACCCTTGCAAGGGATCAAGGCTGCCAATGAACAAGTCCTGATGGCTTGGGGCGGACTTGCTCATATCTTGCACTCTCGCAACGCCGGTGGGGCTTGGAAAATCTCGCACCGCGCCGCCGACCGATTGCTGTGTCTGAGCATCTCCGCAACCGAAGAAGAAATCCCTTGGGATGCCCTCGCTTACATCACCCATGAAACCCAACACCAATCCGGTGCTCTTGTCGTTCACGATCGCCGCTTTACCGAAGTCCTTCACCAAGAAATTGACCGATCCTCCGCCCTCGAATGTCTCGCGCCAAGCCTACGACTCAATCATCTGACCACTTATCGCGCTTACCCGATCAGCAATATGCCAAATGGCTTTAAAGCCAGCGACCTAGCTTATTACCAAACCTACAACGAAGAACTCTTGCGCAAGCTAGTTCTTGAGATACGCACCCACCGACCTGACCTTATCATCACCGGTGACCCGTCCGCTTCTGATACCCTCGAAAGCGCCCATGCATCGCTCGTCACCCAAGCCGTACAGCAAGCCGGCAACCCGGCTTACCACCCACTACCAAACCTTAAACATTCCACGATTCCACCTTGGACTGTCCAACGTATCGTACAACGTAGCAATCAAAAGAATGGTTTAAGCCTCTCCTCTTCGATGCTTCTGAAATCGAGCAATCGACTCCTTGGCCAAGTCCTTCAAGATAGCCGACGCTTTTATGCTCATCAGACCTTTGCGCCAAGCTTGCAATCCCCTTTAGCTCTCTGCAACAAAACGCAATACCGAGTCCTGTACCCAAAAGGTCTCTCGATAAGCCATCCGACCGATGGACTGGTAATCCGCGACGAATCGAAACTGGCTGAACGCTTCGTCGATAAAGCCAACTTGCAAACCTTAATGGCTTCTGCCAACGCACAACCGCGCGTCGCTCAGTTGCTGCAAACACGCGGAAGCGACCTGTACCGCGAACGAGCTTGGGATGACGCCCTTATCGAAACCCTCAAACCTCTCACTGCGGATACCGCACTAGATGTCTTGTGGATGATCTCCCAAGAGTCCAGAGTTCAAGGTAACTGGCATCGTTGGTATACGTCCTTACAGTTAATTCTTCAACGATACCCCCAAGATCGTTATCAAGAACTAGCCTTGCGCGAACTGATGACCTACACCGGATCCGCCGAAGTTCAACGACTGATCGATTCTCAACTCGAATCGAGAACCGAAGTCTTCGAACCCTCGGAAACATCTAACCCTCAATCCGGTAGCATCGCTTCCCCTTTCTCGAACTCTGAAAGCCAAGTCATCACGGCTTCTGCAACCGTCCAACCCAAACGAACACCAATCGCCCAAGGGAACGCGGAACGCGAATTCGCTAAACTCCTTGGCACATGGCCAGAGACATGGGTCCACAAGAAATCCGAGCCCGCTTGGGCTTGGCTTATCGCCTCCAGATTTCGCACCAGTTCCTTGAGTCGCACCGGTCAGCTCAACCCATCCGCCGAACGCAGCTTCTGGCCAAGCTACACTCCACAACTCGGCAATTGGTCCGGTATCTTCGAACAAGAGCGGATCGTCCAAGGCCCACCTGAAGGATCATTGCCCTTGCCTCGCATCCCTTGGATCCAACAACGCCCTCACTTGGACGGACAAGCCGAACCGGAGCCTTGGAAAGACGCACTGACAATGCCCTTTTCAACCGCTTGGGCCGACGAGAATCTCCCATCGACCATCCGCATCTTCCGCGATCACGAATTCCTTTTCATCCACGCTCTGCACACCCGCAATCGCGCTTCGGAAATTGTCGCCGAAGGAAACAAAACCAAAAAAGTTGGACGCCAAGCCCCCAAAGCTTCTGCGAATAAACGGGACTCGCTCGATCCCCAGATCGACCACACCCGACTTCGGATCGATATTGATCGCGACTACGCGACATGGTTCGAATTCGCTTGGGATATCCAAGGTGGCATCTCGGATCGATGCAACGACATGGCCTACTGGAACCCCGAATGGTTCATCGCTACCCACCAAACCTCCGATACTTGGGCTGTGGAAATCGCAATCCCAATCGCATCTCTTGTAAGCAACTCGGTAAGCAGCCCATCAAGCAATACAGCGAGCAATAACGCAACGAACACAACGGCTGATTTACAGCCCGGCTCACAAGCTGGCTCGCAAGCCAACATGCCCATTGACTGGAGCGATCAAGTCTGGGCGATCAGCTTGACCCATCAGCGACCATCTCTGAGCACCGAATTCCTCGTCGCTGGGGACAGCGATTGCTGGGGGCATGATCAATGGCTCTTGATGGATGCTCGCAATCCGCCAGCGGTCCAGCAAGCCCGAATGGATGGTCCCCGAACGAATGGATCAGGAGTAATACGGTGAAACTCGGTATATGGTGCGACTTTGGCACTACCCTTGAACCAACCGAAGGGATCGGGGTATTCGTTGCCAATCTCGTCGAGACTCTCGCTAACCAACCCAGCATCGAAGAGATATTACTCGTCGCTAAAGCAGGTGAAGAACACAAACTCGAACCCTTGCAACGCAACAACACATCACAAAGGAGACCGACCAACTCGGCACCGATCCGAATCGTTGGAAACCCAAAACCGCACTTCGTGATCCGCAAGCTTTGGAAAGTCCTCCGAAGAACAGAACGCATACACTTATACCCAACCTTTGGGCCTTCCCTTGAACCAAAAAAATCATGGTGGTGCTCGCCCTTCGTGCGATTCCTCGATGGATGCGTAACGCGTGGTAAACGGCAGTGGTTGGATAGCGTCGATCTGTGGCTCCTCCCCTACGTCGGACTCGATCACCCTTTCTCACAACCCACCGTCGTCGTCCTCCACGATCTAGTCACTGTCCACTTCCCCGAATCGACTCGTCCATCGAAGCTCACCTTTTTTAAACGCCTGGTCAGCCAAGTCACCGACCGAGCGACAATCGTCGCTTGTATGTCTGAGTTCATCTTGCAAAACGACCTACTCGGTACCCTCGGCTTGGATAAAAACCGAACCGCAATGGTACGCCCTGCCATTCCAAGAGACTTTGACGCAGCCAATCAAACTCCAGACCAACCTACTGCTCTCACTTTAGCTCCCAGCCTGTTGGCTCATGGGATCACGCCCCAAAAGTATTTGCTCTACCCCGCCAGCTTTCGCTCCTACAAAAATCACGCGTTATTAGTCGATGCACTACATGCCCTAAGCCAAGAATCATCGGATGAGTTACGATCGCTGCAGGTTTTATTTACCGGCGGCTCGGAACTTCCAGCCGATCTAAAGAACAAAATCAATGCACTCGGCGTCGCCGATCGAATTAAGCTGCCAGGAAGAGTAACGCGAAGTGAACTGGAAAGCTTATATCGCAACGCTTATGCAACCGTTGTACCTAGCTTGTACGAACAAGGCTCGTTTCCACTGATGGAATCGCTTCACTTCGGCTGTCCGATCTTGTCGTCCGATATCCCATCATTGCGAGAACAACTTCAAGCGATGGGCTCATCTGCCCTCTTCTTCGATCCTCGCTCGGTACAAAGCGTTGTTCAAGCCCTTCGGGAGCTAAGTTACGATCGTCAAGGCAAACTCGAAGAGCAACTCAGCGGCTTTCGCGCGATGCAAGCCAGGACATGGGATGACGTCGCCAAAGAATGGTGCGTTGTCTTCGACCGCGCTCTGACGACTCATTCCCACCTCCGCTAACACACAAACGCTCGATCGCATTCGCGATATGCGATATGCGATATGCGATATGCGATAAGCGATAAGCAATGAGCTCTTTACTACTTGTTGCCGACTGTTACTTGCTCTGCAACAAAAATGCGATGAGATCACTGACTTCTTCGTCACTCATCGTATCCAATAAACCGCTAGGCATCATCGAAGACCGCAACTCCTTGCGATCCGCAATGTCATTCTTCTGAAACGTCACCTCTTCACCGAAGTTGTTGCGGTAAACTTCCGTGCTCGAGGATCGCAGCAGAATGCCTGTAAAAGTCGATCCGTCCGCAAGTTCCAAAAGCGTAGTATAAAACTGCGGTGCTACTTCTCGGTTCGGATCCATGATTGAGAGCAACAACTCTCTCGCTGCACTCTGCTTCTCATGCTTCCCATCTGCACCTATTGCCTCCGAGAGAACTTGGCGTCCGACCAACGATAAATCGGGCCCCACCACATTCCCACGTCCACTATGGCGATGGCACTGACTACAAGCTGCTCCTGAGCCATGAAAGAACAACCGACGACCGCGTTGCGGATCACCTTGATCGAGCAAGCTTTCAATACGAGCGATTCGAGCTGCTTGCAACTCTCGCTGCTGATCCTCCGTGCTCGAGGCTTGGCCAACCAACTCGGTTGCAGCCGAGCCCTTGGCTCCTCTCAATACCCGTTTCACCTCGAGGACGACAGCTTCACTAATCTCCTCTCCACGGCTTTGGTTTTCCAAAAGCTGATTCAATCCCGCGACGATCTTTGGCTCTTGCACTCCGATCAAACCAGCGAGCGCATCGAGTTTCAACCCCTCGGGCTGTGCTTTGTCCGTTGCGATTTGTAGTAACTTTTCTTTTGCTGAATCACTTCTCTGCATAGCCAGCGTGCGGACAACTTCGCGGCGCAGCCCCTCATGCTCCACTCCCCACAGCTTCTCTAGAGCCTCACTGCTTAACGAGTCATGCTGCGGAGGAATAAGTCGCAACGCAAAAGCTTTAAACTCCGGTGAGGTTTGACTATCGAAAACCCTCTCCACTAACTGCGCCGAATCGCTTACCCCAGCCGCCGGTTTCCCTTGCAAGGTATTGAGGGTCGCTAAAGCGGCTTCGAAAAGTCGGTAATCAAGTGCCGGGTCTTTAAGCATCTTCTCAACTTGCGGAAGAAACTCGATCCATACCGCATCAGCTATCCATCGCAGGCACTCAAAACGGATCTCGGTATTGGCATCATTCCAAAGTCCACGCACCCACTTCTGGTTATCGAAATCGCTTTTGCGAAGTGCAACGAGGGTCGCAAGCCGCAAGGCGTCGGGAAACGCTTGGACTTGCTCTACCCCCCAGCCTTTTGCATAGCGACTAAGCGCGGTCGATGCGGCATCGGCAAGGAACGGATCATCCCCTTGAATGTACTTCACTAACTCATCGCGTTTCGCTTCTGTCCAATCCTCAGCGCCGCGTCCCTGGTTTTCTTCTCCCAATAGAACCGCACTTTCACCACGCAATTGATCGGCCAAAATCGCATTAGAACTTTTGGGTTCAATCGTCGGTTGCATCCAAGTCGCTTGCGAAGGATCGATTTGCAATTTCCACAAACGCCCCATTCCATGCAATTCATAAGAAGGTGACACCCAATCGGTAAAGTAGTATTCCGTATCCGATTTACGCACCATGGCTACAGGTCTGAACAAGTCGCTGCCCCGAAGCAACTCGATTCGATCCGATGTCAGAGTTGCACCTTTCCAATGCAATGGAAAATAATCGATGCAGTGATTGCTCCACGAAGGGACCATCACCCCACCCCCGAGACCGACGACCGCGCAAGGCCCCTCGCCGCACGGATGGATCATCCCCAAGGTTCCTTTAAGCTCTCCATTCCAACAAACAAACGGATGCACCGGAGCACTTCCATACACATACTGAAATCCATAATCTGCGTTTTCAACGACTTGTAGCAGTCGGCAAGGCGGACGGCTACCAGGATCGTTCTCAGCAGCAAACAACACTCCGTCTTCGCGCATCCACAGCCCAAACGGGTTCCAAAAACCTTTGGCAATGCGTCTTAAATTCTTCCCTTCGGGCGTGCAATGAAATACCCCGCCCTCCCCTCGACCACGCAACTCGATTCCATCTGAACCGCGAAGCACCCAGTCCTTCCCAAAGTTCTCACCCAGCGAAAAGATCAACCCACCGTCGTTATGCCAAGCCATGCCGCTGAGTCCATTGTGCGGATAATCCGCCACGGTATCGAGTTGGACGATCGTCTCTTCTGTGCAATCTTGCACAGGTGTAGCTTGGCTCGCTACCGCTGGTTCTTTGATCCTCAAGATCCGATCGCGCTGTGCAACGAGCACCGATCTGCCTCTACGTTCTGGTTGCGCACCATTTGTCGATGCTTGTTCCTTTGCAGTTGCCGGATCGAGCAACAGTTGCATCGTCGTCTTCGTTCGATTGTAGAAAACACGACGGTTCTTTCCTTGCGCATCGAACACCAAAATCTCATCATGCTCGGGACCTTGATAAGTGCTCGGCCGGAAATGGGTATGGCAAGCCACCACCCACAGATTGCCTTCGGCATCGACACCGATCCCCGTGGGAGTGACCAAGTCGGGGTGTTCAGCCAGAAGGGTCAGCTTTACACCCGGTTGCAAAATCTCAATCCGGGGATCTGCTGCGGGCTTCGCTGCGACTCCTTGGACAACCAAACCTTGAACACTCTTGGTCTCTTGCCCAAAGAGGTCACCTGCTCCGCCAATTGCTACCAACGCGAAAACGCACGACAGCAAAGCGACGAAGTTCCTAGAACAACAACCCGACATACAACGATTCAGAGTCACCCGTGTCGCGATCCGAACAGCTTTGCACCAAAGCTGTTGGAAAACTCGAATAGTCAGCCCTAGCGGTAAAGTTGTCGTGTTCATTCGAGATTTATGATGGGTTAAGGCACACTTCGTCATACTCAGCTTCTTCATACGCAGCCTCACGGTAATCGTGTTGGTGCTCGCAATCGTAATCGTAATCGCACTCCGAGTAGCAGTACACGTACCTCCCCCCCCGCGCGCGCTCCTCCCCTTCTCCCGCTGGCGGGAGAAGGGG
>JBJONT010000350.1:0-2842 GCA_046051705.1 Planctomycetota bacterium | reverse complement strand
CATCCTTTCAAACAGTACTTGGGTTCCAAAGCTCGCTTCGAATCAGAGCAAGGGGTACATGAAGTTGAAGCCTTTACCCATCATATTAGCGACTATACGACCGCACTATCTGCTGCCGGCTTCCGCCTTCTCGAACTCAAAGAATGGTTTGACCGCGATCGCAACGAGATCCCAAGACTGCTTACAATGATCGCGACAGCCGGTCCAAGCACTAAACAGCACTGAATACTCAAACCTTTTGGAAATCGCAGATGATGGAAGCTCTCATTGTTATCATCCCTATGATTTTAGTCGCGCTCCTATTTCTCACCGCGGGACCTGGAAGCAAACGGCGCATGCAAGAGATATCAGTATTTGCAGAACCCATGGGGTTTGAGATTTTGAGCAATATAGACGATAAGTCTTCCGCATACCTCCATCACCACAAGCCGAACATGGGACTGGCGATGAACATCCATGCGGTGTGTGTTGCAGATGACGGTTCCACGCGCATCGTCGTCATCGAGTATCACTTCGGTAAAGGCACCTACAAACAGTTTTTTTTAGGGATCAGTTCATCAATTTCAGCACCGGAGCTTGTAATCAAACGACGTACCGCGACGACCAGATCCATGTGGACTGCAAGTTGGGGTGACGTAATGTTTCATTTGGATTTCAAGGACGATCCTGAGTTTGACAAAAAATTCATTGTTCGAGGGGAACCCGATCAAGCGCGAGCGTTTCTCAATCCGGAACGCCGTAGGATTCTTTGCGACGCGACTGATGTGCCAGAATCATTTTCGGTCTACGGGAAATCCGTGTTTTTTGAGATGCATAACAAGATCGATGCTACAACTTTTGAGCACAATGTTGGCCTGTGTTTAGCGACGATCAATCTGTTGTCAGATCGCTAGGATCCTCAATGTAACCACCTGTTGCCAGATGGTTGGTGGATTGCGCTGGTGCTTTAAAGATCATTCCCTTTGGAAAGTTTAGAATGCATTGGAGGGTAGCCTGCTTTGCATGATTCCACTCACTGCTCGCTCATGTCGCAAAAGAGCGTGAGCTTTAAACGCTAACGGTTAAAGCTGGATGCAATTCGAACACCACGATCGCTAGGGGTACCCCTGGCGATTTGTTTTTAAAGCGTTTTGGATTATCGCTAGGTAGTTCTGCATAGATCGTTGTGACGGCTGATTTCTGGAGCTATTGAGGAATAATGGTGGCCAATATGATTGCGATTCGGGGCCATTTTCGTGCTCGTGCTCGTGCTCGGATTACGGGAACAGTTCAGTTGCATTCAGAGGTAGGTCGCGTTTTGAACGAACATAACATTACTACAGGTTGCTTTCGATTACGAGCACGAGCACCGTTTCACTGAGCACGAGCACGGAGCTGCAAAAAAAAACGATACAAGTCAAAACCAGCCACTAAAACTCCCGAAGAACCATTTTGGGTACTCAATCATCATCCATTTCTAGTAGCGATCACGTTTAGCGGGATTCCATCAATCCTAATCGTATCGGGTGCGCTATGGAGTCGTCGAAACTAGGTCCTCGATTCGCCGCGATGATGGTGAAACTCGGTCAGCTGGCATTCACGGGCAATGTTCGCTTTCTGTCTTGCGTTGCTTTCTCGTCATGTTACATTCAAGGGGCGAATACAGGATTTCTTCCCGGTGTGACTGTCTTCTTGCTTGCCCAATGTTTTACTGCGTTCGGGCGAGGGGCCTTGATAGCAATCAGTAGTTCATAGAACCTAACTTGGACTCTGTGATTTACGGAATGCTGGTCTTCGGTCCAGGCTTGATTCCCCGTCCTGATTGTCTTCTGCCGACTCCTTCGCGTTTCCCTCCCCGTGACCGTTTCTGCTCGAACCAAACCTCGACCTTTGGGATTGTGCTGATTGCCCAATGACTAAAAGACTCTGTTTGTCCATCGTTACGCCAGCCTACAAATGCGAAGCGTGCATCGATGAGTTGCACCGCCGCTTGACTGCAGTATTGCCGACGATCACCGACTCCTACGAGATCATTTATGTTGAGGATGGGAGCCCTCAGAAGGACTGGGAGGTTATCGAACGGTTGTGCAAAAATGATCCTCGTGTCCGAGGGGTGAAACTCTCGCGGAACTACGGACAGCATTATGCGATCACAGCGGGCCTGGATCGCGCACAAGGTGAATGGATCGTAGTTATGGACTGCGATTTGCAAGATCAACCAGAAGAGATCCCACGCTTGTACGCGAAAGCGCAAGAAGGTTGGCCTATCGTCTTGGCACGTCGAGCCGATCGCCAGGATTCCTTGTATCGCCGCGCTGTTTCTAAGTTCTTTACCCAGTTTTACAATTGGCTAGGTGATATCCAAGTGGACAACTCGATTGCGAATTTTTCAATTTGCTCTCGGAAGGTAATCGATTCAGTTGGTCAATTCCGAGAACGCAATCGAAGCTTCCCTATGTTCATCAACGAAGTGGGGTTTGCTCGTACTGCCATTGATGTTCAGCATGCTCCTAGATTTGCAGGAGCTAGCTCCTATACATTTTCTAGGCTTATGGATTTCGCAATCCAATCGATTGTTGCTAGATCGAATAAACCACTACGGCTATCGATTCAATTCGGTTTCTTGCTCGCGGCTGTTTCGTTGGTGTTTGGTTTTTCCATTCTCCTGCGATTCATGTTTGTTGAGTCAACTGTACCTGGATGGCCTACCCTCGCAGTTCTCATAAGTTTCCTCGGGGGGCTCGGGTTTGCCAATCTCGGAATCCTAGGTTTATACCTCGGAAAAGTATTCGATGAAGTCAAAGGACGGCCTCTATACATCGTTGAATCTGATACGGGTGGGAGGACCCAATCGGAGAAGGTT
>JBJONT010000349.1:0-6453 GCA_046051705.1 Planctomycetota bacterium | reverse complement strand
CTCGGCCGTATACTCCGCTCAATACAAGAATTAAAAAATCAGCAACGTGCAACCGATGAGATGATCCAACTGTTGGACCATTGTACTTCAACAGTCACATCTCTTTTGGAAACTGCCTCCGGAGCAAGAGCCTCGCTTTTGATTCATATTCTTGCCTTATCCTGTCCCCAGGCAAAACATGCCGCTTCCATGGTCTCAAGAGTTGCAATTCGATTAGAAGATCAGCGAATCAAGCATCGAGCTTATCAGTTTGCATGTTCGGTTTGCCCAGAGTTCGCATTGACTCCTCCTTGGTGTGATTATGCACCCGACACCCCAGAGGAAAGAAACAAATGGGGAGCGTTGTGATATATTTGCAAAGAACGACGAACCAAGCGATGCACACGAAGCACTCGATCGGCCCTTCTGACTTGCGTTGAGTCAACTGCTCGTTCTGGGTTATCGCCAGCGTTCTGCCAAAGAGGGCACCGTGGTGAATCCTTACGAGATACCAACTGCTAATCGCCCAGTCGAGGACGCAATTAGAAGCATTCGCGTACTTCGATTGTGGGCTTCCTTTGCACTCGCATTTCACGTCATGCTTGCGTTTTCTTGGCTACTCATTTCTTGGGCTCCTTGGATCAAGCCGAAACGCGAAATGCAGTTTTTTGTTTCGATTTTGGGCGCGGCAATCCATGGCTGGATGATTCGTCAATCGATGCGAGATGCTCGGATCTCGTTTTTTGGCTTGTCAATATTTTATGCGATACCCTATTTACTTGCCTCAGTCGTGCTCTACTTGTAGACGTTCCATGCTACTTCTTCCATGATTTATCGGGACGAGGTGCGCTACAAAACACATCTCGATCGCGTCATGGAAATACGAAATCAACGCGATGCAAGCGTGAGGTAAGGCGTACCCAAAAAATGCACCCGAATTGCCGACCGTGCGTTTTCCCAAGGCAAAGTCACTTGGCGGCAAACCACCAGCCAATCACACCATCACCTTTTTCGCCCCTGCCGTCTTCGCAAAATCATCCTCGGTGACCTAGGAATTGAGAATGGAAAATTGAGAATGGAGAATTATTAAGAACACGCCGACCCGCATGGATTTCAATTCTCAATTCTCCATTCTCAATTCAGTTAGTAGGTTGGCGTTCTTCCAACCCATCGCTGTATTGGCTGCCGCTCGATACTGGGGAGCCGCGACCACGTATTCGCTCTTGTCGCCAAAGATCTCGAAGGCTTCGTCGAGGATGGGGCGAAGCTCCGGAAAGATCGGACAGCTACGAATCCCTCGTCCTTCGTGATGCTCGACCTTCGGCTCTGGGATGCTCATTCGGTTCATCTCCCAGTCGATGCCATTCAGCCATAAAGATCCGTCGAAGGAATTGCAGGGTTGATGAACAAACTGGCGTATCGAGTCAACGGATTTCGTCGGATTCGCTCAGTACCTCTTCGAGCAATTTACTCAACCGAATCTTCTCGGCTTGGGCTCGAATGTCTGCTTGCTGGGTTTCCGAGCCACTCCGAAAGATGCTGCGAAAGTCGCGGCGGCTACGTTGGCTTCCTTTGTCGATCCAGATGAGTTTCGAGATTGCTGCATCGGTGCGCGATACGACCGGCAGGAAAACCCCAGGAAACAATTCCATGGTCTGAGACCGTTGCAACTCACCGGGTATCAATTCCCTGGGGTAGATGTCCAGTTTCAAACTTTCCGTCTTGTCCAATAGCTGGAATAGATTGCCGGTCTGAACCGCCTGACGTAGAACCCGCTCAGTGAATAGGAAGTCAGAGCGGGCCAATTGGTCAATCAGGTCATCAGTGCGAATCCTTGCCACATCTGGAGAAACAACGATATCGATGTCTTGCGTCAAGCGAGGCTCGCCATAGGCTGAACTGATTGAGCCGCCGGTAATGTGGAAAGGAAGACCGATCGCCTCGGCGATTGCCACAAACTTACCGATCGTGTTTTCGAATGCCTCAACGGGAAACATGGGCAAGCTGTTCCTGGATCAGTCTGACCACTTCGGGATCGCGCTCGTAAAGCTGCAAAGCTACGTGCAACCTTACCTCTTCGTCCGAGAGACTTGGCTGAGTGTTTCGAATCCGTATGGCCATCTGTTGGCGAGTCCAAGCCAACATCGCAGCGCTTCGAGCTACCTTCTCTGCGGGGGACATCGCTTTCCAGCGACGTTCGTATTCAATTTCGATTTCGGACTGTTCCACCCTAATCTCCTCCATTTGACCGTCCCTCAGTATACGCGAATCTTCCGAATGGACAAACTGCCTAGTTTTTGTGTAATCGATGAATGCCTTCGAGCTCTCCAAAAACACTGGGAAAACATCGAAAAGTTCGAGTCCTGTCCTCTCCGCTCAAAAACCCTGGTTTTCCCGGGGTTTTTTGCATTTCTGGCCAATTGCTTTGGCCGTCTGTAGCGCCCATGCAACTCGGTGCATGGCGCCTGCGGCGTTGCATTTCGCGTCGCGCTGCCCAAATCGAGTCGTTTTTCGAGTCGCGTGAGTCGTCAAAACACTAGGGATTTGAAGGATCGCCTTTGGCCCAGATCTACGCCGGCGGAGGCGGTAGGATTCGAACTATTCGTGTAATCTCCTGAAAACAGGTTACCGTGCCAAACGCTCCATCCGTTGATTGATCGGCTCGCAAGTGCCTGATATCATTCAACTCCGGGTCGAGCCTGACGTGCGTGATAGGCTGCGATGGTGCGGTCTACAGGGTTTAGGTGGATCCATATAAAAACAAGTTCGTCCTTCCGAAGGAGATTCAATGGGTGCATGGGGCGTCGCGATTTTTTCCGACGATCTCGCTGCCGACATCCGTAGCGATTTTCGCGAATTGATCGGTGATGGGTTGACTCCATCCGACGCGACTGACCGTCTCAAGGCTGAGTATGCGTCATCACTTGTTGATCCCGATGAGATGCCTGTCTTCTGGATTGCATTGGCGGTTGCTCAATGGAGACTTGGTCGACTCGAAGAGAGCGTCAAGAAAATGGCGCTACAGGTCATTGACGATGGCACTGATCTCGCGAGGTGGGACGACGCACAAAGTCGAGTCAAACGGGAAGTGGTTCTTGCGAAAACAAGAGCAGAATTGCTTGCTGCTTCGCCGCCAGCCAAACGAGTTCCTCGAACCATCAAGGAAGCTAATGAATGGCATCTTGGCGAGACGATCGGATTTCAATTGCTGTCCGGTAAATGGACGATGTTCCGCGTGATCGGCCATCACGCGGACAAAGGCGGGCGATTTGCGGTTTGTGAACTACTGAATTGGGTTGGGGAAGCGTTGCCGTCTAAAGATCTGATTGCGGAATTGCAAATAAAGAAAGAGAATACACCACGCGGTATATCGCAGTTCCTTTTCCAGGAGCCCCGGAAAAAAAAGGAGCAGGCACGGGTCGTACGGTTGGGTGTCTCAACAACGCCCCACCAAAAGCTTGGCGGGTATACTGCACTGGTCTGGCCCTATGTTGATAACCAATTAAAAGAGATTTTTGGCTTGCATTAAACAAGACAACTGGACGAACCAAGCCATGCACCCGAGCATGCGATTGGGCGTTTTTTACATTGTGGCCATACGCACGCGTTCCGGGTGATCGCCAGCGTTCTGCCACTGACCCATCGTGCCGATTACTTGGAATCTACCTCATGTTCATCAATCCAATGTGGGATCACGAATCCCAGCGAATCGGCAAACAGAGGTGCACACCGACCGGATACACGCTTCATGGTATTTCAGATTTTATCGGCTTCATCGCGATCATCTGCCTGTTTGGCGTTCCAATCTATCTTATGTACGCAGGCATTCGCGGTCACTTCACATGGAGCATGCTCTGGCTGCTTGTAGTGCCATTCGTAATCGCCATCGTTGGCAACATTATGTACAGCTACTCGTGGCATCTGGCTGACAAACGGCATTTCAAATACGACCACGAAAAATGCGTCTCAACGTGGGTCGACGAATCAGGCAATGAGCAGTCGTACAAATACGGTGTCGATACGGGCAAATCCGATCAATCTGGCGTACAATGATCGCAGGTAAAACTTCGCGGATAATCGTGGCAGAAATCGTGTAAGGATGCCCGTTTCCGGGCACCCTCCCCACTCGACTAGCCAATTACACCATCACCGTCTTCGCCCCCGCTGCCTTGGCAAAATCATCCTCTGTGACCAGCAGGTAACTCTGCTGCGCGATGCGTGGTGAGTTTCCAAGCCAAGAGCAAACCACGTGCAGTGGGAACTCACGCTGGAGTTCTGTTTGCCGGCTGGCTCGCATCGAATGGAACAATCGTGGCCAACCCGAAACGCCGGCGCGCCGCAACAGTCGCGTCATCTCGCTGCGTAGGTTGGCGTTCTTCCAACCCATCGCCGTGTTGGCTGCGGCGCGATACTGCGGTGCAGCGACCACGTATTCACTCTTGTCCCCAAAGATCTCGAACGCTTCGTCAAGAATCGGACGCAGCTCAGGAAAAATCGGACAACTCCGAATGCCGCGGCCTTCGTGGTGTTCGACCTTTGGCTCCGGGATACTCATCCGATTCAGCTCCCAATCGATGTCTTACCAACGTAGCCATAGCGTTTCCGAGGGCGTTCGAACCGTTTAGGGAAGACGATTCATGAAACTTGCATCGTCCCTTGCAGCGTTCATCACAGCGATCACGATGATATGATCGTCTTCTATCACAAAATGAATGATGTAGGAGAATCGTTTGATCAAGCAGGGGCGGAGACCATTGGCGGCTATCGAGAACAGCCATGGGTTTTCCAAGATACGATAAATCGCGGCGACGTATTCTTGCAGGAATTGATCGCCCAATCCGATTTGCTTCTTGTCGTACCAAATAGATGCTTCCACTAGGTCGTCTTCGACCTGCGGGCGTACAACAAGTCTCCACATTACCGGCGACTCTTCACACGTCGCATGATCTCCTCATGGGAAATCGCTGAACCAGGATTTTCGCGATGCTCGGAGAGTCTACGATCTAGTTCGGCTTGTTGAAGAGCACTTGGCGACACATCAGCATCCTGTGGTAATGTGTCCCAGATAGCAGACACTAACCGTAAGCGAACATCGATCGGAAGCATAGCAATCTCCAAGATGGTTTGTTCTACATTCATCGCGAAGCGTCCTTAGGTAGCATGTGGAGTCAGAACTCAGTTGATTCAGGCAATCTCCGCACTTCTGATTGATTTATAGTCGCGTTCGAACCCCTGAAAGTCAAGGTATTTACCCAAACGCGCCACGGCAACAGGTTTGTTGTCCGCGTAAGCCAACGTTAATAAGTAACCTTCGAACATCCCAGAAACATCGGGAATACACCCAAAAGTTCGAATCCTGTCCTCTCCGCTCCAAAACCCTGGTTTCCCGAGGGGTTTTCGCATTTCTGGCCAATTGCTTTGGCTTTCCTGCCTATCCATGCCTGCAGGTGCTGCGTCGTCTTGTGCGCTGCCTTGGACCCTGGTGAGTCGTCCAGTGAGTCGCCAGAGTCGTCTCAGAACCCTCGTTTTTCCAGGGAAAACTTGCTGTTTTGTAGCGGAGGTGCAGGATTCGAACTAGGTGAGTTCGAATCGTACTAGAATTCATTGCCAGAACAGGGATGTCGGGAATGCTCGCGTCGTCCTTCGATACAGGATGCTTAGACCGAAACAGCCTATCACTCCATCCAATAATTGATCCGCTCGCAAGTGGCGGATACCATTCAAATTCGGATCGAGGCTAACTTGCGTGATAGGCTGCGTTGGTGCAGTCTACGGAGTTTAGGCTGATCCGTTTAAAAACAAGTTACGTGACAAAACAGCATGCATGACGATAACCCGTATCGATCGCCCGCCACTCTTGAGCGCTACTTCACGCCTCCACTTTCCGCGTCGTCACAATCTGCCATAGCGACGTTGGCGTTCATAGCCCTCCCAATCGTTGGTGGTATCGCCGGATTCACAGGTTACTTATTTGCTGCAACCATTTTTGAGAACCGCGATACGACGATTGAATCAATCTTGACATACGGTCAACAGGCTGGTTTGATATCACTGCCTATGTGTACGCTAATCTGCGCGGCAATTGGACTTGCGCTTGCCTTCTCGTTCATACGGCAATACGCCATTGCGATTTTGATTCTGCTTCTCGCTTCGATGTCTGGTTGGGCAATCAACAATTCCTTTTGGAGCGATCAGATCAGAACGCACGGCCCTGATCCGTCAGAAGTTGTGCTATACTATCCACCTCTCGCATGCTCCGGAATGGCGTTATCAACTGCGGCGATTGTCGCGGTATGGGCGCTCTTGACGCATCGCAAAAAAGTCACTTAACCATCGCATGCACCGAAGTCGCGGATCGGCCGTTTTTACCATGGAGCATCACTTTCCGCTACCACGGTGATGCGTATCGTTATCTGGAATATTGATCCCGACCAGAATGCAGAATCCAAACCGAACCAACGTAACTGAGCTTAC
>JBJONT010000348.1:0-4734 GCA_046051705.1 Planctomycetota bacterium | reverse complement strand
TGCACAAGGAAGCAGATCAGCTCACGATCTGCATCTGGAAGCCGAAGAATACGGCACGTCTCATCGGCGATTCGAAGTCCCACTTCGGAGTGATCTTCGACGAAACCTTTTCCTAAATCGTGCATTAACAACGCGAGGTGCAACACAAGTTTCTGTTTTGAATCACGGTACAGCGTTCCGAGAAAGTCTTCTCGTTTTGCAAACTCTTCAGCACATTCAACGCTTCGAATGCAGTGCGCATCGACCGTGTATTTGTGATACTCGTTGAATTGCAGCAAACAGCGTGTATGTCGTACTGCGGGAATGATCTGTTCGAGCACTCGCAGTTCGTGCAAGCGACGGAGGATCTCCCCGAGTCGGCCAGGGGTACTCATCAGTTCAAGGAAACGCCCGATCGCTTGCTCTCCGACCGGCTTATCCGCGCGATTGAGCATCCCTTGTCGAATCGTACGCCATGTGCGGTGTTCGATTCGACGCTGGAAACGATTCGCGATTTGCATCAGTTCAAGTACCTTTGCCGGATCGTCCTTAATCTTGGGTAGTCCTTTTCGGGTTGCCCAAACTTCTTTCAGTCCGAGTCGAATCTCTTTACCAGCGGTGAGACTAAGGAAGCGGTAAAAGAATCCGAATGGGGTCAACCGAGAGCGAGCCATTCCGACAAAGTTCGCCGAGCTGTATCGAACTTCCGATGTGATATCGAAGAACTTTGTCATGAACTCCTCGACTGGCAACACCCCTTCCTTTCCTTCGAACCCCATCCATTTAGAAAGCTCCATTTGCTTGGAGCGATCGAGCGAATCCAATGCGCGACCGCTCATGAAATGGAGTTGGTTTCTCAGACGTAGCAAGTAAGCGTAGCCATCGCGAATGGCGTTGTAGTCTTCGGGGGCTAGCAAGCCGACATCGGCAAGTTGCTCGGGGCTTTTTTCTCCAAAGCAAACAAATCCGATCCAGCGAACTATCTGAACATCGCGCAAACATCCTCTCGAGCGTTTGATGTTTGGGTGCAATAAGAACTCGGTTTCGCCATATTTCTGGCGTTCTTCGTATCGTTCCTTCTCGATCATTGCTGCGAGAGATCGCCAACGGAGTTTTGCACCGTTTCGAAACGAGTTTTCAAAGTTATTGAAAAGGGATTCTGAACCAAAGATCAAACGCATCTCGACAAGAGAAGTCAGAATTACGGCATCGGTCCAAGCCAGTTGCCGGCACTGAAAAGGAGTGCGTACAGAGAATCCAAGTTGAAATCCCGTATCGACGATCATCTGCGAGACGCGACTGGCGAGTGCCTGCACTTCGCGTTCTGGTAGACCGCTATGCAGAAGCATCAGGTCGAGATCGGAGTAGGGAGCAAGATCACGGCGACCGTAACCGCCAAGAGCGACGAAAGCAAATTTCGTGGAGTCGTACTGACCCTCATCGCAGGCCGCGCGGATGAGCCGATGCACAATGGCATCGACCGCATCCGCCCATGCTAAACATACTTGCGGACCGGTATTGCCTGAGGAGTGGAGATTCGCCGACTTAAGCCGCGATTCTGCAAGCAACCTTCGCGACTCGAGGACCTGGGGATGGAGAGAGGACAAGTCTCTAAAGACGAACTTGGAGTGTTTTATGAACGACTACAGTGCGTCTTCTCCTTGTTCGCCTGTTCGAATTCGAACGGCGTTTTCCAGAGTAGAGACGAAGATTTTGCCGTCACCGATCTGGCCCGTCTGCGCAGTCTTGACAATCGTGTCGATGACCGATTGAAGGTTGCTGTCGGAACAGACAACTTCAATCTTCACCTTGGGAACAAAGTCAACGGCGTATTCGGTGCCACGATAAATTTCCGTATGCCCCTTTTGACGACCGTACCCACGAACTTCGCTCACGGTCATGCCGTGAATCCCTTTTTCAGTCAGCGCGTTTTTGACGTCTTCGAGTTTGAAGTGGCGAACAACAGCTTCAACTTTCTTCATTCGACGAACTCCAGGTTCCTATGCCACAACTCAGTAAGGCCATGGCGACCAAGTGGTAAAAACGCGGGACCGCCTGTGTACCGAAGCACACTCCCACGAAGTGCAAAACCGTGCACCTCTGCCAATAGTCTAGCGTGGTTTGATTCGACAAAACAAGGCTTACCGCAAACCGTTACGAAAATGTTTCACTTTTTTCAAAAGTCGGTATTACGAAGCCTACTACTCAAGAGGTCCGGCCGCTACTTCGGCCTATTTCTAACGCGTCTTCGAGCCGGATTGCCCCATCGTACAGGGCGCGGCCGACAATCGCCCCTGCGGTGCCTTGAGCCGCCAGCTTGCGTAAATCCTCCAAGGAGCTTACGCCACCGGAAGCGATGACTGGGAAAGGGGAGCATTTTTCGATTTGCAGCAAGCTTGCAAAGTTCGGACCGGCCATCATCCCGTCTTTTTCGATGTCGGTGTAGACGACCGCAGCGCAGAGACGGGTCTTTTCCCCTATTCGGTTGATCAGTTCAGTCGCGGGGGTAGAGGAAGTCTCCAGCCATCCTTCGGTGGCGACCATCCCGCCACGAGCATCAACTCCGAGAACGAGTTTGCCCGGGAATTCCTCACACATTTTGGCAAACCAATCGGGCTGGCGCAAAGCGGCAGTCCCGACGACCAAGCGGGAGAGCCCAAGATCGAGAAGTCGCCTTATCGCCGATTCATCTCGCACTCCACCTCCTAATTGAACCGTCTTCCCTGAGGCAACTTCGACGATACCTCGAACGGCTTGTTCATTGACCAAGCTACCGGTTTTTGCTCCGTCCAAGTCGACGCAGTGCAGGAAATCCGCTCCGGCATCGAACCAACGCTTGGCCATCTCCGCAGGATGGTCGCTGAAGACCGTCTCGCGTGCATAGTCGCCTTGTTGCAAGCGAACACACTTGCCCCCCAATAAATCGATCGCTGGCCAAATTTCCATGGTTTCTGTTGGGTTGTACGCTTGGGGTTTGGATTCGGGTAAGTAAGTGCCTAAGCACACGTGCGGCGAAATCAAAGGGGTCCGGCAATCCCGCTTTAGATGGCAAAGCTTACCGAAATCAAGCCGACTGGCCATAGCCAAAGCCCGGCAATGCCACGGTTGGCGGTTTCCCATCCAAGCGTTCTCTGGTTACAATCCCGCCAAATCGCGAATCGCGGTTGCGAGGCCTAGGCCCCCGCTGGGTTGGTAATTTGCTATAGTAACGAGAATCTCGAGACTATCCCGCAAGCGTCACGCCTGAATTCCCGTTGTTTTCCTACGACACATATTTTCCGACTAGAGAGTCGATTCGAATAGACTAGCCATGAGCACCATTCACGAACGCTACAACGCGGCCGAAAAGCTTAAAGATTCCGGAGAAGTCGAGAAAGCGAAGGAGATGCTGCTTGCGATCCTAGCCGATTCTCCCGAGCATGTCTTGAGCCACCTAACCTTGGCTCGTATCCTCACCGGTCTTGGTGAGCACGAGCAAGCCGTTTCCCATGCGGAACAAGCTTGCAGTCTCGAACCGACCGAATCGTTTAACTTCACTCTTTTGAGTGTGACTTATCAACGGGCCTATGCTGGCACCGGCGATCACAAATACATTCGCATGGCCGAAGACGCCATGGCTCGTTCGCGAATGCTGTAATCCTCCCGACGTTCTCCTACCATCCACCTCCCCCCTGCAATCGTTCTCGAAAGGTTTTGTTCATGACGCTCTCACCTTGGTCCATCGGGGTCTTCACCAGCATCGACGCTGGCTTAGGGGTGCACTTGGACGTGGCGAAAGAACTGGGAATCCCTTCTATTCAGCTTCATACCCCGCATGCCGCCGGTCGCACACCGGCCGCCGCTGAAGCTTTCCTCAAGAAGCTCGATGCTTATGGGATTGAACTCACTTGCGTCTTTGGTGGGTTTGACGGAGAAAGCTACGCTGACATCCCAACTGTTGAACGCACCATCGGCTTGGTCCCTCCCGAGACCCGCGCTGCGAGGCTCAAGGAAATGAAGGAGATTGCGGATTTCGCTCGGCTCCTGGGTTGCGACGTTGTCGGATTGCACATCGGCGTGGTTCCCCATGATGTGAAAAGCAAAGAGTATGCAGATGTAATCGATATCACTCGTCAGCTTTGCGACCACGCGGCGAAGAACGAGCAAGCCATTCACTTGGAAACCGGACAAGAGACCGCAGACGCACTTTTGCAATTCATCGGCGATACACAACGCCAAAACTTGTTCATCAATTTCGATCCTGCGAACATGATTCTCTACGGTACCGGCGAACCGATCGAAGCGCTTCGGAAGGTCGGCAAGTACGTTCGCAGTGTCCATTGCAAAGACGCCACGTGGAGCGATTCTCCCGGCGTGACCTGGGGAGCTGAAGTGCCGCTCGGCAAAGGACAAGTAAACATCGCTCTGTATCTGCAAACTCTCAAGGAAATCGGATATAGCGGACCATTGACGATCGAACGCGAGATCCCTCAAGAACCCGATCGCCAAAAAGCCGAAATCCAACACGCAGCCGAATTGCTCAATTCGATCAAAGCCAGCTTGGCAACCAATCCCAAGTCAACGACTTAATTGATAACAACCATCACGGATCGCTACCGTTTCGCACAAAGCTAAACGGTGGGAACTCGTGGTAGGCGATGACCTTGACCGACTGTTGAGCCCTTCCGATAATCCGGCTTCCTCCCTTCGGATTGTCGTTTGACTTGTTTCTAAACTACACACTGAACCACTGTTTCGCTTGCTTTTGATCTTCCG
>JBJONT010000347.1:0-4897 GCA_046051705.1 Planctomycetota bacterium | reverse complement strand
GCAAGCAAGTCGTTAGGTCCGACGAAGACCGCGTCGATTCCGGGGACAGCGAGTATCTCCTCGATCCTTTCAACTGCTTCGATATGCTCGGCTTGGACAACGACTAGAATTTGGTCGTTGGCTTTCTGGTAATATTCGGCGGCGGAGCATTGATAGTTCAGTGCATGCTGACTTCCGCCGACGCTGCGGCTACCCGCCGGTGGGTATTTGCAACTAGCGACTGCCAGTTCGGCTTGTTCAACGCGGTTGCACATTGGGAAAATGATCCCGTGGGCTCCGAGATCTAATGCTCGTTTTGCGTTTTCGTGAGAAATCGATGGGACGCGGATTAACGGAGTGCAGTGGACATCTGCGATGTGAGCGAAGATGGTCGCTGCGGTGTTCCAATTGCAATCGCTGTGTTCCATATCGACGGTCAGCCAGTGGAACCCGGCCCGAGCCATGAAACGCGCGGCGGTTGGGCTTGAGAGCGACAGCCATGTACCGACTTGATGTTGGCCATCGTGAAGAGCTTGTCGAACTGTGTTGGTTTTCAAGTGGAAGTACTCCGAATTAGTCGATTGGTCTGAGTGGTCGATTGGATTGTGGTTTGGTGTAAGGGGGTGGTGTAAGGGTGGGCTTAGATGATAAGCGATGCACGCAGGTTCTTTTGCGTTAGGACTTGAGGATTACAGATGACCGACGGTGGGATTTTATTCAAGAGTGCGTCGATGGGGTCGAAGCATCCTTGGCTCATCCGCCTTGATGCTTCGAACGAGTTAAACGCGTTATGGGGGGTAAGCAACAGTTTTGGGGTGGAGCGCAGAGGATGGTTTACGGGCAGGGGTTCTTCTTCGTACACATCGATTGCAGCGCCTCCGATGGCTCCTGTATTCAAAGCCTCTATTAGAGCATTCGTATCGATTAATCCTCCCCGAGATGTGTTGATCAAGAGAGCATGCGGTTGCATTTTTCGAAACGAATCGGTGGAGAACAGATGTTTGTTTTCAGGTGAGTTCGGAGCGTGGATGGAAACGAAGTCGCTGGATTTGAGGAGTGCGTCGAAGGAAAGCCATTCGATGTGTGAAGCGAGTTCGACCAGTGTCGCAGGGGCTTGTTTAGCAACCATCATGGATTCGAGCAATGGATCATATGCGGCCACTCTTAGTCCGAATCCGAAAGCACGTTTTGCGACAGCTTGGCCGATGCGCCCGAATCCGACGAGACCGAGTCGTTTGCCGCTGAGTTCGATGCCGGGGAATTCATTCCAGCCGTTTGATTTCATGCAAGCGTAGCCGGTATGGATATGTCGCGCGGCGGAGAGGAGCAAGCCGAAGCAGTAGTCGGCCACAGCATCGGTCATCGCTTCTGGGACGTTGGTGACAATTACCCCGGCTTGAGTCGCTGCCGCGAGGTTCACGCTATCGATACCGACTCCGCATCGGGCGATGAGTTTCAAGTTAGGAAGTGATTTGAACACAATAGGGGTGTAGCTGTCGGTCGCTGCAATGATGGCGTCCGATTCAGCAGCTTGATCGATCAGATCATTTTCGTTCAAGGGCCCCCAGGGGGCCGAGTGGAGAATTGAGCAGCCGAGTGCTTCGAGTTGCGATTGCAAAGCGCGTCCGCTCACGGAGAACGCTTGAGCTGTAACCAAGATCTTCATCGATGTTTTTTGGATTAGTGAATGTGAATCTGTGAGGTGGAGAAAGGGACTTTTCTGGATGAAATAGCAGCTTGGGAATTCTCGGGCTCGAATTTCTGGAGAAAGGTGCCGATTGTAACAGATGTGACAAGTGGTGCATCGCGAGATAAAATTCCTCGATCGAATCGACTGGGAAAAATATGGGGGCTAGGAAAGGTCTGCCGAATACGGAGAGTACCGTCGTTTTAGAGAAACGAAGACAGACCAAATTCAGCCTTCAAGGGAGCCGTCAGGTGAAAACCGAGATTCTCGAGTCGATAGACCACATCAGCAGGGACAGGCAAGGCACCGAAGGGAATCGGTATCCACAGGGATCGGGTACGAAATCTAGAGTTTCGTTGCCAGGGGTGCTCGTCAATGACACTCCAGATACGAATTTGCAAGGGAGTCGCAGTGTTGCTTTGGCGGGAGATGACCGCCTATTGGACGACACGACGATTGATCGCTTGGTGAAGTTGCTCGATTCCTATGATCGGCAGGTCAAAGGCTGGGCCGAGGCGGACGAGTCGTCTCGTTACGATCGCTGGCCGAGCTTGATGACTTTCTGTTTGTTTGGTCTTGGGATCGCTATTACGGCAGCTACGAACTATTGGAATTATGGCCGTCAGCTTGCGGACCACGAGTTTGTGCTTTTCAACATTTCCGGGGCGATGGTATTTCTTCTCTCGGGGATAAGTCTGTTTTACGATCGTTCGGTTCGCGAGATCGGCAATGATCGGATTCGCAAGGAATCTGGACGCCGTGTTGAAGCTATCGGCGAGCAAGTCCGTTCGATGTCGCAGCTTTATCAGAGGTGGATTTCGGATTGGAAGGGGCAGAAGAGTCAGTTGCTGCGATTGGAAGCAGCGGTTCGAGATGCTGATTCGCAAAGCGTTGCAGCGGAGCTCAAAGCGAAGCAATGCATCGAGGAATCCGATGCACTTGGACGGCAACGGGATGAGCTTCTGGCTACAGTCGAGTCGCTGAGGGAACAAGCGGTACAACTTCAGGCTGACGCGGATTACGCGAAGCTCAAGTTGTGCGGAATTGATTCGGAGATCGAAGCCAAGAGGGAGCATCTAGCTGATCTGAGGAACGAGCGAGAAAAGGTTCGTCGCGAGATTCTCGAGTTGGAAGAGAAGTCAGCCCAAGCAGCAGATACGTTTGAAACAACCCGCAACGAGTACGAAGCGAATTTGCGACAGTTCAATCGCGACTTGCAATCGATCGAGCGTCGGATTGAGAAGTTGACCAGCGAATCGCACCAGCTTCAAGGCGAATGCGAGGGATTGATTCGTCAGAAGAGTGACATGGAAGCGGATCTCGATTCGTTGAAAGCTGAGTTCGATAGGAACATTGAAATTCAGACTCAAACCTTGGCGAGCGTGACTTCGTCGTTGGAAGACTGCAAAGCAGAGCGTGCGTTGCTCGAGGAAGCGATTGCGGATAACCGCAAGGAGCTCGACGGTTTGAAAGCGGATCAATCGAGTTTGATTGATATGATTGCTGGATTGACAGCTAGTCGCGAGCAATGCGAAGCGAGCTTGAAGAGTTTGATAGAAGAGACATCGCAGAAACGAGAGCTCAATGAGTTGCTCGAGACCCAAACGAAGGTTTTGGTAGAAGATCGCGAATTGCGATGCAACAAGCTCGATAAGTCGATTTCAGAACTTGATGGAACGTTGTCCACGAGGCGAGGGGAATTGTTGGTTGCGACCGAGCAATTCGAACGAGTACATGATCATCACCGACAGTTAGCTGCTGAGATCGATCACTTGACACGTGTTAAGACAGCCATGGAGACATCGGTTAACGAGTTGACGGACCGTTTGGCAAACAAGTCGTCCGACTTCAAGCGAAAGACCTTGCAAGTCCATGAGCTTGCAAATCGCTTGGAGGCTCTCACCGAGACCGTTAACAACCGTGTGGTTGGACCTGGTGCCCCGGTTAGCATAAGTCCTGTGAGTGGATCCATAAGTCCCGTTAGAGAAGAGAGTGCTCGATCGGGTGTGAACCAAGAGCAGTTCGATACTCAAAGTCGAGGTCGAGCAACAGGTGGCGGATTGCATGGCCCGGACTGGAGCAATGATCAGATTCAAAAGATCTTCGATCGCATCGATGATCTGGATGAATTGACAGAAGAAGGTCTTGATTAGGCGACTTGCAAAACCGCTGCGGTGCTTTGTTCTACCGGACAGATGCGAGTGGTTGTTGTAAAAAGAGATTTGATTCAAAGCAAAAGGTAGGTGGGCTTGGGAAAGCTCATCTACCTTTCATTTTTTATTCATCGCTTCTTAATAATCGAGCTTTCTGCCTGGTTTGGTATGTTATCGATGTGTTAAGAATGCGTGAATTGGGTGTCGGAGACCTTCTAGTAATCGATCTTGGCGGTAGTATTCGCCCGTTGTCCGAGACGGCGATGTCTTCGGACGCGGATTTCTCTACGGAGTGTAGAGAAGCCTAGGACGGAGGTTTTACGGGAGATCTGTTTATGAAGATGCGGTTGGGTCGAAAGTCGACCATGCGTCGAGCGTTCACCTTGGTTGAATTGCTTGTTGTTATTGCAATTATTGGTATTTTGGTTGGTTTGCTTTTGCCTGCAGTTCAAGCTGCACGTGAAGCAGCTCGTCGAATGAGCTGCTCGAACAACATGAAGCAGATTGGTTTGGCGGTTCAAAACCACGAATCCGCTTTTAAGAGATTGCCTGGTAGTGGTCAGTGCGGTTCGACCGGAAGCACAACGACGGTTTATCAGATTCACTCGACGGCGACCCAATTGTTGCCTTACATCGAGCAACAAACCGTTTACAACATGTTTGATTTCAACACGAATTCGATCGCCCACTACGGAGCTTCTCCAAGTGGGAACGACTTCCTTACCCCTAGCGGATGTTTGATTCACCGTAGCTCGAAGGGTAAGTCTTATGACGACCCGACCCATCCATCGGGTCAGATTGCTGCTCAGACCAACATTCCAACCTACGTTTGTCCTTCGACCCCACTTGATCCAGGAACACGGGATCCTGTTGATCGTTTGGGTGGAATCGACTACATGTTCGTTGACTTGAGTGACGTTGATTCCCGGATCGGTTCGGCAACTTACGGAACTCGTACTCCATCGTCTGATCCGCAATTAAGTCAAATGCGAGTTCAAGGTATGTTGGATTGCGAAGGTGGCAAACTGGCTTCGTCGACCGACGGTACCTCGAACACATTGTTGTCGATTGAAGATGC
>JBJONT010000346.1:0-26357 GCA_046051705.1 Planctomycetota bacterium | reverse complement strand
TTCCAAGCAGAGCAAAGAGAGCTGTATCAATGCCGCTGAGACCTCGATAGGATCCGAGTTCAGGGCAGGCGATCAGTATCGCGAGGGGAATGAAAGGCGCGCTGAGCAAGAGGACTGCAATGAATGCTTTGCGATCAGATAGTTCGCAAAGTCTTCCAACAATATAGAACATCAAAAGATCCCAGAAGAGATGGCTTGCAGACCAGTGCAGCCAATTGCAGCTAACCACACCTTGGGCGTTGCTCAAGGATACATCTGCGAATTGAAACTCAAAGAAATTCCCAAGTCCAGGGAACACGAATGGAACGATTGCCAAGAGGCTAAGCAGCAGGACAATCGGCGTTTCGCATAAGTGTTCCCAGATGGACTTGAGTGAATTCATAGCTTTCATTTTCGGATCTATCAAGTTGCTTGAGAATTACTTCACGGAGTCAGCTTCATCGCTAGGAGTCTCGCTGACACGACGGCGGCGAGCGGCCAAAGCCGATGCGCCAGCCATCCCCAGAGCGACAACGCATGTCAGTGGGTCAATGGCACCGCCACCCCCTCCACCACCAGAATTTCCACTTCTAGAACTCCGAGCATTGCTTGAGCTCGGCGGAGTGTTGTTTGCTCCGTCGAAGCCGCTGTTACTGTTCGAAGTGTTTGAAAAGCCATTGTTCCTATCCGAAGCGGAACGCGCACTGGGTTCGGCAAACGAAGGTGAAGTTTGTTGACTTGTTGGTAGGAACAGATCCGAGGGACGGCTACCCACTACGTTATTCTCGGCAGTAGGGCTGGCGGATTGGATCTGGGTCGGATCGGCAGTTGGACTTGTCGATTCGCTCGAATTCGAAGGGGAGTTATTCTTGTTAGGCCCGATTGCTGCAAGGGATTGATCTCGAAGATTTTCGAGTTGGATTCGCAGTCGGCTGCGAGCTGAATCATCTCGTTGTACACGCGTTGCGTTTCGGCGTTGGATCGACCATCGCTTGTATTCCGCATCGTTTTCCAGGACGATGAACGAGGCGTATTCGCTGACGATCGAGTAGCCTTCGCACAAGCGAACGATTTCGCTTTCTTTCTCGGTTGCGTTTCCTTTTTCGCGCATTTCGTTCATCAGTTGTTGCACTCGGCAGTAAGCCCACATGCGTTCAATTTCTGGGTTCTCGTCGCTAGCTTTTGGCAACGACACATCAATGGTTTGCTCAAAGGGTTTGCCGAGGACTTCTCCGCTGACGCTTACTTGGGAAACACCTCCTTGTTTGTATCGACCGATCATTCGCAAGGGTGCCCCATAAAATAGATCGGGTAGCGCACCTGGAAGAACATCGAATGTCTCAACGCCGTCGAACGTAATCCGAACATTGGTTGCGACAGGCCGCATGAGTTTTCTCCGGAAAGCTTGCGATTGACGTTTGAAATCGTCTTGTAGGGAGACGAAAGCCGCCAAACCACCGGCTCGTTCAGCAAGTTGCTTTAAGAGCGGTCGATTGACTTCGTTACCAATGCCGATGCAGAAAACTCGGGTCGATGGAGGGGCATTCCCAATAAGTCCGATCAATTCGGCTTGCTCGTTTTGTTGAGTCATTCCATCGGAGAGGATGACTACGTTCAATGGTCGATCGGCGTCTTTGTACTTGTATGCCGTCGTGATTGCCGGACGCAGCACTGTTCCTCCCACGGCACGTTGATCCTTGAGGAAGTCGCCGGCGGATTGCTTTGCGGAATCGGTGGCCGCTTGGAGGCCTTGAAAGTGTAGCTTTGGAGCGTTGTTGAATGCGATAGCTTCGAATCGATCTTCGGATCCAAGTTCACCGATGAACGCATCGACGACGTTTGTCGCAAGCCTGAGTTTGCCTTGGTCTGCCATACTCCCAGAGACATCCACGACGAAAACGTAGTCCATTCCAGCACCGTATTCTTCAAGCTCTTTGCCTGCGGTCATGGTAAGGAGAAAATACCCGTCTTCATCACCTTGCTTGTTTGCAATGAGATCGATTCCGGTACGAGGTCTCTCGGTATCGAAGGCGATCACCACATCACGGCTAAGGTCACCGGCGGTGAGTTCCATATTTGCACGTGAGTAATTGTCGTTGTGTGCATTGATCACGAAGTCTTGAGGATGTGAGGTGCTGTAGACTTTAGTAATCGGTATCTGGCTCTTGATATCCATCGTCATCGAGAATCGACCGGTGGTTTTTTCGTTCACCGCTGCTCGGGTTGTGGTTGCCAGTGGATATACGTAAGTAGCATTGTTGTGATCAAAGTCGAGTTGTTGGTAGTAGACGATTTTGATGTGCTGTTCGGCTTTAGATTGGATCGGGAAAACTCGCAATTCGAACGTCTTGTAGTCGACTTGTTCAAGTAGACCCGGATCGCGTTTAGTCGTTTTATAACTCTCATAGATTTGGCGAGCTCGTTTCTTCTCGACTACTTCACCCACCATCTCCTGACCGTTGATGATCATTGTGAAGTTGCTTACGCTCGCTCCGTTTGGAACTGGGAATGTGTAGAGAGCTTCGACGATACGATTCTCGGTATTGAGGAAGACTTGATTGATTTCGGTGACGGCAACTCCGTTGTTGATGACCACGGAGATGTCTTGTTGTTTGATTTCCAAGAGACCTCCGAACCCACCGTCGGCGATTAGCAGCCCACCGGCCTTGGCCGAGTTGCTATGACTTGCAGGCCCATCTCCCATAAATGCCGGCGCGAGCATACTTGCTATCGCTACCGCACACGACGTAATCCAACTTCTAGCTTTCATGATCGCTTCTCCAACGAGACATTCTCAAACCTCTATGCGCTTGGCAACGTGCCAAGGCAAGAACCGGAAAGGCGAAACTCTATAAGGCAATCCGTGTGCCAAACTTAGGGGGAGTTCTTTAAGTTGTTTATTGGTAAGGTTTTGCGGAGATTTAATCGCGTCGCTTCTGTTTGCGTGTAAGATAGGTATGTACATGAAATGTACTTGGCATGGGCATTTGATGAACGCCTTTGAGCTAGGATTGTCGACTATGAAATCGTTGACCAAGACTGAACTGCGCGCGGTCCGAGCGATCTGCGAATTGAACTACACCAATCCCTTTACGGCTAAGCGTTTGGAGTTAGAGCAAGTCGCGCTCGGTGGTGAATTCGAGACTGAGGAGATTGGTTTCTGGAGTCACATCGATCCGCGAAATCCCACCAAGCGAAAGAATCTGGTGAGGGTTGTAGCGAAGTCCAAGATGCTTTTAACGAAGTTAAGAGGCGATATTCTTGGAGGAGAGCAGTTGGACCCGGAGTACGTCCAGTTGTATGCTGACCTTGCTTACTTTGTTTTATTCGATGAGCTATTGGGTTACTGGGAGTACCCGCGTGAGCTTCATACAGATCGCGTTAATACATCGACACAGCGAGCAACAGCGGAAACATGGAAACGATATTCGGAGCAGTTTGATTATTGGCTTAAAATTCCTGGATTCAGTCATGTATCGGATCGGGAGAAGTGCCATTTGTTTGCCATTTTTCATCAGGTCTACCGAGCATTTTTCGCGATCTTCAATTGCGTTGTGGGGAAATCCAAGCCGGCGGCGGAATTGCGTTCACGCATTTGGGAATCCATTTTCACGGTCAACATGCGCCGCTATCGAGATTGCTTGTACCAACACCTTTCTCAAGTGACAACGCTTGTGACAGGCCCTAGCGGAAGTGGTAAGGAGTTGGTATCTCGGGCGATCGGATTGTCGGGTTACATTCCCTTTGATCGCGCATCGGTGGAATTCCGCAGTGACTTTGTCAGCAGCTTCAGGGCAGTCAACATTGCCGCTTTCTCGTCAAGCTTGGTCGAGTCAGAGCTCTTCGGGCATGCAAAGGGAGCTTTTACAGGCGCGGTATCAAGTCGCGCGGGGTGGTTAGAGGTCTGCGGTAAAGATGGTTCGATCTTGTTGGATGAAATCGGCGAATTAGAAATGCCAACGCAGGTCAAGTTACTGCGAGTGTTGCAGAACCGTGAATTCCAAAGGTCGGGGGAATCCAAGACGCGTAAGTTTGAGGGAAAGCTCATCGCCGCTACCAATCGCGACTTGAAAGAGGAGATCGCGAAACACCATTTCCGAGAGGACCTATATTATCGACTGTGTGCCGATGTCATCGAAACACCGAGTTTACATGCACAAGTGAAAGACAATCCTGACGTATTTGAAAACTTGGTTGGATTCATCGTGCAGAGGATGGTGCCCGAAGTTCAAGAAGAGTTGACTTCCGAAATCGTTCATTGGCTTGAGCGAAACTTACCGGCCGATTACACCTGGCCCGGTAACTTCAGAGAGCTTGAGCAATGTGTTCGGAACTTGATGATTCACGGCGATTATCATTTCAAAACCGACAACGAAGCGAAAACACCAGCAAGCGGAGAATCGAGTCAACAAGCGAATCCGGAGATCACCAAGCTCATGCAGCAGATCTCGAATCTCGAGCTTACTGCCGATGAACTTACGTCTGCTTATTGCAGAATTGCCTACAAGCAAACTCGCAGCTTTGAGAAAGCGGCGAAGCTCTTGCAGTTAGACCGCCGTACGGTTCGAAGAAAATCCGACACCACGGATTGATTTGCTAAGTCATTGTGTACCATACTACACCTCAAACATTTTAAATACACCTCGTCCCTCGCTTCTGTTTTCTGGCATGCCGCTCGAATTCGCGAGCTCTTCGTGTCAACAATCGATCCGTAAATTCCCGGAACACTACCCATGTCCGTTCAATTCCGCTGTCCTTGTGGTGCATCGCTGCGTTCGAATGAGTCGCTTGCGGGCAAAAAAGTCAAATGCCCGAAATGCGGTAAGCAATTACAGATCAAACAAAGTTCTAGCGAATCCGTTCCGGCCCAATCGACCGGGCCAACAAGCAAACCGATCTCCGAACCAGTAGTTCGTCAGGAGCAGTCGGATTGGGAATCCACACCAAGCTCATTCCCGGCAAGTTCTTTTCCGGCGGATAAGTTCCCGGCGGATACGTTCCCGGCGACGAACCCGAGTCGAAGTGCCATTCCTCCGAAGAATTCGCTTAGCAAATCTTCGAGCGAACCGAATTGGCTATGGATCGCGCTTCCGGTCGGTGCTCTCGCGCTCGTTGGAGGAATCGTCGTCGCAGTCACCATGAATCGCAATTCGACGATCGAGGGAGCGTTTCGCGCTTCGCAGCCCGACACCCCAACTACTTCCTCTGCAGCTCCCACATCCGCGACAAGTACCGGTTCAGTTGAGAATTCCGGAACGGCTGGGAATATTGGGAGTTCCAACGCGTCTGCGAATACGTCAACCTTGGCTGCGATCTCAGGGGCTGTTGGTCCTGAAGTTTCTAAAATCGCTAACCCTACAATTCAACTTGCTGAAGAGTTTGCCAGTTACGGTAGGCAAGGTAACGCAAGCTTGGCATTGGGCATGATTGCAATCGAGGACTTCGAAAAGCGACTCAAGGATGGTCCAACGGCATCTTGGGAAGCGATCATCAAGAAACTTGAGCCTCCGGAAGTGATGAATCATCTTAAGAGTAAGAGTCTCGAGAGCACACCGCTTGACGAGGGGTTTCGGCATTGGCGCGTTCTCGGTGAGACCGTCTTTCAAAATCAACCTGCGGTCTTAGTCAGGTATTATTCCGATCCGGAGTACCCTCATCAACTGACAGGAAGCTCACAGAAACTTCAAAACATCACAAAAGTTATGAGCCTCGAAGAATTCAAGCAGGCCGCTTCGGACCTGGTTCTATACAACGCTAAAAATCGCGATAGAGCACCAGCTCCGGGCACCCCGGATACACTCGGGTTCCTCCCCCCTAGGTTTGGTTACTTGATGCTAATCCTTGAGAGCAATTCCGATAAACCTCGAATCGTCGATGTCGTCAACGTGCTTGGACAGGTCCCGATGAGTCAGATTGCGGGTTCGATTTTTTTAGCTAGTTGGCAAGTCGTGGAGATTGGAATCGGATCCGAGAGCGAATTCAGAAAGCGGCTAGAGAAAGCGAACGCGGTAGGGAGAAAAGCGTTCAGTATCTATGGAACCGTGCCCAAGACACCAGATCTTTCGACGGGATTTGAAATCGTATCAACCCCTGGTCTATGGTTTCGTCCACCGGAGAATGTAAGCCCGGACTTCCGAGAGCAAGTCAACAAATCGGTGACCGAATGGGTTTCCAAGCAAGAACCGAGCCGAACAAGATTACTTGTGAAAATCGCCAATGCCCTCGATCAATCCTCAAGCGATACCGCCAGCCTGATCGCCGAGTTTCACAAACAGTATCCGGGGGATCCCGGTGCCGACTTGGCCGTGATCTCGTTCGCGATGACTTCCATTGAGCCGCGAATGCCCGAAGCCCTTCTGCCTGTGATCGATCAATCCGCAGAGACGCTGCACAAGACCTTTCATGATGCGTTCATGCTCTATGTGCGTGGATTGGTTAATGAAGTCAAAGGGGATCAAGCAGCATCGAGCAAGTTCATGCAACAAGCCAATCAAAGTGGCTTCGTCGCGATGAGAATGCTCAGGAAACCTTTTGAAAAGGCAATTGAAGATGCCGATAAAGATGGAGCGATTGCTGCATTGAAACAAATCGGTGCATACTGGTCCAAGGGAGACTTGGATAAGTCCTCGAATGCCGAGGGACAATTCAGCCACCTTTGGGATATCGCAAAGGATAAAGCAAATCAGGTCAACGGTGATTTAGTGCAGAGGGATGCCATCAGCGGTGGGCTTGGACGTCGTAATCCGGGAAACAATCCTGAATCGGCGCCGCTTGGCAGTATGGCTCCACGCGGAATGCAACCGGGGGGCTCACGCGGTGGTGGAGACCCGTCTGTACCGCCGCAGTCAGCTTCCGGCCCAATCCGCAGAGAACCTGGTTTTGCTGGCCCCGGTGTTGCTGGTGGGCCCGGTGGCCCAAGTGCTCCGGGTGGTGGATTTGGTGGTAGACCTGGCCCTTTCGGTGGTAACCCCCCAGGACCATCCACACCAGGCGCAAATGTTCAATTCGTTCTGCAGTCCAAGTCACCTATGGATCCTAATGCAATCCTTGGGAAGCTCAAAGAGAAGCTTCGTGCGGGCAATTTCCAAATGTCTACTTCTGGAAACAACGCCACGATTACCCTTGGATTCGCAGGTCCGCTTGAAGAAGCCGTCAAGGCGGTGGATTTCGGCAAGGTGATCAAGCAGGACCAAGCAACTCGAACGATCACGGTAGAACTACCCTAGTTGGGTCATTAGGCAACAGGAGCGTGCTTGCGAGTCATTGGAAAGAAAGTCATCGTCGGCTCTAGGGGGTCAGATTCCTTAAACGCAAATCTGATTCCCATCTAGCGGCATCGTCCTCTCGGTGCGCACCTCGCATGGCTGCGATACCCAGAGCCAATTGGGTCTTAGCGTTCGGCAACAGGTTCGCAGTATCGGTGGGGACCGCCGCTAACTCTTGAGCGGATCGAACTGCTCGCTGAAAATGCTGTTCGACGTCGATCCATGGAACGTCTGGAAGTTGCAATTCGAACATGTGCATTTCCAGTTCAACCCTTTGGTAGCTGATCTCAGGTACGCGTCCCCTTATCGAGTTCGCACGATCGCAATCTTCTAAAGCCATCCGATACTTCTCAATTGCAGTCTCTTTGTTGCCGATTTTTTCATAAAGATGTCCTGCTGAGTGGTGCGCAATAATCAGAAAAAGCAATGTTGAATTGGCGGTGGGATATTCTTGGTAGCACTCTTCAGCGAGCTTCGTCCAAGCTTCCGTCATACGCGTTGCCTGCGCACGGTCTTCTGTACTGATCAATAAGGCCTGGAGCTTCGTAGCCGTGGCTTGATAAGCTTCTAGCAGTGCGGAGTCATTTGGAATTAGCTTAACGGATGCTTGCTCCTTCTTAAGGAGTCCCTGCAATACCTCTTTCGCTTCAGACTCTTTCTTCTCAGCAACCAATAGCCTCGCTTGTTCATATGCCAGCTGCGAACGTAGCCGAATATGCTCTGACGTTGGCTTGACCCCTCGATTTCCAATCTCAACACCTCCGGGGTTCTCCGAGATCATCCGTTCCGCAATGTCAGCATCCGCCGAAGCGTTCACCAGTTCCTGTACGGCTTGATCAACCAACAAGGCTTTCTCACGAATTACAGCCATGTTTCCGTGTACCTGTACATGAACCATCGCGTCATCATAGTTTCGTGGTTCATCCGTTCCCAGGCTAAGGATCGCTTGCTCTTGAAGCATCTTTGCGTTGTCGAAATTACCTGCGTAGAACTCATGCATCGAGAGGGACGACAAGGCGCATGCCAACGACGAATGCACTTGACCTTTGTCGTCGTTGCGAAGTTTTTTATCTGAGAGAACCTCTCTTAGTCGTATGACGGAATCCATGAGGAAGGGTTTCGCAAGTTGATAATTACTACTTCGCATCAATAGCGTACCTTGAAGGCTGCGAAGCTTACCGATCTGAATTTGTAGGAATAATTCCGTATCTGGGGGAAGCTCCTTCGAGTTCAGCCGTTGTAACATCCAGTCGCAGGTATGGATGAAGATCGAGTTTGCAGCATCGATTTTTTTGAGACTTGATTCCATGACAGCCAACCGATGGGTCATTTCCCCGAGCCTCTTTAGGCTATTTTTCGACGGAGGAAATTCCCGTTCGAGGTCCATCAAGATCGCTTGAACGATCCCTCTGGAATTTTCCATTAGGGCATCGTGCAGTGAGCTGAGATCGGAAGATCGAAAAATCTGATCATTGGAGGTGACCAAATCTTGGAAACGGATTAGTCCGTCGAAGACTAGATCTCCTCGTTTCTCCGCAAGTTGCTTACTCTTAATCGCTTCTCGTTCATTCTTCTCGGCGCGGCTTTGAGCTTGTTCAGCAACTTCCTGGGCTTTCTCAGCAGTCTGCTTTGCTTGCCGCGTTTCCTCCAGAAGTATCTCCGAATTTTTTAGTGCTGCTTGCAACTGCACAGACTGACTTGCGAGAATGTTTGCTTGGCGAGATTGGTAGAGAAGGAATAGGGTTCCCGCGACGAACGTAATAACCAGTGCGCTGGCTAGCCCTGCTGCGGTCGAGCGATTTCTGCTAGGCCAGCGAATCGCCTTTTCCCAAAAACCTTCTGGGTGCGCTGAGACCGGTTCACCAGCGATCCATTTTAAAAGGTCGTCACGAAACTCTTCCGCTGTCGCGTATCGTTCAGACCGATCTCTTGCCATCGCTTTGCGACAGATCGCTTCGATAGACTCGACTGCCGGCACATCAAGACTGCACGCAATAGAGCTCGGATTGTTGCCGGGGGTTTTTCCTGTCAGAACGCAGTACAGCATTGCGCCAAGCGAGTAGATATCCGCTGAGCATAGAGCTTGCAACTGCGTGCCTTGCGCTAGTTCTGGTGCCGCATATCCTGGTGTCCCAACCCCTGCGGTCGCACCGGAATGAGTATCGCTAAGCGTCCCCAATCCTTCGGCTAAACTGCTCAAATCATCGTTAACACCATTTGGAGTATTCGAGCCGATTTGTCTCGCCAATCCCCAATCTGCGATCAAGGTCTCTCCATAAGGCCCGATCAAGATGTTCGACGGTTTCAAGTCTCGATGGACGATTCCGCGGTGGTGGACGTAGGCGACGGTATCAGCAACGTAGACCATGCGTCGCAAGATGTATCTGATTTGTTCGGCTAGATTTCCTTGAGGAGGCTGGTTCTTCGTAGCTCCCGAATTGAATTGTTTGTGAAAGGCACTGATGGATTCGGCAAATACTCCAGCCCCTTGACCACTGATCAATCGCATTACGTAAAATTCGCGACCTTGGGTGTCGGTACCCTTGCCGTATACAGGGATGATTCCGGGGTGTTCAAGACCCGCTGTCATTTCCGCCTCAGCGCGGAAACGTTGCGTCGCTTCTGGATTGTCTTGATGCTTCTTGCGGATCTTTTTGATCGCCACAAGTCTCTGGCATTCGAGGTCAAGTCCTCGGTAGACTTCCCCCATCCCTCCTGTTCCGATCAACTCCAATTCAATGTATCGATCGCTTGGAATCAACTCCTCGCCAAGAGTTCCCGATGGATCCGCTATCGAAGCATATTCTTCTTGAATTCGCTTCAGCTCAGGCAAGAGTAACTCGGATGGTATATCGTCATACCGCAACGCGAATTCCGTTGGTTCGATGGAATCGCCTCGCTCCATGCACGACTCGTAATCGGAGCTCGCAGCGACGATTCTCCGCCATATGGAAGAAGGTAATGGGTCGCGCGAGTAGTGAATTTCTGGCTCGGATGGTTCGCTCATGTGAATAACGACTCTTCCCAAAGAATTCGGATCAATCGAATCCTTTGCAGCACATGGTTTTTTCTCCGCTTCAATCTTCTTGCTATGGCACTTGCGGAGTGCTCTTCAAGTTTAAGCAATGCAATCTGTCGAAGCTCTCCGGTGGGGTCTTCTTGGTCGAGACGACGAAAAAGTGTCTCGATGAGATCGGCCATCTCAGCTTGTGCGTCAGGACCGCTTATCTCCATTATCAATCTGCGGCGAGACTGATCTTGAGTTACCAACTCGTTGACCGATCGCTTGAGTGTATGGCTATCACGGTGGTGGCGTCTTACCCGGTTCAGCGTAGATACAAGTAGCAGTCTCCATAAATCGCGACGGTCTTCGATGTCTGGATACTTGCCGTTCATCACAGCGAGGTACACCGTGCGAAAAGTGCTTTGGGCGACATCCTCTTCATCGATAGAACGATCATCGCTTTTGATCAATTGCAGCGCTGCGAGTCTCACGACACGAGGATAGTAACGATTCCAAATCTCCTTAGCGGCATCGGCTTCGCCAGAATGAAGTCTCTGCAACCATTGCGTGATCGATCCAGGCTCCGTCGTCATGTGCAATGTACCGATTTCGTGTCTGGATAGAACCTGGGGCATTTACGAAACACTATGGAGTGTTTTACCGCGTAGTTTTCCTCAGAAACAACTGAGGGGAAGTTCGGTGAGTGCCTATGGTAGACGGGAGAGTAAGGTGCATCAAGATACAGTAGGAAGGGTTAGGGACCCAAGTTTCTCGACCGTAATTCCGAATTCCATTTTGCTGCATCAACTTCTCGATGCGAATCACGCATGGCTGTAATGCCCCGTCGCAACTGATCCTGCGCTTGCTTGAGTTCATCGCCATTTCGCGAGGGGAGCACGATAAGCTCCTCGGCGGCTTTAACAGCTCGTCTGAAATGCGCTTCGACATCATCCCATGCCGTTGTAGAAAACTGCAAGTGGAACTGATGCATGTGCAATTCGACTTTCTGATAAGCGATGCTAGATATTCGACTACCTTCAGACTCCCCTTGCTCACACTCTTCCAGGGCTTGGCGATACCGTTGCAACGCAAGCTCGATACTCCCTAGTTGCTCATAGGCATGCCCTGCCGAGTGAAAGGCTGTAATTTTGAAGACTATGCTCGCATTGCTCTTGGGTTTGTTTTGACAAAAGGATTTTGCGAAATCGATTTGTCGCTCACAGAACTCGATAGCTTTTTCGCGCTGTCCCGTCCGAAGAAAAATCATTTGGATCGTATTTGCGATGGTTCGGTAGCTCCCGATGAGCCGTGAATCGGACGGGAAAATCTCTAGTGCTTGTGCCTGCTTGGGTGCGAGCTGATGCAGTACTTCCATCGCAGCCGCATAGTCCTTTTTCGCAATCAATAATCTCGCTTGATCACGCCCGATTTTGGACCGAGTATAGAAAAATTCCACTATCGGTTTTGTGCCAAGAGGTTCGCTTTTATCAGGACTTCCGTCCAGTAGCCTTTCAGCTTGCTCGACGCCTTGCGAAGCTTTCTGCAATTCGGTAATTGCAGAATCGGTTTCCTTCAGCTGTTCGTATATTTGCGACATGTTGGAATGCAACTGCATTCTAGCTAAAGCATCGTTGTAGGAACTAGCGTCAGGTGGACCAAGAATCTCAAACGCGATTCTTTGGCGGTCGATCGCTTGTTCTCCCGTTCCGAAGAACGATGAATGCAGCGCCAAAGACGACCAAGCGTTGGCTAGCTCTAGAGTCGCTCTCTTTCGCAACTCGGGGGCCAAATCGCTATCTTTCAGCAAAGTGCTGAGCCGCTCTATAGCATCGTCCAAGTTTTTCTGGGCTTGCGACTGATGATCAACTTGAATGCCTAGAGCCCCCTGGAGACTTCTTAGCGAACTGATCTGAAGTTGTATTATTTGAATCGTATTCTTCGGTAGATCGTCACGTTTAAGAGTTTCCGTCATCCATGCACTGGTGCGATCAAGCATCGAGTCTGTCTGTTCAAAGTTCTTCAGGCTCGATTCCAGTACAGCCAAGCGGCGCGTCATGTCACAGAATAGGACGATATCCTTAGGATCGATCAAAGTTTGCTGTTGCGCATCGGTAAAGATCGCTTGGAAAACTTCTTGAACTTGACTGGAAAATTCGCTGTGAAGCGTATTTAGATCAGCCGATTCAAAGACCTCGCGACGACTTACCAGAAGATCCTGGAACTTCAGGAGTCCATTGAATGCTAGTGTACCACGTCTTTCCGCAATGCTTCGTTGGCTATCGGCTTCTTCTTGCTTGACTTCTGCAAGGTGCAATGCGTTCTCGGAAGTTAACTTGGCTTGACGTGTCTGCTCTAAGAGATCGGTGGACGCGTTGAGGGCCGTCTGGAGCTGTTTAGATTGTTTCTCGAATATCTTCGATTGCAATGACTGGTACCCGAGGAACAAGCTACCGGCGAAGAAAGCGATAACCAGAGCACCCGAAAGAGCTGCCGCCATTGAACGATTTCTATTTGGCCAACGGACGGCTCGTTCCCACCAATCTTCGGGGTTTGCTGAAACAGGTTCACCCGCTATCCAATTCAGTAGATCAGCTCGCAATGCATTAGTCGTCTGATATCGCATTGCACTTTCTGAAGCCATTGCTTTGCGGCAAATCGCATGAAGCGAGTCGCTCGATGGAACTATTCGCTTAGAAGCTATCGAGCTTGTATCCTCCGAAGGACTGCTTCCGTTTAAGATGCAGTAAAGAATAGCACCTAGTGAGTAAACATCTGATAACCTTAGCAACTCAAGCTGTGTACCCTCGGATAACTCAGGGGCACGATAACCGGGAGTGCCAACTCCAGAGGTGACATCGGAGTTGCTCAAGTTACAAGTGGATGTCGCGTTGTTACTATGGTTCGAATTCTCATCGCTATGATGACGTGGCTCCGATACTTGCTTAGAAAACGCGTCAAGTTGGCTGGTGTTTCGCGGCAAGGGACTTGCATCAAGCTTCCTGGCCAGTCCCCAGTCCGCGATGAGAGTTTCTCCATAGGGACCGATCAGAATATTGGTCGGTTTCAGATCCCGGTGAACGATGCCACGGCTATGAACATACCCGACAGTGTCCGCGATATCGATAAGTCGACGGACCAGTTCTCGAAGTTGCTCAGAGTAACGATTGATAGAGAGGCGATTCTCAGGAGGTGACGTTGTCCACTGAGAGTGGAATTCCCGAATGGAGCTTGCAAGCGTTCCGGCACCAGTGCCGGAGATCAAACGCATCGCATAGAAATCTCGTCCCTGGGCATCAACTCCTTTACCGTAAATGGGGATTATCCCGGGATGCTCGAGCCCAGCAGTCATCTCAGCTTCTGCTTTAAACCTCGATCGAGCCTCGGGATTGTCGTGATGTACTCTGCGTATCTTCTTGATGGCCACCGCCCGCTGAAATTCATGATCAAAGCCTCGATAAATCTCACCCATGCCACCTGAGCCAATTAGCTCTAACGCGCTGAAACGTTCAGCGTGGCTATAACTGTTTTGAGCTTGTTTTTCAGATTCCGAACCGCTGCGATTTGACTGAAGTCGATTTGCGCTGGCTGAGAAATCCCGGAAGATCTGACGCAATTCCGTTAGAAGCACTTCCTTCGGAATGTCAGGGTACTCTTGAATGAAGTTTTCTAAATCGATTGACTCTCCACGATCTAACCGATCTTCGCATGCAGCCGTTGCCACCATGATCTTTCGAAAAAGTTCTGGTGATATCGGGTCGCGTGAGTAACCGAAAGGATATGGCGATCGATCGTTCACGGCAGTGCAGATACCTCCCACAGCATACGAATAAGTCGAATGCTCTGTAGTACGTGGCTCTTGCGGCGTTTGACAATCTTGCCGATTTCTTCAGCAGAATATTCATCGAGCTTCAGGAGAGCGATTTGCCGTAACTCTCCGGTCGGGTCTTCTTGATCGAGCTTTTGCAGGAGATGGCTCACTAGATCAGCAAATTGAGCTTTTGCGACCGGGCCACTGAGCTCATCGAACATCGACACGTGCAAGTCGTCTTTGCCCCCATTCGAAAATACAGGACGCTTCTGAGCGTGGATGGCACGGAAGTGGCTGCGCACCCTGTTATGGGTCGAGACAATTAGAAGTCTCCAAAGATCTTGCCGATTATCGATGTCCGAATAACTTCCACTCATCACTCCCGCATAGACCCGACGGAATACGCTCTGCGCGACATCCTCACCATCGATCGCCCGATCAGGTTGATTCCCTAGTTCCTTAGACGCAAGTCGCACGACCTTTTCATAAAATCGCTTCCAAATGCCTAATAATGCATCAGGCTCGCCCGCAGGTAGCCCCTGAAGCCAATCGGTGACTGAACCGGTCTCTAACGCCTGTTGGGCAATCATCAGGATATCCAGACAAAGTTCCAGTAAATGGGTGCAATCAATCTCGTTGAAGTCTATTTTAAGGGAGCGCTTCGATCAATCCAAAGAAAATAGGAACCGCGAAAATCGTTTTTTGCGTCCCTAACTGACCTAATGCTGTTTTGATCCACTTTTACCCATGCTCTCATTGGCCATTTAAATTGGATTTCGGGAACCGAAAAGCGGCTATTCCGTGTTCTTGCGATTAGAGCGAATTTTAGAATTTATACGCCCGCATAAAACTTGCAAAAGTTCCCCGGAGCAAGTTCCAGTGGCCCCGAAAGAGTCCACTTTGGTTTTAGCGAATTCGCAAGTTTGATTGCATTCGTCGGCTCTAGTGTGTGTTGGTAACGGACCTTGCAGCAGAAAAATAATTTTTGACCGTCATGACAAAGAAACGATTACTGCTCGTTGGCTGGGACTCGGCCGATTGGAAAATTATCAACCCCATCTTGGATTCCGGAGGTATGCCTGCCCTAGAGAGCCTCGTAAGCTCGGGGACCAGCGGCAACTTGACCACCCTCGAGCCTCAGCTTTCTCCAATGCTCTGGACCTCGATCGCCACCGGCAAGATGGCTTACCATCACGGCGTTCCTGGGTTCACTGAAGTAGATCCGCAATCCAACGCAATTGTCCCTGTCTCTGCCGCAACCCGGAAATGCCAGACCATCTGGGAAAAGCTCGCTTCCAAAAGGCCCACAGTCGTCAGATACGCCAGATCCTTGGCAAAAGCGACCGGGTGGAGCTCTTAGAGATTTCTTATCCCGATTTAGTAGCGGATCCAGGGCCTGTGATAGAACAGCTTGCACAGTTCTTGCCGGAGAGATTCAAGCCATCGGATGCGGTGGCCGCATGTATCATGCCGAAGTTGTTTCGCAACCGATAACGTGAATCGCGCATCAGATCCGGGGGATGCTTTACGCGTCCCCCAAGCCAAACAGCTTGATTTGCCAACTTGGACTTTAGTGTAGCTTGACGCAAATAACTTCGTTGTCGTCGCGCAAATAACCGAAACCATCCGCAATCGACACGGCTTGTCGGTTCTTACCAACCAGCGATACACGGCTTACCTCTTGGAATCCCTTGGGATCGGCTTTGGCGATTAACAATTCACCTTCGATCGTAGTCAACCAAAACTTCCCATCGGCGTAGACAAGGTTCCCCTTCCCAAAACGGCTCTTCTGCCAAACCGGTTTGCCCGTCTTGGCTTCTATGCAGGAGAAGTGGCTCACTGGACCGGCGGCTCCGACGTTATCGAATCCGTATAGGTGATCACCTACTAAGATCGATGTTTGCCATTCGTTTCGCATGACGCTTTTCGTATCCAGGGACTTCCATCGCTCCGATGTGGTGTATTTACCGTTCTCTTTCTTAATGTCGATCAGTACAGAGCCGTGATTCTCTCCTGAGGAGATAAAGACCGCTCCGTCGACTGCAACGGGAGTTGCCGTATTGCAACCATAGTCGGTCTCGAATGGATAACTCCACAGGACTTGGCCGTTACCCGGTTCGATCCCCATGACTGCTGTACCAGTGATGCTGACTACTTGCTGTGTACCTTGGATGTCGAGCAACGTAGGAGAAGAGTACCCTGCGTGCCCGCTACCAGCTTTCCAAAGGACTTTTCCATCGTCAGTAGCCAAAGCCACAACCGCCCCCTGAGCTCCTCCGACGTGGACGATGACACGCCCGTCGACGACGAGCGGTGAGCTCGACATGCCGTATTCCGAAGGTTCAGTAGAGAATGCTTCTGTGAGATTTTTACGCCACAAGACTTTGCCACTTTGAAGCTCGGCAGCGACGAGGATGCCTTCTCCGGAATAGGCATAAACGTTTTGGCCTGCGATGCAGGGTGTGGCTCGGGGCCCGTCTCCCATGGCATTTTTGAAGGCCTTCCCCATTTCGACTTTCCACTTCACGTTACCCGTTAGGGTGTCGAGCGCGACGAGCAATTGCTTGTTGTCGGCGTTCCAGGTCGTCAGCGCAAATTCTCCTTGGACGGCGATCGCAGACATTCCTACTCCACCGGGGACTCTCCACCGGAGGGTAGGTCCTGAATTTGGAAATGCGTCGAGTAACGCTTTCTCAGACGACATCCCATTTCTGTTTGCACCGAGAAACTGAGGCCAGTCATCCCCCCGAAGGGGACTTGTCCATAGGGCCAATGGGAGCAACATGCACACTAGAGCCGTGATCATGCACCGCCGAAGAGAAAATTGGTTCATACAACCGTGTCCTTTATTTGTCATCTGCCAAATCGCAACAGCAGCGATTGCTCGCTATGCCCGCGTGAGCGAGCTTCGATTGTAGCGACTTTTGGAGAGCAAATAGGACAACGGCGTTGGAGAGGCGACTACCCAAGGTTTTCTTTAGGGTCACCGATTCCATTGTTTTGGTCGCAATCCTCAACATGATTTGCCGCTGCGATCATCCCTCGCGAGAATTCGGCGGCAGCCAAATGCAGAACAGTGATACAGCGATGCAGCACATCGTGGATGGACTGCACAGGGGAGATAAACATTTCGATCGAAGCCCAGACGCTATCGCCGACGAGAAAGACTTTTGCCACTTTAACGTTCTCGTTGACAGCGCAGCATTGTTTCATCACCAGCTCTCGCTCCGGCTCCGAGTCGACCGACCAGAAGTAGGGTAACGTAATTCGAACGAAATCTGGGTCGCCGCGATCGGCAAAAATGCAAAGTGTCTTTCCCTCGGACTTGAAGAGTATGTCCCCGTCGTCGTCGATTTTTGGCAGATAGCCTTCTTCTTTTAGAAGCTGGTGTAGGTAAGTGATTTTGAAGGGATGTTCGTTCGACATAACGATTATATCCAATGGCTAATGAGGGAACTTTGGCAGACCATTCGTTGAATCCGAAGATGCAACAACCTTCACGCAGCTCAGGAACTACGAATAAATTAGACAACGGTTACCTCGATAGGTTCGTTGTTTTTGTCTTCGTTTGGGTGTTTTTTAAGATTTGTGTCGTCAGCGGAATTTGGTGGTTCGCCTTCGCTTGGGAGAATCGCTAAGCAGGTTGTATAGTCGGTATATATCGATTGTCGTATCGGAAAATGACACAAGGTTTCGGCAGGAGATTACTCGAAGTCATCCAGGAACTCTGAGGCGGGTGTGACTCCAGATACCAGAAGGCAATCCCTGGCTCGAGTACATGCGACATAAAGTAATTGACGCTCCGTCGCATAAACTTCTTGCAGATCAGCATCATCGCCAACGCTTTCAATCCGAGACGGCAGCGGTATTACTTCGTCGTCACACGCCATGACAACCACAGAACGAAATTCCATACCTTTTGCCATGTGCATCGTCGCAATGGGGATCGTTTTCCGATCTATTGACTTGGAATCATTCAGATTACGAGACTTGCAGCCAGCACTGGCAGCGGCATCATCTGCCCTGGAAAGTTCATCATCGCTACGAACGATAATGCATATTTCCTCATGCGAGACACCACTCTCAAGTTGTTCTTGCAACCATTGGGCGACTTGCTGGCATTCGTCGTTCCTACTCGTCGGTCGAATGACTCTTGGGGCTGGACCAGAGAACACTGAAATCGTACCGGTTCGATCTTCAGAATTGCCATCTATATCCAGAAAATGCGATTCTAGTAATCTATCTGATTGCTGACGAATCTCTTGGGATGTTCGATAGTTAATTCTAAGCGTTTTGCTTCGCCCTCGAATATCAACTCCAAGTGCAGTCCAGGAGAATGGTTGTTGAAAAATGCGTTGTCCTAAATCACCCGCGAAAAAAAGCCCGTTCGGATTGAGCGAGAGACTCGAAGCCAGCAATCGCAGTTGCGGCACCGATATATCTTGGGATTCATCAATGACTGCAAAATCGTAGGGGAAATTCCCCTTTTCCTTGTACATGGTTTCCAGGCGCCCACATGCCTCCGATTCGGTGATAGTTCCCATACTGATAAGTCTCTCACGAACACGTTCAAAGATAGGCCATAAGGAACGTCGGCCATCCTCGGTCAACCTTGTTCTACGTCCAAATCTTGGTACGACGCGATATTGCTCCCAGGTTCGGATTTGCCAAGCATCTACGATTTGTTCCCATTCTTTCCAAAGGAAATTCGTCGTAAATTTCTTGGTTCCTAATGTACTCCTCTCAATGGCAATAATACGTTTGATGTCAGACTCAGTCGCGAAGAGGCTTTTTCCAAAATGTGCCTCAAAAAGCCGGATGATTAGCGTTGGCAGCGAGAGTACCTCGATCTGTTCGGCTAATCGCGGCTGATTTGAAATCAATTTATCAAGGTTGCTTTGAAGCGATCGTGTAAGAGAGTCAGAAAAAGTCGAAAGCAAAACTCGGTTTTCCGGATTTCTCTGAGCTAACGTGAAGGCACGATGAAGAGCAACGATTGTCTTACCCGTACCCGCGGATCCCGATACTCTTGCCGGGCCATTGAAGTTCTTTTCTACAAAGTTGCGTTGTTCAGGATGTAGAAAGACAGTCCATTTATCCCATGGATACTCGAGTGCACGCGTCAGCTCATCGCTGGACGATATCAGTATGAATCGCCGTTTAGCATCTGGATGAGCAAATGGGTCTGTTTTAGGGACATCGGGTATCGGAATACTTGGTCGACCACCTGTTGCAATTTCAAGCAATGCTTCAGCGGCTTCGGCAGGTAGATGGACGAAAAGGTCAAAAACTGAATCTTCGGTTGCCTCCCTGACCGCATCTGTCCATTCCGGTGGAACTCCGTAGCTCAGAAGTTCCGATTCGGTTAACGTCACGAAGGGCTTTCGACATTCCCGCTTGACTGTAGTTTCAACGTACGTCGGAACAACATGTTCCTGGACCTTCTGGCGGATCTCCACAAGCTGAGCGGCACCGGTCTCAGGATGTGTTTGCAACTTACGCCGCTCAGCCCACGCGTACGCAGCATTATGGTGATCGACGAAACACAACAAGAAGTCTGCTTCGGTTTTGTGAATAATGATCCTTAAGTCACGCCCTGAACGAACTGACCAGAAATTCTTATCTTTCGCACGTTCAACTCGATGAAACTGTAATCCAGGATGTGCGGGATTGACTTGGAGGTCGAATGCGGTGTTCTTTACGAACGACTGCTCTTCGCTCGTCAGTTTACTGAGACTCGACGTGAACGAATCGGCAATCAGAAAACGCATCATTTATGCTCCTAGACAGGTTTGATAACATACAGGGGCATCGAAGGCGATTGATTCTCAACTGCAATCCGTAACGCACTCAGCTTCTGGGCCTGTAAGCTTGGAGTTAGCGCAAAGTCGAATGATATAAAATTCTTGGTTCGATAAAAGCCAACGCCCTGGTCAAGGTTTACATCAACGCGGAGCCCATTAGCCCATGTCAAAGACAAGAATCGAGAGTGGCTTAAGTCTTGTGGCCTCGGATAGACCGTTACAGAAACTTTAAAATACTGTTGGAACAAATGTTCCAGAACATCCTTTTGAGTTCCACAGTCTCGCCAGTCGTGGTACAGCGCATGTCCTGACTGTTGTTGTGGGCTTTCAGTAGTTTTGATAATCAGCTCGGAGCGGCTTCCCGACGTTGACGCATATCTCTTGAGCAATTCGAAGAGTACGCGCGCTGTCAGCGGAGACCTAACATATCGGTCGCAATACACGATTGAAACAGGTGGCCCTTGTTCTGAGCATCGTTTCAGCCAACTGGATTCTCTCTCCAGCAATGACCAGAACGAAGTCCCTATATTTACAACGTCACCGTCCAATTCTTTGTTGACAAGCACTTGAGTACAATCTTCAGGTCTCTCACTTTCAACCAACGCCAGATTGATTTCGCGTTTAGCAGTTTGGATATTGATCAAACTTCCTTTGACCACAGGCCATGTACTCGTCCCCTGCCCCCAGCCGGAACCGAGTGCAAGTGAGTTTTGATCGAATACGCCCCAAGCGATTGTCTTATCCGGGGACGAGATCAGGCCTGCAATCGTACATTTTTCAATATGTACACTTGAGTCTGGAACAACATAAACCCTTGCCTGTCTTGCGTTTGCTTTGGATACCATCGAGTGCAAGATGGACCAGGGTAGCGACTTCTTGGCTGACTCTGTTAAAAAAAGACTTGTATCGATACCAACCTCTGGCGTGGCGATAGACGCAAAGTGACGCCACAAAGGCCAAGAATCAATATCCCATAGATCAACATCTCCATCCGCGATAAAACACACGCTGTTTATAGGGCGTTTCTGTAAAGCAATCAACATGCCCTCCGCAACACCTCTTGGTTCGTATTGCGTTTCAGATCCAAAGGCGCAGTAATCGCTTGGAACTCGTAGCAGAGAAAAGAAATCTTCGTTTAACCAATCGAGGGCGGCATTCCGATCTAGGTGCTCTGCATGATGTTGGGTTCCGAAGTCCAACAAGCATGAATGGCAGGCTTTATCGCAATTGCATCCCGCCAGACTTTCCCTTGCTGTTTTCAACAGTGCTTCAATCATGAATCCAGCAGAAGCAACGTACCCCGCTCCCCCAGCAGCGCTGTCGAAAAGGTAAATATCGCGATATCCAATTCCCTGTTCTTTATTGTTTTGAACTGACCAGCCGATCTCCTGCGATTCGACTCCAAGTGCCTTACTCAACGCTTGACGCAACGCGATTGCCAGGGAAACAGCTGCTGCCTCCGGAATCGTCACGTCTGGCAGCGTTGGATGCTTGAGTCGGAGTTGGAAAACATCTGTTTTCTCTTCACCGCCAAGCCAGATATTACGTTTGATCGTAAATTGTCCGTCACTGCCCGGGCATCTCGCGGTTCCGTCAGATTCTTTGCCGCCCCGAAGCCTACGATGTTCTCCATTCTTTTGAAACGAGACCTCGGCCCCATCCGACGCAAGGCCGGATTCGGATGCCGCTCTGCCACAACGAAGGCAGACTGCGTATCCAAAACTTTTTGCCCCTCTGCTGTGAAAAAACACCGTTCCGTCCGCGTCGTATCGAAAGCTCCCCAACGCAGGGTTCGCAAGTGATATCCAATCTCCTCGGCAGCCCAATCGCGGCTCGGTTGGAGGTACATAAACGACTTCATCATCGGACGAGTTAGGGCGACCGGTCCGTATATCTACTGCAAATCCTGAGGGCTTGATATATCCATTACCTTTTAGTTCAAGATTGCCGCAGGATTCACACTGTTTAGGTTGCGTAGCTGAACTTGTAGAAAAGCCACATTGCGGGCACCACCAGAATCCAAGTATTGCCTGAGTTTGTCGAAATTCCGTGTCGGAAGGTGGAACTTTCCAATGCATCGTCAGTCCGCTTGAGAGATAGGACATGTTGTCGATCACGATACTATTCCCAGGCGCGTATTCCCGTATCGCCATAGATAGGTGCCGAGACGGATAACTTTGTATCGTGAAGCGGTTGTCATCGCGTTCCTCGGGTGGACGATCGGCCTCTGCAAGTATGGTTTCAACGCTGGTATTGATGAATGGGAGTACATTTAACGGAAAACCATGGGCAGGCAGAAAGCCTCGACCGGCTAGCTCTTTGAGTAAGAATTCTTCATCGAGTCGCTTCAGCTGCGAGGAAAGTGCACGCTGCTCAGGCGCGGAATGCTTGTCCCCGTCAGCTAGTCCACCAACTGCATTTATTTCAGCGAGTAAAGTCTCGCGCTGAGAAAGCCATTCCGTCGCTAAAGTATGCAACTCCGATGCTGCGAAGTCCAAAATCAGCCGAATGGATTCAGTCTCAAGCGCAGACCTCTTAATGATCGCCGCAATACCCCTACAGACCACTTGATCTATTTCAGCATTTTTGCGCATCCAAACGATGAACTCGGCAAACACCGGTGTCTCACCCACAAACATCCACGCGTTTGTTAGACGCGTAGCATTCTCTGTCTTTTTCTTTCCTAAGAATCGTCCGAGTAAAAACGCTTGGACGTGACGTTGCACGATACGAACACTGTTAAGAGCGACCCTCGGAATACTGATCGGAGTTATAAAAGGCCAAACAGTATTGGTAAACACTGCATGCCCATGAGGCTGATTCTGGCAAAGCGTTAACGATGCAGCTCTGGAAATGCCACGACGCCCAGCGCGCCCAGCGCGTTGAAGCCAATTGGCAGGCCCTGGGGGCGCGTTATTCATCGCAACAACGGACAAACCACCTATATCGATCCCCATCTCCATGGTGGTCGAGCAACTTAAGAGATTTGTTTTTCCAGAGCGAAACCGATTCTCAAGTGCTTGAAGCCGATTTTTGGACAATTGACCTGAATGCTCTGCGGTCTCAAAGTAGCTATGATCTTCCGCGATCCGATCGCTGAACTCGTTCCAAACGCCTTCAGCCCGTGCTGCCTGGACTTTTTCGTTCTTATCAAGCCAGGCATTGACTTCGTTCAGTGATACCGGCCGACCATCTTCCGTCGATCTGCGAAAAGGAAATGGAACCGACGGCATCTTAATTGCTTTAGCTGGGCCGAGAGATTGCCAGGTCAATTCGTTGTGATAGGGAGAAACGCCAGCAATGGAAGCGTCAATGAGCTTTTGGGTGACAGGGCACTTATAAGCCACATTTGCAAGTCGTATTTCCGCCTCATGGAATTTCAATTGATATCCACGTTGCTCCTCAACTAGGATTCTGCTGTAAATGGCCCTCCATGCTTCCCGCAATAGACGCTCAACCAAGAGCTGGTCGTCCGGTACCTGCTGTTTGAGGTTCAGAACAAGCCGCAAGAAAATAAAGAGCCTCTGGTCTCCACGGCGATTCGATCGCAACGTTGGCCAAGTTCGAGTCACTGCGGTACTGCGCTCTGAGTCGGGACTCTGGACATAACGCGTTTGAAAACGCAACCCCATCCATCTGCGTGTAGTGTCTGCGATTTGCACACAATAGTTAGTTCTCAAAAAGTAATCTATGCAGACTTTAAGAAAGAGATACCAGGTTTCTTGCGTTTGCCGCTTTCTACACCAATCATCGGGTGGAGCGACACTTTCAAGTCTCGGGAAATGTACGGACGCAAGGCCCAAGGTCTCAAGGGAATTCCCTGTTCGCGGGCGTCTTGCGAATTCTTGCAACAACAGCATCTCAGCTATTTTGGCTGGGTCGCTCAACGAATGTGTGTATCGGGCTCGCGTTGATTCAGGTAGAAAGTAGGCGACAGGATCCGTTTTGCTCAGCGCTTCGATCAGGTCCTTCCAATTCACGGAACCTTTTGGAGCATTGATGCTCGTTTCCGCTTTCTTGAGCTGCTCCTCCTTCTCTTGTAGTAATGATTCCAGTCCTATCGTCGAAGCTACAGGCCTTAGCTTGATCACCTCGTCACGGAGCTTGTCAAAGTCGATGGGTTTCTCCAGCCGAGATAGCGACCATAACTTGTGGTAGACAAAGCTCCTGACGAAGTTGCGTTCGGCTTCAAACTCCATCCGAGCTGCGAATCTTGCTGTTCCTTGTCGAGAGTCTGTAAAGGTAATGAGTTGTCTACCATCGTATGGAATTGCTGCATTAACTCGATCTTTGCCTGGGGCATGAGCCAACAGCGTTGGTATAGCGACCCCAAGGTAAAACGGCGCGCCAACACGAATCGAGCGAAACTGCTGATATGCTTGAGAGTCTGGCTCTCCACATGTGACGCAACGGATTCGATTATCAGGGTCGTGCCGGCGCGCCAACCGCAAACCAACTGAATTGGCGTTTTCTACTTGCAGAATCTCTCCAGTACTGCGGTCGTAGTTTGATTCGGCATCCATAAAATCATTTGCCGATCGCGAGCAAATCAACTGTCGAAGTTTCGCTGTGCTTCTAGTTTTCGATTGCTCCTCTTCGTCATCGGCGTCTTCCTCAATCTCTATGTCGAAGTCATCAATGATGGTTGACTGCTTCCAAGGAATTGAAGTTAGCTTTTGCTTGTCGTTTTCCTCGGCAGCGAGATATACTTCACCGCAATCCTTGCACAGAAGGACCTCAAGCACGAGCGAGTCGCAATGAACGCAGCGTTCGCGATGTTGAAAATAGACCGCACCAAATGGCCATTGATCGCTTGTAAGCTGCTCGGTTCGACCGGAACACTTGTGGTTCCAACAAGCCCAGACTCCCGGCTGCGTCCGCATAAAGAAGTGCCCACGAAGCGGAAGTAGTGGTTGCTCTTTTGCATCTTTTGGCAAGGCCTCACTACAGGCATCTAGAATTTTCAAGGCTTCGTGATTCGACACTCCCTCACCGAGCTTTTCACGGATCTCTACGAGTGACAGCGGTTTTGAAGTAAGTTCGTGCCGCAAAGTACGAATAGATGGCACGGATGCTAATCTTCGCCGTCGTGATTCATAATCAGGGAGCGAGTCCATTTCCTCTTTGCTAGGGAGCGATTTATCGACGAGTCCAGTCGTTTCCATTTGGGGAGTGATGCGTCTGCCACCAATGACGTCAACACGCGATGGATCGATACCAGCCAAGTCTGCGAGATACTCACGTAGATTCGACTCCGATTCCTGGCCGCCAATCGTTGCCGAAGTTGCAACAAAGTGTACTTTGCTTGCGTCCACTTCAAACGCCTGCATAACTCGTCGAAGAAGTAGAGATACTTCGGCTGCATTGGAACCTAGGTACGTGTGGGCTTCATCAAGAACAATCCATCGCAGTTTGCCTTTGGAGTGATCGATGATTGGCTGATCAACGCTCCGAATAAGCATGTATTCCAGCATCGTGGCATTCGTCACCAAGATTGGCGGAGTATTTTCTCGCAGCGTACGCCGGCAGAGAACTTCCTCTGGGGTAGCGTCTTCTTTAGCCTGTGGAATTCGTTCCGGCGTAGCACCGTTGTAAAGTGAAAATCGAACGCCCCCTTCAAGCCCTGCGGTCCAAGCAGCCAAGCGTTCTCGCTGTGAATTGATCAAAGCGTTAAGAGGATAAAGAAACAACGCTCTGATGCCCTGTAGCGGCCTTCGACTTTTGGAATACTCGCGGACCAGATCATCTAGGATAGGCACGAGGAAGCATTCGGTCTTACCGCTAGCCGTGCCGGTACTGATGATTGCCGAACGACATGGTTCCGCTTTGAGGGACTGCCAAGCAGCGACCTGGTGTTTGTACGGATGGAGCAATTTAGAGAAACGCCGTTCACGATGCTCCTTTGGCGGATTATCTAGTAAGTCGATTGTCTTTAAATCAAGAAAATCGAGATTAGCTAAGGGATGAGGCTGCGATTCGTATTCGAATAAAGCCTCGAACACTGGCTGACCAAGAAAGCTACCGGGTTTCCCTCCCTCAAGTTCGAATTGTTGCCGCAGATATTCGCGAAGGACTTCGAGAGACGGAGTACGATCTGCGATCGTCGCTCTAGCAGCTCGCTGATTCAATTGATCAAATAGCGTCTCAAAATAGGGTTCGATCATTTGCTTAGCGACTCCATGATTTCCATCAAATAGCTTGGTTCTGACTTGCATCTTCGATCTAGCAAGATGCTCATGGCGACCGCGTTTGCAATGTCGTACCAATCAGGATCGAGCGCTCGAAGCCGCTTGTATTCGATGATATCTTTCGAATCGATGCCGTCTCCGTGAACCGCTTTGACCGCAGCGATACCGGGTCCGTTCAAAACCGCCCATTGGTTCTTGAAACTCTCTTCCTTGCTAGTTTCAAACATCAATCCAGCGGTTCGCAAGTGATCTCTTTCGTCTTTCGAACAGTCAATACGGAAACTAGGCCAAGTTGATCGAGTGTCAAAG
>JBJONT010000345.1:0-4767 GCA_046051705.1 Planctomycetota bacterium | reverse complement strand
TCCAAGCTCCATAGCTGCGAAGATAATCATTCATCGAAAGGTCGTCTCCAAACCACAGGGAGACCCCTCCACCTTGCGCGATGTATCGATGTAAGTTCGCTAGAGCGCGAGGGTCAAGGCTTGGACTGGACTGAAGCAAGATGCACGAGTAGTTTTCCAATGCGACGCTGTCTGCATCGCGCAAATACTCAGGTCGCTCGCGCTGGATCAGCAAACCTGTCTTTGCATTGCCCCCTGGATCTAATGCCGATTCGAAGAAATACGAGTGCTTGCCCCCCGCATCCCCATCGATCAGCAACACGCGAACTCCTTCGGAAATTTCCAAGACGCATCGCGCGATGTTATCCGCAGCGATCGCATCAGGGGGGAGCTCAATCTGCACGACATGCGAACCACTCTTCGGAAAGACAACTTGCACGTTCCGTGTAACAGACTCACCTGGCTCGATACGCTCGAACAACAGAGGAGGAAGTTCGGTAACCAATCCCGAAAAACGCTCAGAGGGTTTTGGCTCCCCGTTGGAGATCCCGTAGTCTACGGCCGTTACCCGCGCGCTTACGTTGCGAACCGGTGCCGCGCCTTGGTTGCGAACAGTCACGTTGACCATGGTCGGAACCCCGGCCGCGAGGACTTCTTGTCTCGGCTGAACCGTGGTAACAGTCAAATTCTCATGCTTGGCTTCTACGCAATCGATTAAATGGACTTCGACGGAATCACCCGCAATGGAGAGCAATCGCTGCCGTAGCGATACTGCATTCGCCCAGTCTTTGGTTCGGAAGTCACTCATCAAATAGATGATCGATTTCTGATCTTCGCTTGCTCGCACCAAACGTGTCACCACATCAAGGGAGTCTTCTAGTCCGATCTCAAGCGATGTGGGTTGCGTACTGTTAATTCGAGCTAGCATCCCCGATGGATCGCTTGGGATGCTTTGTGCAAGCAGATCTGCGACGGCATCGGCCCTGATCGCTTCGGCGTTTGAAGCATCCGGCTTGGCGGGTTCTGGATTAGTGGCATCCGGTTTGGCATTCGCAGTGCCGGTAGGTTTCGCGTTATCGCTGCCGGCCAGTTGCACTTTCGATGCCCGGAAAATGCTCAACAAGTGATTCGATGCGTCTTGCTTCGTCGCGTCAGCGATGGAAGCGATTGCGGTTAGTGCGTTTTGATAAGCGGACTTGTTGTTTGCGGTATCACCCATCGAAGCGCTATCATCGAGGATGACGTAATGATGAATGGTACTGCGGCCCATCCAAGCAAACATCTTCGAATCGGTCAGCCACTGGGCTAGCATGCCGACGAGCAAAGCCATCGCGAGCATCCGTGAGGCGATGAGCAAGGCTTGTTTAAGCCACACCCAGCGACGGTTCTTGCGATAGCTTTCGAGCAGAAATTCCATGGCCGCCCAAGGGGTCTTTTTGTGACGCACCAAGTTGATCAAATGGATCAGCAGTGGCACGAGAACTAGAAGAAATCCCCAAGCTAACGGTGAGTATGCGAATTGCATGGGTTCACCTCTTTCTCATGTGCGCCATTCGGGCACTTAGGTAGGCTGTCAGAGTCGCATCGACACTGCGGCTGGTTCGAATCAATTGATAGTCGATACGGGCGCTTGCACATGCGTGACGGACTCGGTCGAGAAATCGTTGGAGCGATTCCAAGTATCCTTCCCGCAGCGCTCGCGGGTTACAAGTCAGGGTGTCGATCGATTCCATCCCTTCGAATCGGGTCGGATCGTTGAACGGGAAGTCGAGTTCGTCATCGTCGAGAATGTGAAACACGAGGATGTCGTGCCCGGCACTTCGCAGGGCGGTTAAGCCCTTGAGTGTTTCTTTCTCGGACCCGAGGAAATCCGATGCGATGACCATCAAGCTGCGTTTCGGATATGTTTCGAGGATCTCCTTAAAGACCTTCGTCAGATTGGTCTTTTCCGATACTGGAGAACTTTCGAGCGCTTTGTAGATGGCCTGAAGGTGACTGCGACTTGTGCGCCAAGGTAGTTTCGTGCGGATTTTCTGGTCGAAGACCGTTAACCCTACCGAGTCTTGTTGCCGGAGGCTGAGGTAAGCCAAGCAGGAAGCGATGGTAGCGGCATAGTTGTATTTATTGAGCGGTCCGCGCCCATAACTCATGCTGGCCGAAGCATCGACTAAGAGTGTACAGCGAAGATTCGTGTCTTCCTCGTACTGCTTGATATAGAGTCGATCTTGTCTTCCCCAGACTTTCCAGTCGATATGACGAAGATCGTCTCCGGGGACGTATTGACGGTGCTGTACGAACTCGACCGATTGCCCGAAATACGGACTGCGGTGCATTCCCGAGAGAAACCCTTCGACGATATTCCGTGCGCGAATCTCCATCGAGGAGATGCGACGGATTGCTTCAGGATGCAAATAGTTTTTGGAATCGGGCATCTTGTAGCAACTGGTCTTGAGCCGTCGGAGTGTTTTGAATCAATTGTTCGATCACGGTGTCGCTCGTCACGCCATCGCTTTCCGCTGCGAAGTTGACCACGATGCGATGTCGAAGCACCGGTTTGGCACAGAACTGCACATCGGATGTGTCGACATGTGAACGACCTGACAAAGCCGCTTTGGCTTTGGCTCCCAAAATCAAAAACTGGACCGCGCGAGGACCGGCTCCCCATGCGAGCTGATCGGAGACGAAGTCGGGTACACCGGGTTGCCCGATCCGAGTTTGACGTACGATTGCCAACGCGTAGCGAATGACATTTTCGGAAACTTCGATCCCGCGAATGAACTCTTGCAACGCGAGGATCTCGGCTCCCTGCAAGACCGCTTGAATGTCACTCGATCCTCGTCCAGTGGTCCGCTTGGCAACTTCGAACTCGTCATCAAAGGTTGGGTAAGATACCCATACCTTGAACATGAATCGGTCTTGTTGGGCTTCAGGTAGCGGATACGTTCCTTCTTGTTCGATCGGGTTTTGTGTTGCCAACACAAAAAACGGATCTTGCAACGTATGCCGTACCCGACCGACCGTAATCTGTCGCTCTTGCATCGCTTCCAAGAGAGCTGCCTGTGTCTTCGGTGGCGTCCGGTTGATTTCGTCTGCTAGAACGACGTTGGCAAACAACGGTCCTTCCATAAACCGTCGCTCTCGCTCGCCCGTGCTCTTGTTCTCTTCGATGATCTCCGTCCCGGTAATGTCCGCAGGCATCAAGTCCGGGGTGAACTGAATTCGGCTAAAGCTCAAATTCATGGTCTTCGCCAGCGTGCTGATCATCAGGGTTTTCGCTAGACCAGGAACCCCTTCGAGCAAGCAGTGGCCGCGAGCAAAAATGCTGATGAGCAACTGCTCAATCACATCTTGCTGACCCACGATGGTTTTCGAAAGCTGGGTGATGATTTGTTCGCGAGCGCGTTGCAAACGGTCCAAGTCCGCTTGAGCTTGATCGGCTAGGGTCATTGGTGATTCAGCGTACGTTGTTGAGCAAAAGGAGAACCGACGATTAATAAAGTCTTAGCAATTGTATCATGAAGCATAGGCAACCAGAAACCGTTTGGAATGCCGATCAAGCGTTTTCGCCCAAATCCACTGGTGGGGGCACCCCTTTGCCGAAGAATTTGGTGATGTCGATCCCCTGCCGCTGTTCTTCTTCGAGGAATTTTACCCTCGATTCCAATCGCTCGAGTCGACGCTGCATCTGCGGGATCAATTCCAGGGTTTGGTCTGCAATTTCCCGCTTGGGTACCGGCGGATACCCTAAATGGCGTTGCATCGCTGCAAACAAATACAAAGGCTCCTTGCGACGGTTCGCAAAAGCGATTTTCCCTTCGCGAACCCCGAAGAGAATCGGATACTCGGCTTGCGCATCAGGCCCTAAATGCCGTTTGCGATATGCGACGAATTCTTCGCTCCGTCCGTAGATCAAATCCGCTAAGTCCACCAGCCCGAGCTGCTTCTGTAAGATCAATAACCACTCTTGCCATTCCCGACCGTACGCCGGATCCCCACTCATGCTCTTGAGTCCAGCATCGTAATTGAGCCGATGTCGGCACAGCGATTCAAATTGAAAGAAAAACAACCCTTGCCGATCAAAGGAAGGGGACGCTTTGTAATTGGCCTCCGATTGCAGCACCAACAGCGCAGTGCGGAAATCAAAACTCCCTCGATCCTCCTCGGCTTGCTCGACCAAAAAGGCTTGGTACGGCGTGAAGTAATGACTCAACCGCCGCATCCCGGGAGCTAAAACCCCTGCATGCTTCAACTCGCTGTTGAGAAAGTCGATCGCCATCGGTAGCTTGGTCGTTGCCAACACCTCGAAGCGACACTGGTGCATTAGATCCTGAAGTGTCAGCGCTTGGCCGAGTCGTTCCCACAAAATGCGGAACAGATAAGCTTGCTCGACGTATTCTTCCCGGGTTAAAACGCTACTCATCGCTACTCATACTTGCCCTTCAGGCTCTTAGCGGCAAATCCATGCTGCGAACCGAGATCTAAATGCTCAGCTCAAGTATTGCTCAGCTCAGGTATCGGTCAGCTCAGGTATCGGTCAGCTCAGGTATCGGTCAGCTCAAGTGCTTGCGGAAGAACTCGATGGTTCGATCCCAAGACAACTTCGCAGCCGCTTCATCGTAGCGAGGAGTCGAGTCATTGTGAAATCCATGATTCACACCAGGGTAGATGTACGCTTCATAACGCTTGCCCTGCGCACGCAGTGCAGCTTCATAAGCCGGCCAGCCTTCGTTGATGCGTGTGTCGAGCTCCGCATACTGCAATAGCAATGGAGTTTGAATCTTCGGCACG
>JBJONT010000344.1:0-3819 GCA_046051705.1 Planctomycetota bacterium | reverse complement strand
AGTGATGCTGGTGACCATGGCGTCATAGTCTAAGCGATTAAACAATCCGTGTCGCGAATCGACAATCAAAAATCCGCAAGTTCCAAAATGAAACTGGGCGGGAGCAGGCGCGATCTTGCATAACAGATTTCTGCGTCCAAATTCCCCACGACGCAGGACACTGGTTTCCGAAGACTGACTTTTCCTGAGATGATCCATCGAGCAAGCTCGCGTCCGAGCACGATGGCATCGATTTATAGGTGAAGGGCATCCCTCAAAACCACCATCAAACGGGGAACGGAGTTGGACTCGCTCAGCGGCTAAAATGAGGTGAAAAAAGAGAAAGAAGTTTCAAAAAGACCAGAAAATTCGTTGGCCAAAACTTCTTTCTTCTTTCACGGTGTCACGCAAAGAAATAGTTATATATACACACACTCTCTCCCCACCGGATGGCGAGCAGAACGCGACGCGAGCATCAAACCAGAAACCCCCAACCGCAAGGGATGCGAATTCGTAAGCCCCAAGCTCAAGGGATTGAAGGCGTACGCCAGATCGAGAACGCGATCGACCAAATCAACGCTCGCGGAGGCCGAGTCAATTCTAGCTGTGGCCTCCACGTAACCATTAGCTGGCACGGAGACGCAGCCGCCTTGGCCAGATTGATTTCCTTGGTTGGAAACCACGAACGAGCGATCTACGCTTCGACCGGAACCCGGAAGCGCGAGCAGATGATGTACGCGAAGCGAATCAAGCAGTACGGCAACAAAGACAACGCTAAGAGCCAACGAATCGGATCGCTACCACCTGCTGAACCTGACCCACCTGGCCCGCGGTAAGAATCGAATCGAGTTTCGAGCCTTTGGCGGAACGCTGAACAAGACCAAAGTGGTTGGCTACCTGATGATGGTTTTGGGTTTGGTAGAGCTTGCGATGAATACCAAACGATGCGCGGATTCCCCCACCTCTAGTTGCTTTTGGCTTTCGGATTCTGGATAATCAATCGATCGTATTTTTCGAAGGAGCAGGTGTCGTGCAGGAATATCAATCCAAGCTGTCAGAATGGGGCCAATGGTTCGCTGGCTTCATTTCGTCGTCGGACGAAGTTGTCGATGCTCACGATATTGCCGAAGTAGATCTCCGCTGTTCGCTCGGTCTCATTGAAAACATCGACCACCTTTATCGCGATTGCCTTGGTTTGATTGGCGAGTGGTCGACGCAGTTGGTCGACTATACCAACAACAACTATCGACTTTTCGAAAGCGAACCGGAATCGTTTGAGAACTCGCACGAGATGTATCAAGCAATTGCGATGGTTCAGTTCGTCCAGACTGCCTTGCGTGTTCATTACAACATGGAGTTTGCCGAAGGAGAATACAACGCAATTGACTCTCGTAATCTGTTTTTGACCGGTGTACTTACCGGGCATGGCGGAACATGCGTAACGTTACCAGTCCTTTACGCCGCTCTTGGCCAACGTGTTGGTTACCCTATTGCGGTTGCATCGAACTGGGAACACTTCTATTGCGTATGGGGCGAAGGTCCGAATAGCTTCTGCTTAGAAGCCGCGGGTAACGGATTTGAAAAACGTTCACACGATTACTATCGAAACTTTCGGCGACCAGTAACCGCACGCGATGAACAAGTAAATGGTTTTCTCAGGCGACTCAGCCATCGAGAACTGTTTGCCCACTTCGCCGATCAACGGTCCAATTGCCTGCAAGAGCAATTTCGCTTCGATGAAGCGTTGGAAGCAAATTTCTTAGCAGACCGACTTGCTCCGCATATCCAGCAATTTTCGATCCATCACGCCTTGACTCATTACACTCGCCAACTCTTCTATCTACTTGGTGGCGTTCCCTCTTTGGCGATGTTCGCTGCACTCGAAGCGTTCGAGACCGATTCAACTTCGCAACTTGCCGGACCTGATGCTCAGCGCTTCCGTTCGGCCGCCATCCAAAATCTGAAGCGGATACTCAAGAACCGCTTTCCTGAGTCCGCGAAACCCGCCGAATCAACACACGATAAGGTCTTCGCAGAACTTTTCAACCTCTAACAACAAATCTACCGCAAGGAGTAAATCATGTACGATCCAACCGTCGGTCGCTGGCTGAGCCAAGACCCAATCGGATTTCAAGCAGGTGATCCGAATCTTTATCGGTACGTTCGCAATAGTCCTACGAACGCAACCGATCCCAGTGGATTACAAGAGGCGGATGGGCCGATATCCAGAACCGGTGAGAACTGGCAATTGATTTACATATTCGCATTCAGCGGTGAATCACCTGAGTACATCGTGCGGAAGGTTGAGGCTGCTGGCCAAGCTGCAAAAAGCGGTATGTCACCGAGCGGGCCAGGCATAAATCTTCATCCGATCGAACATTGTTTGAATGAACATATGGGAGGGATGACCCCGTATCTATCCGGTAGCAAGTTACCAAATGGTGCTCCCAACATTGCAGGAGAACCTGTTTGGGTTGACTTAAATAAAGTTAGAGCTGACGTGACGACCTATGACGACATCATAAAGATGTCGAAAGAATTTCTAGAGCGAAACCCGCATCTTAAGGAACGATTCGATCTTTGGAAGAGAGCTGGAGAAGCTGAAGTACTTATAAAAGGCGAAGTGCCTGCCAATGCCGTATCTACGAAGAATGGTATACGATTAAGAACAGGTCTCAGTTATGGAGGTAAAGCTCTCTTTCTATACGCAGTTTATGCGGATACCAAGAGTTTTATCGTGGCAGAAGATAAAGCAGGAGAGGCGGCACGAATCGCAGGCGGTTGGACCGGCGCATGGGCAGGAGGCTGTATTGGCGCATCTGGTGGTGCTAAGGCAGGAGCGGGAATTGCTCTGGCACTAGGGTTTGCGGGGCCACAAGCAGCAGCGCCTGAGGAAGTTGTTACCGTACCCGTTGGAGCTGGAATTGGCGGGATCGTTGGTGGATTTGCCGGTGGAATCGGTGGCTACTGGATTGGTAGTCAGGCGGGAAGTAACTACTACGACTTCATACAAGAATATCTAGAACGCTAATGAAATTCCTCACCAAGAAGAAGATTATTTTTTCAAATTATGGTCGTTGGCTCGGTTGGGATGTTTGGCGACGCGGAAGCCATATTTGCACTTTAAACTTTCACGAAAGTCAGGATTTTGAGTGGGATTGCTATACAGTACGTAGCTCCAACGCTGGCGTTGAATTCAAAAATGACGAGTTCTGGGATAGTAAAGAGTTTGAGTTTCATTCTCGAATTGAAGATGGTCTTATCGTGTGCGGTTCCATAATTCGTTGGGACACCATGGAACAACTTGTCCGAGCAAAAGGACTCTACTTACCGAAACCAAAGCTGGAGCTCCGCGAAAAGCTTTCCTTTTTGGTTAGCTGTAATTGCTGAAAGTGCAAAGACAACCTTGTCGGCATTCTTACCAAGCGATGCTTGCCAAGGGCAACCGTTCTCGCTGGTAGCGATGACTTCTTGAGCGGTGTTGCCCACGCCCGAGATCACGCCGGCGACTTCGAGCCGCGAATCAACGACCATGATGTCATCGGTATGACCAACGATACTGGCACGATCATGGTCCTTGAGGATTGGGCGCGACTTGCGAGTCACTCGCATGCCAGCCAAGTCCACAACGACAAGGTAAGGCCAGCCACCAAGACGCATCGCGCCACCGGTGTAAGCGACCATTGAGAACTTTCGCAACGCCGGCTTGCCTTCTTCGGCAGCCTCAGCGGCTTGTAAATTGATCGAAGTTGCTTGTTCTGCGTGATCGGTTGATCGCCCGAGGGAACAACGGCCACGACTATGCAGTCTCGGGATTCGACCGATTCGAACTTAGGAAGG
>JBJONT010000343.1:0-5792 GCA_046051705.1 Planctomycetota bacterium | reverse complement strand
GTCACCACCCTCACCCCCCGGCCCCCTCTCCCGCCAGCGGGCGAGGGGGAGAAAAGATTCATCAACTCCGTTGCTCCCGCCAGCGGGCGAGGGGGAGAAGCGATTGTGCGCGCAAACATGTGATCTGTGTGCGTAAGTGCTTTGTGCGCTTGGGTTTGCGCGGTCGCCACCCTCACCCCCCGGCCCCCTCTCCCGCCAGCGGCAATACTGTTCGGCACGGAATTTGATTCCGGCGGTAGTTCATTTTCACTTGATTTGGCACGCTATTTGCGCTCTCGATATATGTTTTAAACATACTGCCAGTTTTGTTCAGAGATGCGTAATGGCCGACAAGAAAGATCCGATTGAAGCCTCGGACCTCCAGGGTTTCAAGTACTTCAAGATGCTCAGCAAGTTGCTAAAACGTCTTGAAGCGGTTGGAACCACACGTGATAAAGCCAATTCGCGTAAGCTCTTTTGTGATGACTATGTTTCCTTGTTGCTACTCTATTTCTTCAGCCCAGTAGTCACTAGCATGCGAGCGCTTCAGCAAGCCTCCGAGCTGGAAAAAGTCCAAAAACTGCTTGGCGTCAAACGCGTTTCCCTAGGCTCCTTTAGCGAGGCTGGTTCGGTGTTCGATCCAAGTATCGCAGGCGCAATCATGCGGGAACTGGCTTTAAAAGCCATGCCACTAGTTACCAATACCGATGCCAAAGCTCTCAAAGGACTGACAGCTGTCGATGGAAGCTACTTCAACTCTATAGCACATACTGCATGGGCATTGTGGTCTCCAGAACAACCAGCAGCCAAGCTGCACTTGCATTTCTCAGTTTTCGAGGCTGTTCCACGCCAAGCGATTGTGACACCTGGCAAGTGCTCCGAACCGGATGTCTTACGAAATTCACTGGAAGCTGGACGGCTTTATGTTACCGATAGAGGCTACCAAGATTATGGATTGTTTCGAGCGATCATTGACGCTAAATCGTCGTTCATCTCTCGTGTCAAAGAAAACATCGCATTCAAGCTTCAAGAAGAACGCGTCCTGAGCCAAGCTGATCTCGATGCCGGAGTTGTGCGAGATTTCACGGTCTCGCGTATCGGAACTGCACATCATAAGGATGAAGTAAAACAGACGCTACGGATTGTGGTTGTACGGATTACCGACGACGCAGGCAAAGTCATCGAATTATGGCTGTTAACCGATCGCATGGATCTGACTGCTGAGCAAATTGCGATGGGCTATCGTTATCGCTGGACAATCGAACTGTTCTTCCGTTGGTTCAAGCAGATCCTAGGATCCCGGCACCTAATTTCGACCAAGCAAAAAGGCATCACGCTTCAACTATACGCTGGCTTAATCGCCAGTTTACTAATCGTGCTGTGGACCGACATGAAGGTCAACAAACGAACCTGGGAGATGCTTCAGTTCTACCTAACAGGCTGGGCGAGTCTTGACGAACTTGAGACGCATATCGCCAAGCAAAAGGCAAAGCAGGAACTGTCCGAGTCGAAAAAGACAAACTAAGCCCTCGTGCTAAGCGCATAATGAATTTATGTCCGCTCGGGCGACTGCATGCGCAGAAACAATCTTCAATTTAGCACATCTGAACACTTGCCCCGGCTTTCACACTCTTGCGCCTATCAAATTGGTCTCTGCCTAACGAATGCCACTACGCCCAAATTCCGTGCCGAACAGTATTGCGCCAGCGGGCGAGGGGGAGAAGCGCTTCAGTATGCGCGCGGGGCCCGGATTGGTGAGCGAGGGGGAGAAGCGAGAGAATGTTAAGTCAGCTGGTTTTAATGCGAGGGTGCGAGGGAGGTGAGTTGGCGGGCGACGTACTTGGCTAAGATGTCGGTCTCTAAGTGGACTTGGCTCCCCTCTCGAAGCTTCCCGAGGGTCGTTACGCTTAACGTGTGGGGGATCAATGCGACGCTGAACCCGCCGTCGTCGGCTCGCACCAGCGTGAGGCTTACGCCATCGATCGTTACGGAACCTTTGGGGGCCATCTGCCGCAATAGACTCTGAGATGCACTGAACTCGATGAACCGCCACTCTCCTTCGTCGCGGATCTGGGTGACTTGGCCAAGCCCGTCGACGTGCCCTGTAACATAATGACCTCCAAGCCGCTGGCCGACTTGAAGACTCCGCTCGCAGTTGACTTCGTCTCCCACCTGGATCACTCCAAAGGACGTTTTCGAGAGCGTTTCGCTTCCGAGCTCGAAATGGCAACACGTGGGGGGGAAATCTCCGCCGATCTCGACGCCAATCTCGACCACCGTCAAGCAACAGCCGGCCAAGGCGATGCTGTCGCCGATGCAGACCCCTTGGGCAAGTGCCCCAAGGTTGAAAATCAGCCGTTTCCCCGGACCGCAATCGCGAAGGCCAACAAGGGGGACTTTGGACTCGACAAGGCCTGTAAACATTGGGAAACCGGTGGCTTGCGGGAAAGAAATCGGACAGGAATGCCGGCCTAAATGAGAACCTCAACGGGAGGTTACGACTAGCCAATTTTAGAAATATCGGGCAGAATTCGGAACTGCCGATCGGGAGTAGTGAGAAGAAGTCCGAAAAGATGGTTCGCAACCGGTCTTTGGCGGGCTCTCGGTGCGCAGGTGCCGATCATGCAAACCGCGTGATTGTACGGCTTGCCTCTTACTGCTTCTTCGGCAACGCATCTCTTGTTGTCGACCCGCCCAACCTTGTTGGGTTTGTCTGAAAAACCTTTCTTTTTCCGTAGTTGAGAATCTACCCATGAGCTTGATCGAAAACATCCAAGGCCGCCAGATCTTCGATTCCCGAGGCAATCCGACCGTAGAGGTAGACGTACGACTGGTCGATGGCTCCTTCGGCCGAGCTGCGGTTCCAAGCGGTGCGAGCACCGGTGCTCACGAAGCTTGGGAGCTTCGCGATGGCAACAAAGATCAATACATGGGAAAGGGTGTTCTCAAAGCCGTTGACAACATCAACGAAAAAATCGCGGATGAACTCATCGGGTTCGATGCGTTGGATCAACGCGGCTTGGATAACGCTTTGTGTGAACTCGACGGAACTCCGAACAAGAAGAACTTCGGAGCTAACGCACTCCTGGGCGTTTCGCTTGCGGTCGCCAAAGCCGCTGCACAATTCACCAACCAACCGCTGTACCGCTACCTCGGTGGCGCCGGAGCTCACTTGCTCCCAGCTCCGATGATGAACATCGTCAACGGTGGTCAGCATGCTGATAACTCGGTTGACGTTCAAGAGTTCATGGTCATGCCACTGGGCTTCGATACCTTCAGCGAAGCTTTACGCTCGGGCACTGAAATTTTCCACAACCTCAAGAAGGTTCTCAACGAGAAGAAACTCAACACGGCGGTCGGAGATGAAGGTGGTTTTGCACCTGATTTGAAGAGCAACCGCGAAGCGTTGGATTTGATCATGGAAGCGATCAAGCGAGCTGGCTACGAGCCAGGCAAGCAGATTTTCATCGCTTTGGACGTCGCCGCTACCGAGTTCTACGACGAGAAGACCAAGAAGTACACCATCGACAACAAGCAACTCAGCGGCGATGAAATGGTCGATTTCCTCGCAGACTGGGTCGAGAACTATCCGATCTGCTCGATCGAAGACGGATGCTCGGAAGATGACTGGGACACTTGGAAGAAACTTACCGACAAAGTCGGCAACAAAGTCCAGCTCGTCGGAGACGATTTGTTCGTCACGAACACCGAGCGATTGCAACGCGGTATCGATGCCGGGATCGCTAACAGCATCTTGATCAAGGTCAACCAAATCGGAACCCTCACCGAGACCATCGAAGCCATTCAGTTGGCGCATCGCAACGGATACACCAGCATCTCCTCGCACCGAAGTGGTGAGACTGAAGACTCGACCATCGCCGACTTGGCGGTGGCTTTGTCGACCGGTCAAATCAAAACCGGTTCGGCGAGCCGTTCGGACCGTATGGCCAAGTACAATCAGCTCCTGCGAATCGAAGAAGAACTCGGCGTGGGTGCTCGTTACGCCGGTCCTTTGTTCCGCCGCAAGTAACTCGCAAGTAACTCGATAACCTTCGATTGCGGACCGCAGTCTGTAGCGTGAACAATTTCGGGGTGGATGGCTACAAAAATAGCCCTCTGCCCCGGTGGATCGCGGTAAGGCTAACGGTAAGGTTGCCGGTGAGGTTGCTGGTAAGGCTGCCGGTAAGGTTTTAAAGCGCAAACACACAGCAAAACTATCAACGAAGATAGCACGCAAAAATACAAATCGGGTTGCACGCGCTCCGTGCGTTAAGCAACCCAAGGACCCCAGTGCAACCGGTGCTGGTGGTTCGCAGTAAAAGTAAAATCACGTCAGAGAATCCGAAGCCTACTCCACAGTAAAGGTAACTTCATCGTGCCACGACGCACCGACATTCACAAGATCCTGTTGATTGGCTCTGGACCCATTGTCATCGGACAGGCTTGTGAGTTCGATTATTCGGGCACACAAGCTTGTAAAGCATTGCGCGAGGAAGGCTATCAAGTCGTCCTGGTCAACAGTAATCCGGCGACGATCATGACCGACCCGGCACTTGCGGATCGGACTTACATCGAGCCGCTGACTTGGGAGTTTGTCGCCAAGGTGATCGAGCGCGAGCGACCCGATGCGATTCTACCTACGCTCGGTGGTCAGACGGCGTTGAACATCGCGATGGACTTGGCCAAGCACGGGGTGCTTGAGAAATACGGTTGCGAGATGATCGGGGCGAATCCCGAGGTCATTCACAAAGCCGAAGCGCGCGATGCGTTCAAGGTGGCGATGGAGAAGATCGGCATGGAGGTTTGCCGAGGTGAGGTGGTCCACACGATCGAAGAAGCCCGCAGGGTGCTTGCCGATGTCGGGTTGCCTTGCGTGGTCCGACCAAGTTTCACGATGGGTGGAAGTGGTTCGGCGATCGCTTACAACCGAGACGAGTTCGACTCGTTGGTGCAAAACGGTTTAACTTTATCTCCGATCACCGAAGTTCTCATCGAAGAATCGATCATCGGCTGGAAAGAGTATGAGATGGAAGTGATGCGCGACGTGGATGACAACGTCGTGATCATCTGTTCGATTGAGAATTTCGACCCGATGGGGGTCCATACAGGGGACTCCATCACGGTCGCTCCGGCGCAGACTCTGACCGACAAAGAGTATCAGCGGATGCGTGATGCGAGTTTGGCGATCATCCGCGAGATCGGGGTCGAGACCGGTGGATCGAACATTCAGTTCGCAATTCATCCGAAGACAGGTCGCATGATCGTCATCGAGATGAATCCGCGAGTGAGTCGCTCGAGCGCTTTGGCGAGCAAGGCGACCGGGTTTCCGATCGCGAAGATCGCAGCCAAGTTAGCGGTCGGTTTCCGATTGTGGGAGCTTCAAAACGACATCACTCGCAAGACGCAAGCTTGTTTCGAGCCGACCATCGATTACGTAGTGACCAAGATTCCGCGATTCGCTTTCGAGAAGTTCCCTGAAGCAGACTCGACGTTGACCACACAGATGAAGAGTGTGGGTGAAACGATGGCTATTGGACGGACGTTCAAAGAATCGTTTCAGAAGGCTTTGCGTGGTTTGGAAGTCGGGGCGTTTGGTTTTGGATCGGACACCAAGGATTTGTGGTACAGCGATCGCCGACCTGATGACGAAGAGATTCGCAACAAGTTGTCCCGTCCGAATCCGGATCGCGTGTGGTACTTGCGTTATGCGATGCTCAATGGGATGAGCACCGATGAGATCTACGCGATCACCGGCATCGATCCTTGGTTCCTTGATCAGCTTCAAGAAATCGTTGAGTATGAAAACGAGCTTC
>JBJONT010000342.1:0-3261 GCA_046051705.1 Planctomycetota bacterium | reverse complement strand
AGCGGGGTTCTTGGCTTTCTCAAGTTCCTTAACATACTTCTCGTAGTCAGCCTTGATTTTATCGACCTTAGTTTCGGTATCTCCACCGACCATCGGTGGTTGCCACGAATCGTTGCCGGGCAAGTTCCCACGGTGCCATTGTGCACGGATGTGGTGCAATTGTCCGAGCATTCCCCAGCGGATCAAGTGGACTGCGTTGTCGTACAAAACGCTGTAATGTCGTTGGTGACCAGTTGCCAAATGAAGTTGTTGACCTGACGAGTTCTTGAACTCCTTTGACAGCCTGGCCATTACCTTGCACTGCGCGACGTTGTGAGCCATCAGCTTTTCGGTCAACACGTGCTTCCCCTTCTGCATCGCCTTGATCGCGATTGGGGCGTGCAAGTGAAGTGGAAGGGCGATGATGATCGCTTCGATGCTGTCATCATTGAGCAATGCATCGATACCGCCGTTCGAGGCGTCGTAGACTTTGACGTTCTTCTTCGCTTCGGCTTCGCTGGCGTACTTGTATTGCTTGATTAGCCCTGGGCGGGTCGGCGTTGTCCAGTCGCCGTGGAAAGCACGGTAAACGCTGTAAGGACGAATGTCTGCGACGGCTGTGACTTGGACGTACTCCGGTGTGCATCCACCGATCAGCACGCTACCTTCGTCACCCGTTCCGATCACGCCGACACGAACCGGATCGGCATATTTTTCATAGCCAAAGTACATCGCTCCAAGTCCGGCGCCACTGACCGCCCCGGTCGCAATCACGCCTTGAAGGAACTCTCGACGGGTAAAACCCACCGCTTCGTGGTAATTGTCTTGTCCGACTACTTTGTCTTCTGCACTGAGAGTACGCATGCGATGACCTCTATGACCGATAAAAAAGGCTAAATGGAGTGCGTTAGGTATTCTAGCAACGAATAATGTTCGTCAACAAGTTGAATGTTTCAGGCTGTTTTTCCCAACCCATCAAAACGAGGATTGGGGTTTCAGTGCCATGGAATCAACCATGGATTTGGCCATGGAATTAAACGGTAGGGACTTTGGATTTGCGATTCCAAAAGCTCCAAGGGATGAAATCGAGCCCGGCGTATCGTCCGGCGTCGGCGAAGGCCACGACGAAGCATCCGAGCATTTCAATGGCTTGGTAATACGTTGGTTGTGTACCCGGAAAACCGGGAAATTGGCTAACAACGACCGACGCCAAAAAAATTCCTGCCGCGAGTCCTGCCAACGGGGTAAGCAACCCGAGGAGCAGTAGAATTCCTACCGACATGTCGAAGATTGGGATGATCTTATCGACAAGTCGCACAGAAATCGGGCCTTCGCCCTCGTACTTGAACTCGACTTTCTTGCGAATCGGGTTCCCGTTGGCATCCTTTGCAAGCGGTTTCTTTGGATCCGGATTGGCTTGTTCATCGCTCGCTACCGCATTGAGCTTTTTCGCCAATTCAGATACGGAATTATCGATTTCAGCAAGCACTGGCTTGCCCAAGGCTCGCCATTTGGTTTCGATTTCTTCACGTTGACCTCGCAACGAAGCAACTTTGCTTCTCGATGGATCGTTGTCGAGTTTCGCAATCCGCTCTACGCCGTTCTTGAACTCTTCGATTTGGGGCTTCCACTCGTCATAGATTTCTTTGCGTTTGGCTTTGAAGTCAGCCAAGATCGAGTCGACATCCTTGCTTTGGTCTTCGCTCAAACCGAATTCTCGTTTGATCTGCTCCCCGTAAGATTCGGCAGCATCCGACATCCGTTTGGCATCGATTCGAATCGTTCCGTCATAATCCGGAATCATCGAATGAAAGTGCTTGGCAAACGGCCCTTTAGCTCCAGCCAAGAAGGGTGTCGACGTGAATCCATCTCGGACTTTCACAGCCCCTTCCTGGAAAAAGTGCCAGCCGATCGCCAATCGCAGTAACACGAGGAAAAGGATTGCTGGAACCGTTAGTCTTGCTTTTCGGAATAACATGGTAGGAATTCGACGGAGCCGAAGATTCGGAGACTGGAGGACTCGTTGTGGGGGAGGGGGACTGCCATTTTGCAGTGCACTGTCCAAAGCTAAATGTAGTATGGTACAAAAACCGCCATAAGCCAAGCCTGTAGGGATTTTAAGGGTTGTTTTCTTCGATCGCCTGGATGATTTCTCCGGGTGAGATGCTTTGTTGGTAATAGATGACTTTGTGATTCGGGGAGAATCGGTGGCTTTGCCACTGTTTCTTCAGCGATTGAGGGATTGCCAGTAAAAGCGGAGTCAGGGCGAAGACCTCGAGCACCTCCTTTTTGTGGCGAATATATTCCGGGGTCCAAAAGCCCACGATTTCCAGGAAAACGCGGAAGCCAGAGGGGGAAATCACGGTGAAGTCGGGGAAGAAAACCCGTTGGCCTCGCACAAGAATGTCTCCCTCTCGCTCCAATTGCCATTGCCTGGTTGGATTCTCAATTCGGTTGTTCTCGTCGGCTTGCATGAACGGCACAGCCCTATCCGACTCTCCGGAGACCGAGTATGAAGTTTCTAACGAAAGTGGTGCGGAAGGTGCCGTCGCAACCGGACTTCCTGATTCGATCGCAAGCATCACTTGCCACTCCTCCATCAAATCCGTTTCGAGTTGCGAGTCGGTGAGGTTTGGAGCGATTGCATCGGATTGCAATCCAGCCGCATCATCGAGGGTCAATTTCCATGCTCGTTTTTTTGCCCATTGGTGCGAAGGGGAACTTGCTAGTCGTTTCGGGTTCAGTTGAGCCGTTAGTTTCCATCCTTTACAAGCCAGAAGTCCAGGTAGGAATTTCGCCATCTGAACTCCGTATCGATGGGTGCTGCGAAGAACGGAGGCGGGGCCATCGAGCATGATTCGGTAACCTTGCGTCCTGGGTTCGATGCGATGCATCAAATTTGCCAGTTTCGCAAACCGCAATATGGCTTTCCAATCCTCTCGTGCATCGATGATGACTTGAGTTGCATCCATCAACGCCACTTGAGTCTGCGCAACGTTGTATCTTGCCAGCAGTTCAATTGGATCCTTTGGTATATTAAACCGGGTAAGTTTTTGATGTTCGATGATATCGGCGAAGAGCTTTTCTTCGAGTTCCAGCCAAGTTGATTGTTCCGATGCAGCGATCTTGTCTTTGACGGTTTGTTCGTCATGATCGAGAATGGACTCGATCCGGCTGACGAGTGGATGATATTGAGCCGCTTGCCGAAACACGCGTTTCCTTAACGCTGCGGTTTGTTTTGGTTTTCCCGCATCGTACTCGGACCATTCGTCGAGCAATTTG
>JBJONT010000341.1:0-31686 GCA_046051705.1 Planctomycetota bacterium | reverse complement strand
AAGCGCAACAAAGACTTAAGATCCCCCAAATCCCTCCCAAAAGCAGCCATTGCGCGGACTTTCCCCTCACCCCCCGCCCCTCTCCCCGACCCGGGGCGAGGGGAGCAAAACAGTAAAACCTTGCGCGCGGTTACCAAGTGAAAATAGCGGGGATCGCCCGCGCGCAGCCGCGCGCTTTCTCCCCCTCGCCCGCTGGCCTGGGCATCGCCCCACCGCGCGCGCTTTCTCCCCCTCGCCCGCTGGCGGGAGAGGGGGCCGGGGGGTGAGGGTGGTGACCGCGCAACCCCAAGCACAGCAAAGACTTAAGCAACCCCAAATCCCCTCGCAAAAGCAGCCGTTGCGCGGACTTTCCCCTCACCCCCCGCCCCTCTCCCCGACCCGGGGCGAGGGGAGCAGAACAATAAAACCTCGCGCGGTACCAGGTGAAAATAGCTCAGATCGCCCGCGCGCAGCCGCGCGATTCTCCCCCTCGCCCTCGCAAAGTTGATCAGCACTATGCCATGCTCTGACGTACCACCCTCCGGCGACGAGTGGCTACGGGTAAAACCCAGTTACAACTCAATAAACAAAAACACCCCGCACTTCTGCGGGGTGTTTTTGTATCTCTTAAGTCAGCCTTTGTGATTCGACGGCCTGGGTCGTGCCGTCGAATCCAACGCTTCCTTTTGAAACTCCTAGTTATCTAACTAGAACGTGAAGACCATGTCGCCACCGATAGCAGCTTGGCTGGCAGCCCTGTCTTCGTTAAATCCGAAGTGGTTCTTGTCCCATACCCAGCGAACTTCTGGACGGAACAAGAGGTTCGCATGAGCGCGGTAGTTGGTACCAACGGTGTAGTTATACAACTCGTCGTTGTGTGCTCCGCCGAAACCAGATCCGCCGTAGTTGAACCACTCAAAGCGTTGTCCAAGCGACCAGCGATCGTTCATTTGGTAAATCAAGTAGTTGATGTTACCGAACGTGTTGCGAACTACTGCTGCCGAATCGTTGGTGGTGTACAGAACGTCAGTCTGGCTGATGTAAGTCAACTTGTCGGTCAAATTACCGATCAACATCACGTTCTGAATACCGCCACGCTCGTTCGGATTGAGCGACTTGCTCTCTCCGAAGCGACCGACAACCGAGTTCCACAAGAACGTCCACTTGTCGCTAACCTTGGTCTTGATACCGCCGATGTAAGCATCGCCGTTATCTTCGAATCCACTGTCCCAGCCCATTACGTAGCCGTTAAACAACTGGGTATCGTCGTTGACCTTGTAGGTTGCCAAAGCACCGGTGTGGGTGAAAGGCTCAGCGTTGTAGAACGTGAACTGACGGCTATAGAAGAAGTTCCCTGTAGCCGCAACCACTTCGTTCCCAACAATCGTGAAGAAGTGACCTGCTTTGACGCTCAAGTCACCGTAGGCAACTTCACCGTAAGCTTGCGGCAAGGCATGGCCGTACTGACCGCCATTATCCCAGCCATTGTCCCAGTGGTTGTTCGCAATACCGAAGGTCTGTGTGTCCGGTGCATCGGTACCATAAAGGTAATCGACTCGACCACCCAAACCAAACCCGTCGCTGCCATCAGCGATGCGTTCTGCAAAGAACCATTGCTGACCAAGCTGAATCTTCTTGGGGTAGGTATTGAAACTGTATGGATTCGCATGCGAGTGATATCCAACACTCGTCCAACCACCGATGTTGAATCCACCGATCGGCTCTTTAACAAGCTTCCATGGATCACCGAGGGCACGGCCCGTTCCAAGCAGACCGCAGCCGAACAATCCGCTGCTGCCACCGATCGAATCGCAACCGCTAGCGTCGCACCCGTTGCCTAAATCGCAACCAGCACGTCCACCCAAAGCCGCACCCAATCCACCCGTGTTGTCGCAACCACCAGCCCCAGCTCCATTGCCGGTGTCGCAAGCTTGTTTTGTGTCGCAAACCGCAGAAGCTTGAACAACGTTTGTTGTCGAAGCCTTCGCGACTGCTGGTCCTGTCGATGCATCGTCATAGTAGCTGTAGTACGATGCAGGGGAATAACGCGGAGCGGCGGTTCGGTTGGTTTGACCGAAGGCCGACCCCGAAATGCAAGCGCCGGCAATCATTGCACTGAGCGCAAGTCGGTTCATCTTCATAGTTCTGGAACTCCTATCCTGAACAAATCGGCAACGAAGAAGCGATGATGATTCGGCCGTCAACAATTGATGGGCCAAGGATCAGGCGGGATGTTCATGCCGCCGACGTACCTGCCACCCACTAACCCACCGGGCATATCGCCCAAATGCTCAGAAGTCGCTCGGTTCATCCATGAACACTCTGCTCGCAGGTTAACTTCGGTGTTTCGTCTAGGTAAAATTAACGGTAAACTCCTTTTGTCATGTTCTGTTTACAACGGAAATGCCTTGAGTTGGTAATCTGTTCGGGTTATGCAAGAATACCTATCACCCCCGGCACAATTCCACCCACCCCACCCACCCCACCCAATGCTTGACTACCAACTTCGCACTCGACTCCTGGCCGGGGATCATGCAATTGAACAACTCGGAACGCTAGCTAAAAGCCTCGGAGCCTCCCGCGCTCTGGTCGTCAGCGACCCGGGGGTACTCGCCGCAGGGATCTTCCAAAAAGGAATCGACTCCTTACACAAAGCAGGCATCGAAACATGCGGCTTTCACCAACTCACCGAAAACCCAACCACCGAACACGTCGACGCCGGCTTGCTCCTGGCGAAGTCCTTCCAACCCAACCTACTCGTCGGACTCGGTGGCGGATCAAGCATGGACTGCGCTAAAGGGATAAACTTCTTGTTATCCTGTGGTGGTCGCATCTCGGATTATTGGGGGGTGGGAAAAGCCACCAACACAATGCTTCCTCTTATCGCGATCCCAACCACCTCGGGTACCGGTAGCGAAATGCAATCCTTCGCTCTGATCAGCGATGCAGTTACCCACGTGAAAATGGCTTGCGGGGACCCCAAAGCCGCACCGGCAATCGCTATCCTCGACCCAACATTGACTCGCTCACAACCACCCCGCGTCACGGCCCTTACCGGGATCGATGCCTTGACCCACGCCCTCGAAAGCTTCGTTACCACCAAACGAAACGCAATGAGCGATTGTTATGCAAGAGAAGCTTGGACTCTCCTTGCCCAAGGTTTCCCGCGCGTCATCGAAAATCCCGACGACATGCAAGCCCGTTCCCACATGCAGCTCGGAGCGGCTTTCGCCGGAATGGCCATCGAAGCATCCATGCTTGGGGCCGCTCACGCATTAGCAAATCCACTGACGGCGTTTCTCGATGTTCCCCACGGCCAAGCCGTCGGGATCATGATGCCGCACGTCCTCCGCTTTAATGCCTGCGACTTCGTGAATGCCACCGCCATCTCCGATAAATACCGCGAACTGGCTCGGCTCCTACCCGGAACTGGCAACCAAACGCACTCGTCTCCCGCCGAAACCCTGGCGACAACATTCCAAAATTGGCTTCAACTCGCATCCCTGGCCACCCCGCTGTGCAGACTTCCCAACTGGAAAACGAAACTCGCCGAATTCTCTTCCGAGAGCGAACTGATCGAAGCCATGGCTGCGATGGCTAGCAAGCAATGGACCGGTTCGTACAACCCCCGCCCGGCGAGCACCAGCGATTTCGCAGACCTCTACCGCGCCGCCAACGGATAAGGCATCGCATTTTTCGCAACCTGGGAACGCTGTTATTGGGCAGGTTTTCAGCAAGTCGCCGTCGGCATTTCTTAACCATAAAGAACGAACTGAACTACAATAGGGAGCAGAGTACAAAGTTTTTCGCTCATTACTCGATAACTTTCCGCTCATTACTCCATCTTTCCTGATCTGCAAAACCAACCTTTAACCACTTCAGAATCTTCATGAGCCAATCCGATTCTTCGTCGCTGACCAAAGAACAACAACTGACGGATCAGGAAGTCCACGCGATCGATCAACTGCGATCCTCCTACGCAAGGTTCTGCAGCGAACTTGCCAAAGTCATCGTCGGACAGCGAGAAGTGATCGAGCAATTGGCGATTTGTCTATTTGCTCGTCGTCACGCTTTGCTCATGGGTGTTCCCGGTCTGGCGAAGACCCTCTTGGTTAGCAAAATTGCCGAGACGATGTCGCTGGGTTTCAACCGCATTCAGTTCACCCCCGACTTGATGCCCATGGATATCACCGGCACGGATATCCTTCAAGAAACCGCCGAAGGTCGACGTGAATTCCAATTCATCCCTGGACCGATCTTCGAAAACATCATCCTTGCAGACGAAATCAACCGTGCCCCACCAAAGACCCAGGCGGCGTTGCTTGAAGCTATGCAGGAACAGCGCGTGACGGTCTTGGGCAAGACCTTTGACCTCGAGTCTCCTTTCATGGTGCTCGCCACCCAAAACCCGGTCGAGCAAGAAGGGACTTATCCGTTGCCCGAAGCCCAGCTCGATCGTTTCATGTTTCTCGTTGAGCTTGATTATCCAAACGAGGAAGAAGAAATACAAATCGCGCGGACCACTACTGGAGATGACATGGTCAAACTTCAAGGGGTTCTCAGCGGCGAAGAAATTTTGCACTATCAACGGCTTGTGCGACGCATCCCCGTAGCCGACCACATCTATGAGTATGCAGCCAAGCTTGTTCGCAAAACCAGACCACAATCGTCGACCGCTCCCGATTGGTTGAAACCTTTCGTCAGTTGGGGAGCTGGACCTCGCGCCGTGCAGAACTTGATCCTTGGGGCCAAAAGCCGTGCGGCGTTGCAAGGTAGCTACATGGTGCGACTCGAAGACGTTCAGTACGTGGCTAAGCCTGTCCTCGTCCACCGCTTGATCACGACCTTCGCGGCCCAAGCCGAAGGGGTCTCAGCCAAGCAGATTGTCTCACGACTCATCGACGAGACACGATAAGCTCATGCTCAACGTCACCCGCTCCTTCCTCGATCCGCAGATCATTGCTCGGCTCGCGGCCGTTCCGTTAAAAGCTCGGCATGCGATGCAAGGCAACGTATCGGGACGACATGCTTCTCCTCACCGCGGTAGCAGCGTCGAATTTGCGGAGTACCGCAAATACGTTCCCGGCGACGATCTTCGCCGTCTCGATTGGCGCGCCTTCGGACGCACTGACCGATACTACGTTAAAGAGTTCGAAGCCGATACGAACTTGCGTTGCTGCGTGGTGCTCGATACGAGCGGCTCGATGGGCTATGCATCGAAAGGGATGCCAACGAAAATAGATTACTCTCGACGCATCGCGGCTACCTTGGCCTACCTCGCGGCACAACAAGGTGACGCAGTTGGACTTGCCACCGTCGCCGAGAAGATCGTTCAAAACATCCCCGCCAAACGCTCCGCAGCCCATTTGAAACTTCTTTTCGACACCCTCGAGAAAACCAAACCTCAAGGTGAAACACAACTGCCGAGCATCCTTGACGAATTGGCTGAAACAGTTCGGCAACGCGCACTGATCGTGATCATCTCCGACTTCTTTGTACCAACCGACGAACTCAAACGCTGCTTCGAACATCTTCGATTCCGCAAACATGACGTCGCCGCTTTCCACCTCCTGGATCCGCAAGAAATCGAATTCGCGTTCGGCAGACCCGTTCGATTCGTCGATATGGAAGGTAACACCTCCATCTTTGTCGAACCAAGCGAGATAGCAGATAGGTACCAACGCGCTCTCGCGAATTACTTGCAAGCCATGCAGAAATTGACCCTTGAAACCGGTGTCGATTATCACCGCGTCCAAACCAACGAATCCTACGAACATCCCTTGATGCGATTCTTGGTCGCCCGCACACGAGGACGAGGCGTGCGATGAACTTTCTACAACCTTGGATGCTCCTAGCCCTGCCGCTAGCGGCTATCCCTATCATCATCCACTTGGTCAATCAGAGGCGATTCCAAACCGTCCCTTGGGCCGCCATGCGGTTCTTGCTCGATGCGACCAAGATGTCCAGCGGATATACCAAACTGCGGCAATGGTTGATCCTCGCGATGCGTACCCTCGCCCTCGCCGCATTGATCCTCTTTACCGCACGCCCTCTGACAAGCGGACTGCTGGCTCTCTTGGGAGGCGATGCGAACCGAGTCGCTATCGTCTTGCTCGACCGTTCCCCAAGCATGGCTGAAATTCCCAACGGAGCTTTGAACTCCAAACTCGAACAAGGGATCGATCAACTCGCCGAGACGTTCAAGACCCTCGGCATCCAACGCATCGTGCAAATCGATCCGCTCGCCGAGAAACCCGAAGAATTCCCGTCGGTCACCCAATGGCTTCGAGCCGCACCTCGAGACGCTTGGAGCGCAACGAGCGATATCCCCGGCCAACTCGAAAAAGCACTTCTGTATGCCAAGAACAATCCGTCGGGAAACACGATGGTCTGGCTCTGCTCCGACATGCGCGATAGCGATTGGAAAAGCCAAGACGGGCGCTGGAAAGGTGTTCAAGATGGCTTTCGCGCCCTGGGCCCCTCCATCCGATTCTCCATTCTCGATTTATCGCAAAACGACCCGAATCCCACCGCCGCAAACCGCTCGATCCGAACCACCGAAGTCCGCCGAGTCGAATCAGAAACCGGCCCCGAACTCTCCTTGAGCTTGAGAATCGAGCAAGCCGGCTCAAGCTCGCCGGCACCAGGTACATCTGGTAATGGCGGAGCGGATAACTCCGCAGATAACTCCGTCAATATTCCGGTCGAAATCACCGTCGGCTCCAATCGATCGGTTGTCGAAGTCCCCATGCAAGGCAACTCCGCACAACTGACCGATCACCGCATTCCACTTGAAAAGGACTTCACAAGCGACGCCAACACCAACATCAATAACAGTGCCAGTGACAATGCCACTGCGAATTCTGTTGCCGGTTCAACCAAAACTGCACCCGCCGCTCGAGGCTTCGGTTCGGTCCGCATCCCTAGCGATTCGAACCCATCGGACGATACGGCTTATTTTGTCTTCGAACCTGCACCAGCGCGCCGCGCGTTACTCATCAGTGAGACTCCTGAGTTAGTCCAAGCCATCGAATTGTGCGCTTCGATTTCACCCGAACAAAGCGTGCGTTGCGAAGCCGAGCTTGCCAGCCTCTCGCAATTCGAATCGACCGACTTAAGCGATGTTGCTCTGATTGTTTGGCACGAGAACCTTCCTTCAGGGAAAGCACTTGAAACTCTCTCGAAGTTCGTCGCCTCTGGCGGGCAACTTTTGTTGCTTCCACCGGAAAGCCCCGATCAGAGCGAAGCCTTCGGCGTGAAGTGGTCGAGTTGGGAGGCTTTGGATGCCAGCGAAGCCCCCGCTGGTAACGCTGGAACACCAGCGAACAATTCGGATTCGACCGATAATCTTGAAGGCTCGGCAGGGAATGCTCAATCGGGCGCTGACCGCATCGCTCGTATTGCCCAATGGCAGAACGACTCGCAGCTTCTCTCGAACACCCTCAATGGAGCTCCGTTGCCCGTCGGGCAGCTTGGGATTCGTCGGCTATGTGGACTCTCCGGTAACCTAGAACCACTCGCAACGCTCCCCAGTGGCAAACCGTTCCTTGCCAGTGTTACGCTTTCTGCCGAACAAGCTCTTCCGATCATGTTGTGTGCGACGACTCCATCGGATCGAGATTCAACACTTGCGGGAGATGGTGTTGTGCTTTACGTGACCATTCAACGATTGCTTGCCATCGGCGCATCGAGGGTCGGCACCACGCGAAATGCTTTGGCAGGTACCGAGCACCGAACTGTGGACGCGAGTTCCAAGATGAGTTTAGGGAACGACGAAGCCCCATCGAACGAGTACCCGATGCACGCTGGTGTTTATGCAACGGATGAGAATCTCGTGGCTATCCATCGAGACGAAGCCGAGGATTTACCCCGTGTAGTCGAAAACTCCAGCCTGGAGCGACTTTTCGGCGATTTGGCATGGGCCAAGATCTCCGCCAGCAAGAAGGCCAGCAGCCTCGTCCAAGAAGTTTGGCGATGGTTTGTCGTTGCGATGTTGTTTGCGCTCTTGCTGGAAGCCTTGCTGTGCTTGCCAAAAGTCAATAAAAAACGCCCCACGCAAGCTTAAGGCTCTGTGACGATTTCGGGTCGATACGGTACTATCAACGTATCTTGCAGCATTCATCCGCAGACACTTTTGAGCGATGGCATTATGGAACTTGCGGCGACTTATCACTACTGTCCAGCGTGTGGTTCTCCCCGCAAATCATTCACACCGTTGCGTCCATACCGATGTAGCGAGTGTGGTCACTCGACGTTTTTCGGTCCAGTCTCAGCCGTCGGTGCAGTGGTTTGCAATTCCCTTGGGCATGTCCTGCTCTTAAGGCGAGCCAATGAGCCGGGCAAAGGTATGCTCGGTATGCCTGGTGGATTCGTCGATCCGGGCGAGAATGCCGAAGAAGCACTTCGGCGGGAAGTACTAGAAGAAGTTGGTTTGCATGTGACCAAGCTCCGGTATTTAACGTCGCGGCCGAACTCGTACTTGTACCGAGGGGTCGCTTTACCGGTATTGGATTTCTTTTACGTTGCCGAAGTCGAGGCCGGGGAAATTTCAAATTCCGATGGCGAAATCACTTCATGGATTTGGACCGACTTAAGCGATGAGGTCATCGATCAATTAGCTTTCGAGTCGAACCGACAAGCACTTCGGTTCTTCCGCGACCAACAACAAGCCTAACACGTACATCTTGCAACAACGCGGCAAGATGAGACATGCTCAGGGCAACGCCCTGGGTCACGTTGTGGTTTGTTCATGTGTAAGTTTCGCGAGCTGCGTGAGGACTCCGAAAGCCTCCCCGCGATCGATCGCACGGCGCGCTAATTCAACTCCCTCAAAAAGCGAATGTGTCTTGCCACTTACCCATAACCCAGCCGCTACGTTGGCTAACACGATATCACGCGAAGGGCCAAGCTCCCCCTGCAAAATACTTCGAATCCTCGCCGCACTCTCCTCTGGCCCAGAGACTGCCAAGTCCTCTGCATTGATCGTCTCAAGCCCGAAACTCTTCGGCTCCCACATGAACTGTGTCGTCATCCCATACTGAACGTGATATACGCTCGTCTCGGCACTGAGCGTTACTTCATCCATTCCATCCAACCCCCTTACCACGATCGCTGCTTCGACCGGTAATTGAACAAGCGTCGCAGCTAACTTGGTCTGCAAGTCACCGCGCCCCGTACCGATCACTTGGAAAGACGCATTCGCAGGATTGCATAGCGGGCCCAAGTAATTGAATAACGTCGGTACACCAAGCTGCCGACGGACCTGCCCCACATACTTCATCGCCGGATGCAACAGCGGCGCAAAACAAAAACACAGGCCGAGCTCGTTCAAACATCGCTCGACTCGCTTGCGGTCCGCTTCGATCTCCACCCCCAAACTCGCTAACACATCCGCCGAACCGGTCGCACTGGTGATCTTGCGATTCCCATGCTTGGCCGTCGGCACTCCACAAGCTGCCGTGACAATCGCAGTCGCGGTCGAGATGTTGAACGTTCCGCTGCCATCTCCACCTGTTCCACAGGTATCGAGCAATCCCGTCCGTTCCGATCGGATCGGCGTCATCATCATCCGCATTCCACGCGCCGCACCGACCATTTCCGAAACTGCTTCTCCCTTGGCTCGCAAAGCCAAGAGCAACTTTCCGATGTGCTCATCTTCCGCGCGGCCTGCAAGCATCCAGACAATTGCCTGCTGCATCTGATCCGCGCTTAAATCGATCCCCTTTTGGGCAATTTCAATGAAATCCTCTAACATGCTTCCCCGCTATTTCCTTGGTCCACCCATCGCCTCTGGATCCCGCCCCGTTTTGTAGAACAACGACTTCTACGTTACACTAAAGCCCATCGCTCGGCTATCGAGGTTGGCATCCACCCGCGACTTGGCCGAATATTTTAAGCTCATGAAAGAAAAACAAACGCAAAGCCATGGCTAGAAAAGTCATTATCGACTGCGATCCGGGAATTGATGACGCTCTAGCTCTTACCATCGCTTTGTTCGACCCGCGACTCGAGGTGCTAGCCGTGACGACTTCCTCCGGGAACGTCGAAGCCGAACAGTGCGCGCGAAATGTCTTGGGACTTCTCGAAAAACTTGACCCTCCTCGCTACCCACGCATCGGTATCGGAACCGATCCCGATAACGCTCCTGTAGGCGACGGACGCGATCTGCACGGTTCCGACGGCCTCGGAAACCTTGGACTTACCCCCGTCGAAAGACAACATCTGCTCCCAAGCGACAAGCTTATTATCGATCGGGTCAAAGCCGCTCCATCCGAAGTCACTATCTTGTGCTTAGGCCCCCTAACCTCTGTCGCAAAAGCCTTCCAACGCGACCCGAGTATTATCGCTCAAATCGACCGGATCGTCATCGCCGGCGGGGCAACGCCAGGCCACGGGGACGTAACCCCCGCTGCCGAATTCAACATGCATTTCGACCCACACAGCGCGCAGCGCGTTCTGCGATCCCCCACCACCAAAACCCTCTTGCCCCTCGATGTGACCAACCGCATCCGCTTCGACCTCGAACTCCTCTCGCACCTGCCCCTGAAATACACCCGAGTCGGCTCAATCCTGCACACCATGCTCCCTCACTTGTTTCGATCCTATCGACAAGTCCTCGGGCAAGAAACCATCCCGCTTCAAGGTGTCCTCGGCGTGATCTACCTACTTGCCCCCGAACTCTTCACTTGCGAACAATTCATGGTCGATGTCGAGGACCAAGGTTCCATCAGCCGTGGTGCGACCATCATCGATCGACGCAGCCAAGCTCCCGAAGCACATGACCTCGAACTTGCCACCAGCGTCGATGCAGAAGCCGTCCGTGACCTTGTCATCCGCTCGTTTCGCTACGCAGGTCAATCCTCTGAGTAGCACTATTTACCGCAATTCATTTAGCCACAACAGCGTTAGCCACAACACCTTCAACTGCAATACAGTAAGCCGCAACTAGGAATCGTAGGATGTCGAAATCCAATAGAACCGTTCACCTTGCACTTGTCCAAATGACAACCCCCGGCTCGATCTCGGCAAATATCGAGAAAGCCACGGAGATGGTTCGCCAAGCGGCGAAAGCCGGCGCGGATATCGTCTGCTTGCAAGAACTCTTCAACGCTCCTTATCCCTGCCAGAGCGAAGACCATGATCGATTCGCTTGGGCTGAGCCCATTCCAGGCCCAAGTAGCGAAGCGATGAGCAAGGTAGCCAAGCAATGCTCGGTGGTCGTGACCGGCTCGGTCTTCGAACGTCGCGCGCATGGTTTGTACCACAACACCGCACTGGTCTTCGATACCGATGGGACGCAAGTCGGGTTCTATCGCAAGATGCATATTCCGGATGACCCCCATTACTACGAGAAATTTTATTTCACTCCTGGCGACACCGGATTCACCGTTGCGAAAACCAAACACGCTGTACTCGGTGTGGGGGTTTGCTGGGATCAATGGTACCCAGAAGCCGCACGGTTATTCGCTCTCCGCGGCGCTGAGATTTTGCTCTACCCAACCGCTATCGGTTGGCTTGCTCAAGACAAACCAACCGTTGGAAAAAGCCAACACGAAGCTTGGGAAACGATGATGCGATCGCACGCGATTGCCAACGGACTCTACGTCGCTGCTGCCAATCGCGTCGGCGTCGAAGAGAATATCGAATTCTGGGGGGGATCGTTCGCATACGACCCCGCTGGAAACCTCTTGCATCGCGCAAGCCACGATAGCGAAGAGCTTGTTATGGTCCGATGCGACTTGGATTTCATCAACACACAACGTACCTATTGGCCATTCCTCCGCGACCGACGGATCGATGCCTACGGCGACCTTACCAAACGATGGTTGGATTCATGAGCCTAAAATCACCTGCCGAACTCGGCTTCACTTGGGTCGCTGAATGGGAACGCCACGAAGCGACTTGGATCTCCTGGCCACATAATCAATCAACTTGGCCTGGACGATTCCATTGCATCCCACCCGTGACTGAGCAAGTCATCCGAACGCTTGCCGAAGTCGAACACGTACACGTCCTGGGTGGTCCAAGCGAATCGCTTTCGCTCGCTCGCAAGGCCCTTGAAGACATCCCCAATGTCACGGTCCACCCCATCGCAACTAACGATGTTTGGATCCGAGACTACGGCCCGACTTTCTTGCTGCACCCCACCGAACGTCGACTCGGCGCGGTTCAATGGATCTTCAACGCCTGGGGGAATAAATACCCTCACGACAGCGATGCGAATGCTTCCAGTGAAATATGTAAAGGACTCGATTCCCAAGGTCGCTGGTCGGATACCACCGGGCATGGTACTTCAACACGTCCCATCGAAGCCTTCCGCTCACGATTGACTTGCGAAGGTGGTGCGCTCGAAACCGATGGCCAAGGAACACTGCTGACAACCAGCAGTGCTGTCTACACCGGTACCCGAAACCCAAACTGGTCCCGAAAAGATATCGAAGCCGAATTCAAAAGGATGCTAGGTGTTCGCAAGGTACTATGGGTAGACGGTGGCGAACTCGCCGGTGACGATACCGATAGCCATATCGATCAACTCGTCCGATTCACCCGTCCGGGTGTCGTCCTCGCCGCAATCGCTTCCACCGCCGACGATTCGAACGCCCCACACCTTGCGAAGCAATTTCAAGCGCTTCATGAGATGACCGATGCGGACGATCGCCCATTGGAAATCATCCCCCTGCAAACGCCTCCACCAAGGCTTGCACAAGGCAATCGGTTGCCGGAAAGCTACTGCAATTACTACTTAGCAAACGGGATCGTCATCGTTCCGCAATTCGGTTACCGGATAACCGATGATGCAGCAGTCGGCATCCTCCGCGAACACTATCCCGATCGCGATATCATCCCAATCGACGCATCGGATTTTATCTGGGGACTCGGTGCATTCCACTGCGCTACCCAACAACAGCCCGCTGTTGGCTAGAGAAGTCTATAACGCTAGATCCCAACGATTTATTTAAAACAATGGTGTCATACGCATGCCCGACATCCTCTCCCAAATCAACGGGCCGCTATGTAGCTTGATCCTCGCTCGCAAGAGACTCACGATGCGGATTCCCTTCTTCGCGCTGATGCTCATCGCTTGGGTTGGAATCATTGCGGATGCTGGGTCGATCATCATTGGCAGTACGCAACTTGGACAAATTGCAAAAGCCGATAAACCCGTACAGGGTAATGCTCCAGACGATAACGCAGTAGCAACACAGTCGGCTCGCCCCAACTTCCTGATTCTCTTCGCAGATGACTGGGGACGATTTGCCAGCGCTTATGCTGCTATCGATCCCGATCCGTTGTTATCGCTGGTTCGCACCCCCAACATCGATCGTATCGCCCAACGCGGGGTACTGTTTCGACATGCGTTTGTGTCGGCTCCGAGCTGCACACCTTGCCGTAGCGCTCTGCTCTCTGGACAACACTTTTGGCGCACCGGTCGCGGCTCGATTCTCCAAGGTGCCGTATGGGATCCGACGATTCCCGCTTTCCCGCTGTTGCTCGATCAAGCTGGATATCACATCGGTGAGACGTTCAAAGTTTGGAGCCCTGGATCGCCGGGTGATGCTCCCTACGGCGCGGGAAAATTCGCTTATGAAAAGTCCGGACGCAAATTCAATGATTTCTCCGAGAATGTCACCCACGCGGTTCGCGAAGGTAGCTCGGTCGAAGCAGCCAAAACGGAACTGCTCGACGGTGTCGAATCGAACTTCAAGGAGTTTTTAAAAGCACGACCCGATGGCCGACCATTCTGTTATTGGTTCGGACCAACCAATACGCATCGCCAATGGATCGAAGGCTCGGGCGAGAGCCTGTGGGGATTCGATCCGAAGCAATTCCAAGGGAAACTCCCCCCGTTCTTGCCCGATGTGCCGACCGTCCGCCAAGACCTTGCAGATTACTTTGGAGAAATCGCCGCTTGGGATGCCGCCGTTGGGCGACTGCTTGATGAACTCGAATCGCAGCAGCTTACCGAATCGACAATGATCATCATCAGTGGAGATCACGGTCCACCAGGATTCCCGCATGGCAAATGCAACCTCTATGGTTTCGGTACTGAAGTAAGTTTGATGATTGCAGGCCCTGGTATCCCCAACACACCGCTACAAACTTCACCACAGAGTTTAACGCAGAGTTCATCACAGCACTCGCCGGACATCGCCAAACCGTCTTATCGTGTCATCGATGATCTTGTCAGCCTCACCGATATCGCTCCGACGATTCTAGAAACCGCTGGGCTTGCAGTCCCACAGACGATGACTGGAAAAAGTCTGCTGCCTATGCTCCAAAAAAATGATAGTGGCAAACTTGATCCGAACCGCGATGCAGTCTTCCTCGGCAGGGAACGTCATGTCGAGAATGCGCGTGCTGATTTTACTCCCTATCCGCAACGGGCAATCCGTACAGATGAGTTTCTCTACATCATTAACTTTCGACCCGACCGCTGGCCGCTTGGCGACCCGTACGGATTGATGGACTCCACGCCCCCGAGCTATCAGCAAGTGCGTGAGAACACCCGCGCAACGCTACCCGACGAAGATGCCGGCCCAACGAAAGCTTGGTTGGTCGAACATCGCAATGACCCTCAATGGCAACCTTTCTTTCAACATGCTTATGGACGCAGACCGCGTGAAGAACTTTTCGACCTACGTGTCGATCCGCATCAGATGAAAAACCTTGCCGCAGATCCGGAGTATCACTCTGTCCGCCAAAGCCTCGAACAACGATTGCTTGATGAACTCACACGTACCGGTGACCCGCGGATGATCGACGAAGGTTCGTTCTTTGAGACCCCACCGATGTCTGGTCCTTTAACACCAGTTGAGGCTCAAGATAAACCCCTACGAACAAACTCTCCAAACAAAAAGAACAATCCACCACGAAAGAGCAAGAGCACGGAAACGACTAGGGAAGGAGCTGATCGGCCATGAACACCGCAAATCCTTCGGCACCCACCCCAGATCAACCCTTCGCGAACTTCTCGTTTGTGATGCTAATGAAACTCTGGTTCGGGCTTCAACTCCCAGTCAGCCAACTCGCCTACGCTACCTCCGGCTTCGCGCTGATGATTTTCAAGTACCTCTGCGAATTCTGGTTCATCTACGTGAACACCGGCCGGAGTTATGCCCCCTATGATTTCCTCAATCCACTGATGAGTGTCAGGCAGAAGTACTTTGCTCCACCTGCTCCCGATTGGATGATGTGGGTCATCATTGTGTGGTCGCTACCTTTTCTGTGGATCGCTGTTTCGATGAGTGTTCGCCGTGCGGTCGATGCCGGTAAAAACGCTTGGTTCGGTCTGTGGGTATTTGTTCCTTTCGCGAACTTCGCTTTGATGCTGATCCTATCCTTGTTGCCGCGAGTCCAACGCGCCGACCAAGAACGGTTTCGTATCGCAAAAGATGCGCCGGATACTTTGATTGGACATGGACTGCGTTCTGCCTTGTTCGGGATCGCAATCGCCGCTTTGATCTGCATTGCCATGGTCTCTTTCAGCGTTTACTTGATCGCAGACTACGGAGCCGCGTTGTTCATGGGAACACCCATCATCATGGGAGCAACAAGCTCGTTCCTGTACAATCGACCCCACTTGAGGTCCTGGAAATCGAGTATTCTCGTCGCAGAACTTTCGATCCTGCTCAGCGGCATGATCCTACTTCTCTTCGCCTTCGAAGGAGTGATCTGCTTGGCAATGCTGCTGCCGATCGCCGGTGGAATGGCGATCCTAGGTGCATTGATCGGTTTCATGATCGCAGCGATTGAACCGCAACAATCGATCATGATTCTCATCCCGATAAGCTTGCTACCGGTCCTTGCCGGAGCCGAAAGCCGAATTCGGACTGTTCCTCTTTACGAAGTCCTGACGACCACCGAAATCAACGCGAGTCCCGACCAAGTCTGGCCGCATGTGGTCGGTTTCTCTGATCTACCTCCTCCTTCAAATTGGTACTTCCAACTCGGTATCGCTTTTCCAAAACGGGCGACGATCCAAGGGTCCGGCGTAGGGGCTGTTCGCTATTGCGAATTCTCAACCGGGCCCTTCGTCGAACCCATCACGGCTTGGGAGCCCCCCACACGTCTAGCTTTCGACGTTCAATCACAACCTTCGCCGATGCACGAACTGAGCCCCTATCGCCACGTCCACCCTCCCCACCTCGACGGGTATCTTCGAAGCAAACGAGGGGAATTCCGTTTGGTCGATCTCGGGAACGGACGTACGCGTCTGGAAGGTCGCACTTGGTACGAATACGAGATCTTCCCGCAATTCTACTGGACGCTCTGGACCGACATGCTGATCCATCGCATCCATCAACGTGTATTGGCGCACATCAAAGATCTCGCTGAACGCGATAATTCTCATTGAGACAATTCTCATCGAGCCAATTTTTACGGAGAAGAATTCGTTGAAGTTCTTAGAACAACTCCCCTTGCACCCATTTACCTTCTTGCACTGGCTTACCATCCTGGCCCAGTTTACTTTCTTGCACTGACTGAGCGTCGATCGCACTCCTTTCGCTTGCGGCTAGGGTGTAACTCTCAAGCGTAGGTAGCGACTCGAGTCGGATGCTTGTTTCACGTTCTTCAAGCTTGCGTTGCAAGCGAGAGTGAAGATCTACGACAAGGCTCGGTGCGTAGGTGTCATCGGGAGCATGCGTAAAGATCCATGGCTCGAGTCCTTGGATAATCCAATCGCACAACGTTTGCGCCCACTCGTCCCAATACTCGGAGACTTCTTGAACATCGTTGCGACCGATCAAGCGAACCATTGGGCGACGACCCGTCACAGTGGTGCGAAGCGGTACTTTGGGCTTTCGAACTTGTGAAGCGGATTCACTCGCATCGCTCGCTTCGAGCGAATTGAGAGGACGCGAATCGAAGATCACTCGGTCGATCGAGAGACTTCGTAATAAATCCTCCAGACGCGATTCTTTATCACCCTCATCAAACCAATCGCGATGCCGAACTTCCAAAGCCCATGGCCAATGCGATGGTAGCTGCTTGAGGAAATGGGCAAGCTGCGGGAATTGCGCAAAAGAGAACGACGGGCCAAGTTGTAAGAAGGTAGGCCCAAGTCGATCGTTGCTGGCAAGAATGTCCAACCGCTCAATCCACTCCTTGAGCATCCCTTCGCAGCCGACCAACTGATGCTCGTGCGAGATCGCGCGAGGGAACTTAAAACAAAACCGAAACCCAGAAGCTGCTTGCTCGCTCCACTTCAAAAAGCTCTCCGCTGGGGGCACCGAATAGAAAGTGCTGTTTCCTTCCACCGTTGGAAACATGCGAGAATACCAAGCCAATCCTTCACTCGACGGGCTCCCTTTCGGATAAACCGCTCCGCCCCAATGGCGACAGCCCCAGACCGGGCAACCGATGCGATAGGGCCAGCGGTTCCAGTCGCTCGAAGCGAACGGCGGTACTATGTTCCCTCTCGAACCCTCTCCCACAGCTCGCGATCGACGTGTACTCCCCCGCTCTGACTTGCCCATCGGCTCCCCGTTGCAATCGTTAAGATCGAAAGAACCCGAACCTGTTTTTCGGATTCTTTTTTTTGGTTGCGAAATATACTAAAGTTCTAATTGACCCATCTGTGGGATGTAGCATCTCATAGGAGGTGGACAGAACCAAGGTACCCTCGCGAGCACCTTTCTGCCACCCATTTCTACGATCCGGAACCACCCATGACCCACATTCACCAATCGAAAGCCCAATCGGGCAAGTCAAAAGCAGCTCGCCGGGCTCTAAGGTCCCAGTTGCTCACGTCCCTCGCTTTGCTTGTTGGTGGATCGCTGACGAGCGGCGAATTCGGAATTGGGTCTGCTCAAGCTCAATGGTGTTGCGGGAGCAAACCCGCTGCGCCGTACCCCGTCGGCTCTCCGTATGCGATCAATGGATACAACGGTTATCCCGCAGCCGGTGCGCCCGCTACGAATTACCCTCCGGCAAACTATCCTCCCGCGAATTACGCTGCCGCTCGTCCGATGATTCCGGTCACGCCGATCACCCCATCGAACGGTGGCATGACCAGCTACTACGGCAACTACGGAATGTTGCCGCCAACCACTGGCAATGTATTTCCTAATGGGGTTCCTCAAACGGTCGTCTCAGCAATGCCCACGGCAGCCTACGACACGCAGTGGCAACGCACGCCGGTGACTTACTATCGCCCAGTTACACAGTACGATCCAAATTACGGGACAACTGTGACGTCCCTTCAGCCTTGTACTTCGTATCAATACCAAGCTCAACGCGTTCCGTTGGTTGCGCCCACGCCAGTAGGTGGACAGTACGCACAAGCATCGAATCAATGGCCGGCGATCAACCAACCCGGATACTACCCAACCGGTGTTGCTTCGACCTCAAACATGCTTCCAACCCTCGCGCCTGTTCAAGCTTCGACGGTGGTTGCCCCTCCAACTTTACCGAATTATCCCCCCGTACAAACCTTGCCGAATGCTGGGATGCAGATCGCACCTGGACAACCCGCCGGCCAGTCGATCACATCAGGCCAGTCGATCACATCAGGAATGCCTTCGTATTCAACTCAAGCGACCTTTACACCCTTTGGTGTTCCTTCGGTCGGCGGCACAGTGCCCGCTGGAGCGACTGCGCCCGCTGGAGCGACTGTCCCCGCAGCAGCAACCGTACCGGCAACCGGCCAAGCCGGCACCCTTTCCAATGGGGTCTATTACGGTGGAGCACCTGCACAATCCACGTTAGCGCCATCGACGAATGCGAACTGCCCGAACGGTCTGTGCCCTACTACCGGGAACTTGGTCGCTCCAGTAGTCCCCGGTGCGACGTCGGTAGTCCCTTACGGCCCAGTGACTTATTTGCCCGCCAAACCTGCGACCGATCCTGCTTTACAACCTGTTCTCCAACAACCCGGTCTTCAACAACAGGTTCTACCACCTACAACCAATCCACAAAGTGGTGCGGTACTGGATCCGGAAGCACATCGCGCACCGAGCTTAGCACCTTCGAACAACCAACCTGCAGCGGCTCCCGCTGCACAGACCCCCGTACAGCCCGGCGCACAGCCAACCACCGGGTCAGGATCGACGAGTACAGCCGGCTTGTGGAGCGATCGTGATTCGCGCGTTGCGAAGATGGTTCCGATGAACCGCCTTCCACTCGTACCGATCGATAATCCATCTTCAACCGCTTCCCCGATCGGTCGCGCGGTCAAAGCGCAGGCCGATCCTGCGAACTCGAACCTCCCGACCAACCCTTTTCCAGGTGCGACATCGAGCGCGGTTTCCAAATCCAACTCTTACCCGATGCCAAGTGCGTCTGCGTCGAACAATCAACCGATCTTGCCTCCAAACTTATTGCCCCTAAAAGCACCGGCAGGTTTCGAAGGCAAGCCGCAGTGGAACCCCAAGCTGCTTGTTCCGAATCCAGCAGCCTCCAATGGTGGTTCGGCCAATGGTAATTCGACAAATAACGGATCCGCAAAACAAACGCCAATGGATTCGTCCCGTATCGACGACGAGAAAGTTGCCGTGCGAGGAACGACCCCTTCCGTGAACCCATCGGACCGATTCTAAGATGACCGATTCGGAGCCCCAATGGCATTCGCTAGCGATTCACGGGCCGAATCGCTGGTCGCGTCGTCCAGTGCTCGAACTTTATCTCCCCCAAGAGGTAGCTTCGCGACCGTTTAACAAGATCGACCGCGTGGTTCACTTGCTACAAGGGTTTCTCGATGCGGGACGCTTTACCACCACCCATGTGGCAAGCGTCTCGACCGCTCGAAGCATTCTTGAAAAACTCCAATCGCAAGATCAAGAGAATGTCACATACGGACATGCACTTCTTCGAATCGCCGAATGGATGTCTGCCATGGCAGGTGTTCCTGTCGCTTCGCTGACTCCTTCTTGCTCTCTCGCTTCAAGCGATGATTGTGTGTGCGACAAAGTACTTCCTCTTGAGATGGAAGAAGAGCTTCTTGCGAAGAAGTGTTTTGAACTAGCGGCAGAAGTCATCGATGCGAATGCGTTCGATGTTGCGGTGCGAGGCGAAGAATACCCAATCGCTAAAAAATTTCGGGAGCTGTTCGATTATGCCGACGACGTGCGGCTTGGTCCAAGCTCCCGAGCGATCCTTGATGCAGCTATCGAACGGGGTATTCCTTATTATCGCATGACAAGCGGCTCGCTGTGTCAGCTCGGCGAAGGGATCCAGCAACGCCGAATATGGACAGCGGAGACCGATGCGACGAGCGCCATCGCTGAATCGATTGCAAGCGACAAAGATCTAACGAAACGCTTGCTGCGAAACGTCGGCGTGCCAGTGCCACTCGGACGCCTTGTCTCAAGCCCCGAAGATGCGTGGACCGCCGCCCTTGAAGTCGGGCTGCCGGTTGTGGTCAAACCCAAAGATGCCAACCATCAACGAGGCATCTCCATCGAACTTACTCAGCAAGAAGAAGTTCAGCGCGCCTATCATTGGGCGATTGAAGATGGTCAAACGACCGAAGTAATGGTCGAACAATTCGCGCGCGGTCAACACCATCGGCTCCTAGTCGTCGGCAACCAACTCGTTGCTGCTGCTCGCGGTCACTGGGAAACCGTAACAGGCGATGGTTTCTCTACGATCGAGCAATTAGTCCAACAACTCAACGAAGATCCTCGGCGAGGGGAAGCTTACACCGACCCACTCGGCGTCTTAAAGCTGGATGCAGCCGCCAAGATCGAGCTTGCGAAACAAGGTCTTCAAAATGACTCAGTACCGGAAGCAAAGCGCGAAGTTCTCGTGCGCCGCACAGGCGACTTAACAACCGACTGCACCGAAGAAGTCCATCCGCTTACCGCGCAGCAAGCCGTGTTGGCGGCGCGGACGGTGGGGTTGGATATCGCTGGTCTTGATGTGCTTGCCGAAGCTATCTCCGAACCGTTGTTGGCTCAGCGAGGTGCTGTGGTTGAAGTCAATGCAGGTCCGTCGCTTGGACCGCATGTGATCCCGCTCTTTGGAAAACCTCGCCCTGTCGGAAAAGCGATCTTGGATATGCTTTTCCCAAATCAATCCACTGGCACGATTGCGATCGATGGATTGTGTTCTTCCGCCGACCCGAAGGACTGGGAGCAGGAAGTCCTCGCTTGGCTTGAGCATCGGCGAAGCGAACTTGGTTTAAAGGATGATCAGAGCGTTGGGGCTGTAACGCCGAGAGAAATCTTTATCGGCAATCAACGGATCGACTTGGGGGAATGCGATTATCGTCAACGCTGCATGGCAGTTCTTACGAACCCAAGCGTTGCTGCGATGCTGGTGGTCTTGCCACCAAGAGAATTGCTCACGCATGGCTTACCAGTCCCCCGATTGGATCGCTTGAAGGTGACAGCACAAGCGGTCAATGAAGTCCAGCAGTCCTCCTCAGAGGAGCTTTGGCAAGAAGTTCTCCGCAATGGCACGAGCGGAAAGGGAACCGCAGGAAACGCCGGTTGGGCGTTTGAATCTTTTTCCCCTTAACCAGCTACTAACCCTTTTGCTCGTCTCCCTTTGAGCCAAGCTTGTGTCGGCTTGTCGACCAATCGGTAAAAAATCTCCGCGACTACTAAAGCAACACCGAAAGCAATTCCCATCGCGCTCAAGGCTTGAACAGGCCCTTGGGACGCCCACGGATCGAGCAGGTGCAATATCACTGCGTGGACTAGGTAGTGGACTAGAAACAAGCTATACGAGATGTCGCTCAACCAGCGGAAAAACGGAGATAGCTTCCAATTCGCACCCCATCGGGATGCTTGGCCAATGCGACTAGATCGCGAGCAGATCGATATCAATCCGGCGACCGCGAGCGAAACAAGGAGTTGTGGTCTTGGATTGATCAACAAGCTTCCTGCGATCCCCAACGCGTACAGATATAGCCATCGCGAATGCATCTTCCCTTGCAACGACCAACCAAGCAGCAGTCCAAGCACAATCTGAGACGCGAAGTATAGCAATGTTGGTTCATAAGAAGTTTCACGGCTGAACCACCAAGCCGATGACAGACCCAGCACCACGCAAATCACACACTCGAAGCGCTGGCGTGTTATGGCGTTAGGTATGCAATAAGCAGAAGCGAAGGTAAGTAACAAGAAGAACAAACCCCATTGCATATCAATGCATAAGTACCAAGTACCTGCCGAGAAGTTTTCGTAGCCGAGCAGGTCTTGTACGAAGAACAGGTGCGAGAAAACTTGGGGCCACGAGAAGGTTTCAAACAATCGCAGATCATGACCGGTGCGATTGGCGATCCATGAAACACTCAGCAACCAGACGAGCATGACCAAGTAAGGAATCGCTAAACGAAGATAGCGATCAAGAATCGCCCGCTGAAGGCTTCGCCAAGTTGGCTTCGAATGCGAGCCCTCGGGCTGCGTTTCAGATGTACCGGGCGAGCGAGATAGACTCGATATGAATCCTCCTAGTACAAAGAAGACCGATACCGCATAGAGCGCATAATTGTAGAACACATATCCCAGCGCCGGCCAAACTTGATCCGCTAAGTCCGATTCAGGTGCGTAGAGAAAAAGGTGGTGCCAAGCTACAAAGACGGCGGCCAAGCCTCGCAGTAGATCCAAAACCTCTAAGCGAGTCGCGTTAGATCCCATCGCATTCCGCTTCGTAGATTCGAGAGCAGGGGGCGATGTTGAACCGGACATATTCTTGGGGCCATCCTCGTGGGTATAGGTAAGCCTAGTTAGGTAAGCCTAGTTAGCATCGCCTGGGTATCCTAGCCTGGCGGCCAAGCCAACGGTCGGCCACCTAGAACATGGTAGTGCAAGTGAGGAACACTTTGCCCACCATCGCTTCCAATGTTGGTCACCACACGGTATCCCGTAGTATCGAGTCCTTGCTCCTGAGCAAGCTTCGCAATGACCACTTGCAAATGACCTAAAACATGAAGGTCTTCCGCTTGGGCATCCGCCAATGAACGGATAGGTTTCTTCGGAATCACCAAAAAGTGGCTTGGTGCCTGCGGATGAATATCGTGAAAAGCCAACGCGAGATCATCTTCGTAAAGAATCTTCGCAGGGATCTCTTTTCGAATGATTTTGGAAAAGATCGTTTCCGACATAGTGTTCCTTTTTTGTAACTTTTTGGCTCATCGGCACTGTTTTGCTCATCGGCACCACTCACCCGACCCGAATAGTTTATCGCAGCGCATTGCGGAAGGAAAACCATGCTAGCAAAACAATACAACAAACGTTTCTCGACTTGGGCCAGCCGCTTGGGTCCCGGTAATCTCGTCCTTACAGCATATGGCCTTGGGCTGTTGAGCCTATCGCTCGGCTGCTCGATCTGCCCTTCCCCCTACGACTACGATTATGGGACGTATGGGACCAAGACACCTCGGAGCGATATGCGGAACGGTCGAGTCGGATCGGTCTTCAGCGACCCAGCCCTTACTGGTCAATCGAGCGAGGTCATGGCCGGGGAGCACGTGCACGGTACTTATCTACCTGGAAGTTATCTTCCGGGCGATGGTTTCGGAGTCACCGACGGGGTTGTCGGCGAATACGAATGGAGTACAGAAGCTGTTCCGGTAGTACCCGGCGAGACGGTCCACGGCCAAATTATCATCGAGTAGCGCACTCGATCTCAAATCACTGATCAAGTTCGCTAGCAATCTTCAGCTTGCGAGCGGTGCGAATCCTCATCGATTCATCTTGACGCGGTGTTGGCAAGCTAGGTAATCAGGGAGTTTCTGGAATTTCCGAAACGACCCTGGTCTCGCTTAAAGGCTTACATCACCGATGAAACTGACGCACCAAGCCATGGGGCAAGCTTCGCCGTTTCGGCGTGTGCTCACAGTAAGTCCACTGTTGATCCTGCTGGTTTTAGCTCCCTTGCCCGGTTGCCGAAACTTCTTCAAGCGGGACAAGAAAGAGCAGTTCGAGATCGAGGCCGAGGTGATGGCCAAGAAGCTTGCCGATCCGGATCGCCCCCGATTGATCGGTGAAGTCGCTCGCGCCTCCGGGGTCAATGTACGCCGTTATGAATCGTTAGGGCTCGTGACGAATCTACCTGGAACTGGCGGTATAGTTCGGCCAAGTACCCAGCGAGAAGTCATGCTCGAAGAGATCCGTCGAAACGGGGTAGTAGAAGCCGAAGAGATCCTTGATTCTCCCAGCACAGCAACTGCAAAACTCAGCGTCTATGCTAACGCATGCGACGTCAAAGGTGACTCGCTCGATGTTCTGATCGAATCCTCCAGCGAGTGCACTGCGACCGACTTGCGAGATGGTTACTTGATGGAGTCTCACCTATACGAGTACTTCTCGCTTAAGAACAAGCAATTGCGCCGAAGTAACGAAAAAGCTGTGGCTGCTGGTGAACTGCTGATCTATCCGAAATCGTACTCGAAAGAAGAAGAATTCAATCCGCTTAAAGGCGTTGTACTCGGCGGAGCTCGCTTGCGCGATTCCAGCCGACTCGCCGTTATCGTCAATCCCGACTACCGACACGCTTCGGTTGTCAAAGCCATGGAAACATCGATCAATCGACGTTTCTTTTATCAAGATGGTGGCAAGCAGAAGACGGTTGCAACGGGTAAGAACGATTACGAGATTCGCTTGAGCCCATTACCGAAATATCGGTTTGACCCACCCCACTACTTAGGAACCGTCTTATCCTTGGGATATCTGGAATCTGAAGAACAGATTCAAGAACGCATCGACGGATGTCGCCGTTTGCTTGGGAATCCACAAACTGCCCGTCAAGCAGCTTGGGAGCTCGAAGCGATAGGATCGAAGACTGCTGCCGAAGTCCTCTCGGTTGCCTTAGCAAATCCCGATGACGAAATTCGCTTCTATGCAGCTTACTCTTTAGCGCACTTCGACCGCGAAGAATGCATTCCCATCTTGCAAGATCTTGCAAGATTCCAACCGAAGTTCCGTGCCCATTGCTTGATCGGTCTTTGCATTAACGAGCATCCGGCCGCGCGAACAGCTCTTGAAGCTTTGCTGCAAGAGCCCGAACCAGAACTTCGCTTCGGTGCTTATCACTACCTCTACCTTCGAGATCATCGCAATCCAATGGTCGCTGGTGAGAGGATTGGCGAAGCGTTCCGCATGGTTTCGATCCCCAGTTCGCATTCGCTCGTGGCCGTATCGATGGAACGCAGACCAGAAGTGATTGTATTCGGGAACAACCCTGAAATTCGTTTGACGAAAACTCTTGAGCCATCCCCCACGCTGCGTCTCTCGCCGATGTCGAGCGGTTTGGTGAGAGTAGCGAAGAGGACGATCTCGGGTGAAGTGTTGCAATCGATTCACTCGGCCGATGTGTTGTCCTTGATCAAAGCCATGCCGGCAATCGAAGGCAACTACAGTGACTTGGTACATCTGCTCGATGCTCTCGAGCAGTGTCAGGCTTGCTCGGCTCAAATCGCCTTGCATCCCTTGCCTCGCACCGCTCGCTTGTACGGTCAACCTGATGCCGCAGATCCTTCCATCATCAACGAAACATCGACCGAAGAAGAAATGACTTCCTCGGATGAAATGCCAGTGGGCTCAGGGTTTGAAGCCAATGTAGGATCGGAAAACGGTGTAGGGTCGCAAGACGGTAGATGGTCAGAAGACGGCAGGGAATCCGACGCCGCAAGCAGCGATGCGCGAGCATCGGCTCGACCGAGAGAATTCTAAACACGACGGTCCCGGATTCCCTATGTTAAAGGCGCTGGAACTTGTAGGTTTCAAAAGCTTCGCGGATCGAACGCGGTTCGATTTCCCTGAGGGAATCACCGTAGTGGTCGGTCCGAACGGATCGGGCAAATCGAACGTCGTCGATGCGATCAAATGGGTGCTTGGTACCCAAAGCGCCAAGGCTCTGCGCGGATCGGAAATGTCCGATGTGATTTTCAAGGGCTCGGCAGAAGGGGGGCGCAAACCTGCCAACAGCGCCGAAGTCACCCTTGTTCTCGACAACCGCACCCGCATCCTCGAACTCGATGCCGACGAAGTCGAAGTCTCTAGGCGAGTGTATCGCAGCGGTGAAGGTGAGTATTCGATCAACGCAAGACCTTGCCGTTTGAAAGATGTTCGGGATCTGTTTCGTGGGACCGGGGTCGGGGTCGATGCATACAGTTTGATTGAACAAGGCAAGGTGGATCGACTGTTGCAGTCTTCCCCCAAGGACCGACGCTCTATCTTCGAAGAAGCCGCGGGTATTTCTCGATTCAAAGCGAGAAAAGCAGAGGCTGAGAAGCGACTGAGCCGAGTCGACCAAAACATGGTTCGCTTGCACGACATCGTCGAAGAAGTCGGCGGAAGATTGCAGACTCTGAAGAATCAAGCGACGCGAGCTCAACGGTATCGTGAACTGACCGCCCAAATGCATCGCAAACGCGTTCAGCTTGGTCGCCTCGAACATCGCGAACTCCAGGAGAATTTGCATCAAGTCGTCACACGCATTGCGGAAGCAGACGAACAACGCGAACAATTGCAGTCCCAATCCGTCGAAGTACAGCGGGAATTAGATGCTGCGGTGGAGCGTCAACAACAGCTCCAAAATGAATTGGCAGCTTGCAATCGCGATATTCTCGACACGCAAACCAGTCATGCCCAGAAAACTGCTGAACTTACATCATCCCGCCAGAGGCATCTCGATTGGGTCTCTGAGCAATCAAGTCTTCGAGATCGTATCGAGTCTTTACAGAGGCGAGTGACGCTCAGCGAAAGCGAGATTAATGACCGAAGGAACGAGCTGCAGGAACTCGAAGAGCAGCGGAAGCTTTGGGATGAACGCGCACTTCAAATCGAGAAACAAGCGACTGATCAAGAAGCCACCGTGATCGACTCGAGGAACAAGCTCGACGTGATGCGTGGAGATACGCAAGCCGCTCGAGATCGGATCGCGAAATGCCGCTACGATATCACGTTGCACGAAACGCAACTCGAGCAAGCCACCGATGCGATCGACCGAACGCGAAACGAACACAGCGGTTTGATCGGTCAAATGGAGAAAATCCAAGCGAACCTCGACCAGTTGACGCGGCAAAATGACCAAGTCCAGACGCAACACATTCAAGCCCAATCCGAACGGGACGCGGCTGTCGAAGAACTCAACGAAGCTTCGCGTCAACAAGATGAACAACGACAGAATGTACTTGATTTGCAGTCGCGTGTAGAAGCTTTGCGCGAACGATACCGAGTGCTTGAACAACTCGAAGATCAGTTCACCGTTGCGGAGAAAGGTGGGCAGCAACTGATTCGCGCCACTCAGCGGCTTGTTGATTCCGTACAAGAATCCGATCGCTTCTCGATCGAGCGAAGCATGATTGAGCGGGGAGCGAAATCGATTCAAGGTATCGTTGCGGATTTGATCTCGTCCGATTTGCATCTGGCTCCTCTCGTCGACGTCGCCTTAGGTTCCCATGCCGATGCAGTCGTTCTTGCAGATGGCCAAGTTGTCGACTGGATTCAAGAAGGCCGAATACAACCCGAAGGACGTGTGACACTGCTGCGACTCGATCGATTGCCCGCACGTCGCACCGGTGAGAAAATACAACTCGACGGTCTGCGTGGAGTCCTCGGTCGCGCTGATCGGCTCGTGCGGTTCGCAACGACTCACGAACATCTCGTCCGATCGCTACTTGGTACAACTTGGTTCGTCGAATCGCTGACCACTGCGCTCGAATTGAGCCACCTTCGCGGAGCCGGACTGCGTTTCGTAACTGCGGAATGCCAACTAATCGATAGCGACGGAAGCATCACTATCGGGTCACTCCAAGCTGGACTTGGGCTCGTCTCGCGTCGTAGCGAAATGCTTGCCACCCAAGAACAAATCGATCAGCTACATTCTCAATACGAAGAAGCCAAACGGCAGTATACCGAAACTCAAGCGGTCTTTAAGACTGCATCGAATCGGGCGAGAGAAGCCGAATCGCTGGTGCATCAAGCCGACCGTTCGCTTGTCACATTACAGGAACGCATCTCAGCGATGAGTGACCGCGCTCATGCGATGCAATCGGATATCGATACGAAGCAACTCGAGCTAGCGGAACGGGTCCGATACGAATCGGAATTGCTTGACCTGATTGCGAACCGCAAGTCGGAACTTGAACAACTTCAGCAAACCGCTGATGAATGCCACAAGGCTTGCTCGACTCTCGAACGTGAACTCGAAGGACTCGAGAGCATCAGCCGACAATTCAACAACGACCTGGTCGAGAAGAGAGTCGAAACCGCGCGACTGGAGCAACGGATCGATGGCTTGCGAACCACCCTCGATCAGCTACTCCAAGACACCCATGAGCGCAATCATCACGTCCAAGTCGCTCAAGATGGACTCGATACACTCGATCAAAAACTTGTGGAGATCCAAGCATCGATAGATCTGTTGAAGGTGCAAATCGAAGCCACCGAAGAGGAGCTTACCAAGCATCAGCAACGACGCCACGACGCAAATAGCGCATTGGAAACCCACCAAAGCAGTTTGCAAGAGATCACCAAAAACCGCGATTCAATGCAGCGACAACTCGACAAGTGGAGCGATCGGAAATCGACTCACGAACAAGAGCAAACTCGGCTTGCTGACGAAATCCAATCACTTCTGGTGCGATACCGTAACGATTACCAGATCGAACTTGGCAAGACGGGCGAAAGCGAGCAAGCCGATTTCGATTCCGACGATCAGATCAACGAGGAAGAAAATCAGGATGAGATCAAGGATGAAGTCCAGGATGAAATTCAGGATGATCCAGATGTCGACAGGTACACGTTGGAAGCTCAGATCGGTCTGTTGCGGCAAGAGCTGAGCCAATCAGGGAGCGTCAATCTTGAAGCCCTAGAAGAGCTTGAGCATCTGCAATCTCGTTACGATACTCTTTCGGGTCATGAGCGCGATTTGCTCGAAGCGAAATCGACGTTGATCAAGACCATGCAGAAGATCGACACCGATTCGCAGTCGTTGTTCCTAGAGACACTTGAAGCTATCCGGACAAACTTCCAAACCCTCTACCGCAAGTCCTTCGGTGGCGGCCATGCGGATATCGTCTTGGAGAATCCAAATGATCCGGAGAGCGGCATTGAGATCCTGGCGACTCCGCCAGGCAAGACCACCTTCAGCAATAGCTTGCTCAGCGGTGGAGAGAAAGCCCTTACGGCCGTGGCACTGATCATGGCTTTCTTCCAGTATCGTCCAAGCCCCTTTTGTGTGCTTGACGAAGTGGACGCGCCGTTCGACGAAGCCAACATTGGTCGGTTCGTCAGTGTCCTCAATGAGTTTCTCGACACCACGAAGTTTATTGTGGTGACCCACAGTAAAAAGACCATGACGGTTGCCGACATGATCTACGGGGTAACCATGCAGGAGAGTGGCGTTTCGCGACAAGTCTCCGTGAAATTCGAAGAAGTAAACGACCGAGGGGAACCGCTACGACGCGAACCACGCGCCGCTTAGCCTTGTCATAAACTTACCCATTTCCCCGAATTCCCCTGTATGTCCAGACCGTTTGTGCCGAATAAACCGACGAAGCCTATTTCGATCGACGTTTCGGCGTTTGAACATCGAGGTATCGGCGAATCGACGAATTTCAATCCAAAAACGACAAGCTGTCGAATAACGGCAAACTGTCTATTAACGACAAACTCGGTGTCGTCATGCAAATCCAATCCACACGATTCGGCAAACTTGAAATCAGTCACTCCGACCTGATCTTCATGCCCCATGGACTGATCGGGTTCGAAGATTACCGCCATTGGATTTTGCTAGCATCGGCTGATTCCGAGGAAGTTGCTTGGCTGCAATCGGTAGCGTTGCCTAATGTGGCTTTGCCGATGATCTCGCCGCGGCGGTTCATCCCCGAATATCGACTTCACGTTCAACGCCGCGATTTGGATGTTCTCCAAATGCATGCGCGAGATAAAGTCTTCGTGCTTTCGATCCTCAATAAGAGTGGCAAGCATTGGACGACGAATCTCAAAAGTCCAATCATCATGAATTCCACGAAGCGATTGGCTGTGCAGGTGATCTTGACCGACGATCAACCTCTCTCGCAACCGATCATCCTGGCTGACGAACAAGCCTTGCAGCAGGTAGCTTAGGTCTGCTTCGGTCAAGATTGCGTTTCCAAATTCCAGCGATCTATTACAACAATCGTTCCCGCTTGTGAACGACTAATTTTGGTCGTTGATTGGTTTTAACGCGGAAAGCGATTTGATATTTGCAAATCAACATTCGGTGTCTTCTGTCGAGAAACCCCGATGAGTCGTTAACGGCACGCCCGCATCGCGTGACACCCCGTATAGCGTGACAATTGGGCATCGAACCGCGCTAATGATGTATTGTCGCACTCCAGCAGAGAGCCATACCTTACGATTCCCTGACGAGATCTAACCACTGCTAGCATAACACGGGAACAGGTATAATTATCCTGATCGCGTTGTATTTTGAATTCATCAATCCCATCGCATCGCTACAATTAGAAGCGCACATCCTGACCCCGGGACGATCACCCATCGAAATCGAATTTGCAAATAATGAAGTAGAAGGACAGCCAAGAGACATGACTAGTGCGGATGTAGAGAATCCAAGACGTCGACAAGAAGCGCTTGGACAGTTCCTCACTAAAGCTCATTTGGCCGACTTCATGGCTTCAATGTTCGGCGAGTTGCCGCCAAAGGTACGATTACTCGATGCGGGTGCTGGCGCTGGTTCTCTGACATCAGCATTCGTGTCGCATGTGTGTGAGAATCCGGTTGCCACCACCGAGATTGAGGCGACTCTTTACGAAGTGGACCCTGAAATCTTGGAAGCACTTGCAGAAACCATGCAGAAATGCCAAGACCGCTGCGATAGAGCTGGTATTCGATTCAACTCAACTATTCACTCACTTGACTTTATTTTGGAGATGTCCGCCTCGCTCGTTCATGACCTGTTCAGCATTGAGCCTCCGGTATTTGATGCCGCCATTGTGAATCCTCCCTACCGAAAAATCAGTACCGATTCTGCCGAGAGGAAGGCACTAAGTTCAATTGGGATCGAAACAAGTAATCTCTACACCGGCTTTATCGCACTGATTCAGCGACTGCTTGTACAAGGTGGGCAAATCGTTGGTATCACCCCCAGGAGCTTTTGCAATGGTCCTTATTTCCGTCCATTCAGAGAGGACTTTCTTGCTCAGTTTGAATTGCGACGACTGCATGTATTCGAGTCTCGCCAAGCCGCGTTCAGCGACGACGAAGTGCTGCAAGAAAACATTATCTTTCACGCCGTAAAAGGTCGAAATCAACCCGAGCGTTTGATCATCTCCAGCAGTAGCGGAAAGGATGGCGACCCGATCACCGAAAACCAGGTTGCCTTTGCTCAGGTCGTCCACCCGAATGACGCTGAAAAATTCATTCACATTCCGTCATTGCCAAGTCACATCAATGCCAAGACTGTGATGGATGGGCTGACTTCTAGCCTTGAATCTTTAGGCCTGTCCGTGTCGACAGGGCGTGTTGTGGATTTTAGGCTTAAAGATTCGCTGCGCAAGGAGCCTGAAAATGGCACCGTCCCCCTTATCTATCCCTGTCACCTTAATGGCGGAACTGTTGCGTGGCCTAAACCAGGAGCACGAAAACCGAACGCCATCTTGGACAATGACCACACGCGTCAGTGGCTTATCCCCTCTGGGATTTACCTACTGACGAAGCGATTTACATCTAAGGAAGAACGTCGCAGGCTTGTAGCCTGCCTTTTCGATCCAGATACAGTAGTGGCTGACCGGATCGGCTTTGAGAACCATCT
>JBJONT010000340.1:0-23248 GCA_046051705.1 Planctomycetota bacterium | reverse complement strand
CGGATCTTCGCGATGAGATGGCGGGTCGGATACAGGTGCAAGTCACTGTTGCCAATGCGCTTGATCGTTCCGCGCAAGACGCGTTAGTTAGCAAGTTAAAGACGGTTTTCAATAAGGATGTTCGGTTGAACGTGAAGGTCGATCCGTCCGTTTTGGGTGGATTGATTGTGCGGGTTGGCGACACGGTGTTCGATGGCAGCGTGGATGGTCAGCTAGCGGCGTTGCGAGCGACAGTTGGGCAACGATCGGAGACGGCATTGCGGTCTGCGTCGGGAACGCTGGTTCAGACTCCTTGAGTTCAATAATTCCTTTTCCATTCCCTTACCAAATATTCCTTCTTGCAGGTTTGCCTGCGAAGACGAACCCGAGAGGTCGATGAGATGAAGTTTAACTCGGATGAGATTGCAGCGGTAATTCAAAAAGAGATCGAGCAATTCGGCAGCCAGATCGACGTTCGCGAAGTCGGTACGGTCCTTGAAGTCGGGGACGGTATTGCTCGTGTTTACGGGCTTTCGGGCGTGATGTCCGGCGAGATGGTTCAGTTCCCCAGCGGGGTTACTGGATTGGCTTTTAACCTCGAAGAGAAGTCCGTTGGGGTTATTATTCTCGGGGATTACTTGAGCATCAAAGAGGGTGACGAAGTTCGCGCGTTGGGAACGTTGTTGAGTGTTCCAGCGGGTGATGCGGTTGTCGGCCGGGTGTTGGATCCGTTGGGTAACCCGCTTGATGGAAAAGGTCCGGTGACCACCGATGTTCGACGACCTGTTGAGATCATTGCTACGGGTGTAGCAGAGCGTCATCCGGTCAATGAGCCGATGCAAACGGGGATCAAGGCGATCGATGCGATGACTCCGATTGGTCGTGGCCAGCGAGAGTTGATCATCGGTGACCGCAAGACTGGCAAGACAGCCATTGCGATCGACGCGATCATCAACCAGAAGGGCAAGGGGGTGAAGTGTTTCTATGTGGCGATTGGCCAGAAGGAATCTTCGGTAGCCTTGATCATCGACGCTTTGGAAAAAGCGGGTGCGATGGATTACACGACGGTGATCGTCTCGGGTGCGAGTTCGCCTGCACCTTTGCAGTACGTTGCACCTTACGCTGGAACAGCGATGGCTGAGCACTTCATGTTCAACGGCCAGCATGCATTGATCGTCTATGATGACTTGAGCAAGCAAGCAGTTGCATACCGTCAATTGAGTTTGTTGATGCGACGTCCGCCTGGACGTGAAGCGTTCCCTGGGGACGTTTTCTATTGCCACAGTCGCTTGTTGGAGCGATCTGCGAAGCTTTCGAAGGCGTTGGGCAGTGGTTCGATCACCAGTTTGCCGATCATCGAGACGTTGGAAGGTGAAGTTTCGGCTTACATTCCTACGAACGTGATTTCTATTACCGACGGTCAGATTTATCTTCAGCCTGACTTGTTCTTTGCAGGGATTCGTCCTGCTATGAACGTTGGTATTTCGGTTTCTCGCGTGGGTGGAAATGCCCAGATCAAGGCCATGAAGAAGGTCGCCGGTGGTTTGCGGCTTGACTTGGCTGCGTTCCGCGAGTTGGAAGCTTTCGCACAGCTCGGTACCGAGCTTGATCCTGCGACTCAAGCGAAGTTGGATCGTGGTTATCGGATGGTTGAGTTGCTCAAGCAGCCTCAGTTCCAGCCGATGGACGTGGCCGAGCAGATTTTCAGCATTTATGCTGGTACCCGCGGTCACCTTGATGATATTCCCGTGAGCAAGGTCCGAGAGTTTGAGACAGGTTTGATGGAGTTCTTGCGGGATCGCAAGAGTGACGTCTTGAAGAAGATCAACGAAGTCGGTGATTTGACACCGGAGATCGAAGAGTTGATCAAGTCGACGATTGGAGCTTTCAAGGCGACATTTCGTTAGTCATTGGGTCACTGACCCAGTTTCGTCTCAGGGTGTTGACCTAGTTCCTGCGAGTTAGGTCAGCGTGGCTTGGGGCGATCGAAGAGGCAAGCGGTTCGAGATAGCAGTAGGGCCAACGAAGGGAACTTCAGGCGATGGCAAACATACGACAACTGGATAAGCGGCGCAAGAGCGTTCGTAACATTCGCAAGATCACGCGGACGATGGAGCTCATCGCCACAGCGCGGTTCAAGAAAGCGATGGATCGAGCTGCGGCGGCGACGGACTACACCAAGCGTATAACGCAGATCGTGCAGGATTTGGGCAAGAGTGGGACGGATGTCAGCCACCCGTTGCTTGAAGCTCACGAGACGGTCAAAGCGGTCGACATGTTGGTGCTTACTGCCAACCGAGGACTTTGCGGTGGTTATAACGGTTCGGTGGTACGAGCCGCGACGCAGCGACGTCAGGAGATTCAGGAGCAAGCCGATGCGGGGCAGACGCTTGCGAGTGGCAAGCGTGGGATATCCGCTTTGCGTTTTGCCGGAATACCGCTTGAGAAGACTTACACTGAGTTTGAAGATCAGCCCAGTTTTGATGCAGTCGCGAAGATTGCTGACGAGTTGATTACGCGTTACATCACCGGTCAAGTCGATCGGGTCGATGTGGCATATACGCGTTTCGTCAGCAGTTCCAGGCAGGTAGCGGTGGTTGAGACTTTGTTGCCTTTTGCTGGGATTGAAGTTCCTGCAAAGGATGCTTCGAAGGATGCCGCTTCTGGAGCGGGTTCAAAGGTTGAGGGTAGTAGCATTCGGGACGACTACGAGTTTTTACCGAGTGCTGGAGCGATTCTTGAAGAGGTTGTACCGGCGAGTTTCCGAGCGAGGTTGTTCAAGTGCTTTTTGGATGCAGCGGTCAGTGAGCAGATTGCTCGGATGGTTGCGATGAAGAGCGCGACGGAGAACGCGGGGGACTTGATCAAGTCGTTGTCGAGAACGTTCAATCGTGCGCGGCAGAGCAAGATCACTCAAGAAATTATGGAAATCATCGGTGGCGTGGAAGCTTTGGGTTAAACCCTTTGTTCTCCATGCTCTTAAACATCACTAGCGTGCGTCAGCATTCACTTATCGAAAACAACGAACAGAGAAGATCATGAGCGTCTCCACCGTTAAAGGGGTTGGTAAAATCAGTCAGGTCATCGGCTCGACCTTTGATGCCGAGTTTCCCGAGGATGGGCTTCCACCCATTTACAACGCCGTGAAGGTTGTCAGCGAGAAGAAGGGTGTCTCGATCAACTTGACCGGAGAAGTGCAGCAGCACCTCGGTGGTGGTCGCGTTCGTTGCGTTGCTTTGGGTAGCACCGACGGTTTGATGCGCGGTTTGGATTGCGTGGACACCGGCAGCCCTGTTTCGGTTCCAGTTGGAGAAGGAACCCTCGGGCGGGTCTTCAACGTGCTTGGTGAACCTATCGACGAGCGAGGGGATGTCAAGGCCGATACGACTTGGCCTATTCACCGCAAGGCACCTGCGGTTTCCGAGTTGTCGACGAACACAGAAGTCTTCGAGACAGGTATTAAGGTTATCGACTTGCTCACACCGTTCGTTCGGGGTGGTAAGGCTGGATTGTTCGGTGGTGCGGGACTTGGAAAGACCGTTATTCTACAAGAGCTCATCGCACGGGTTGCTAGCTCGCACGGTGGATACTCTGTGTTTGCTGGGGTTGGAGAGCGAACACGTGAAGGAACTGACCTTTGGTTGGAAATGCAAGAAGCGGAAATCGGCACGACAGGCCGTAAGGTTATCGAGCAGACTTGCATGGTGTTCGGACAGATGAACGAGCCACCAGGATCTCGTCTTCGGGTTGCTCTCTCGGCGTTGACGATGGCCGAGTATTTCCGGGACACGACCGGTAAGGATACGTTGTTGTTCGTCGATAACATTTTCCGTTTCTCGCAAGCGGGTTCGGAAGTTTCCGCGTTGTTGGGTCGTATGCCATCTGCGGTGGGATATCAGCCGACTTTGGCGACGGAGATGGGAGCTTTGCAAGAGCGGATTACATCGACGAAGCGTGGGGCTATTACATCGGTGCAAGCCGTTTACGTTCCGGCGGACGATCCGACTGACCCTGCACCTGCGACAGCGTTCGGACAGCTCGATGCGTTTATTTATCTTGAGCGTTCGATCTCTGAGAAGGGTATTTACCCTGCGATCGATCCGTTGGCATCGAACTCTCGGATTCTCGATCCGGCGATTGTTGGGGATCGGCATTACAACATTGCTCGTCGCGTGCAGCGAACGTTGCAGCGTTACCGAGAACTTCAGGATATCATCGCGATTCTTGGGGTGGACGAATTGAGTGAAGATGACAAGACAGTGGTACGTCGTGCTCGACGTATCGAGCGATTCTTGTCGCAACCGTTCTTGGTTGCCGAAGTCTTCACCGGCAAGCCAGGTGAGATCACATCCTTGGCAGATACGATCCGTAGCTTTGAAGAAATCTGCGATGGTAAGTGGGATCACTTGCCAGAGTCGTCCTTCATGTATGTCGGTTCGATTGAGCAAGCTGAAGAGCAAGCGAAGCGAGCGGCAGCGGCTGCTGCCAAGAAGTAGTAGCTTGGTAGTTGGTTCGTTAGTGCAAAGTGATTTGGTAGGTCAGCAAGTCGCCCAATCAAGGGTGGCTTGCTGAAGTTGAAATTTCCCTTAACGAAAAACCTGGTGGCATCAAAGCTGCTGGAGTGAAGACTCGAAGTCGATCGGTAGAGAGCAATCATGAGTGAATCAAGCGGCGTGCATTGTGTCGTGGTGACTCCGGAAAAGACCGAGTTGGATACACAGTGCGATTCGATCAATCTGCCGATGTTCGATGGGGAGTTTGGGATATTGCCCGGTAGGGCTCCGATGGTCGGCCGTCTTGGTTTTGGGATTATGAAGCTCAAGAATGGCGGTAAGGAAGAGCGTTGGTTTGTCGACGGTGGGTTCGTACAAGTCACGCGGGATGCGGTGTACATTTTGACCGATCGTTTGTTGAAACCTGAATCGGTGAATAAAGCGGCTGCGGAAGAGGATTTGCGAAAAGCGACCGAACTCAAGCCGACGACGGCGCAAGCAGCGGCGTTGCGCGATCGGGCGTTGGCGCAAGCCAGGGCAAAGTTGCGAGTTGCCAGCGGGGCGTAAGGGCTATAAGCTTACGACTAAGGACAGGTTAGCGGCTCGGCTCGTTTGGGGGTGTATTTCGATTCCCAGGGCTTGGGTGCTTGGATTCTCATCTTTTGGTAGACTCTCGGTCTGACCGGTTCGACTAATAACATCAAAGAGTTTCGTAGGGGTTCAGAGCGTATGGTTTCGCGAAAAGGAAGTGCGTTTGCTGGGGTGGGCGTTGCGATTGTTACACCGTTTCGCGATGGAAAGTTGGATGTAAAGCGGTTGCAGGAGCAGATTGAGTTTCAGATCACTTCGGGGGTGACGTTTTTGGTGCCGGTTGGGACCACTGGGGAGTCGCCGACCCTTTCGCATGATGAGCATGAGCGAGTGATCAGCGAGGTCGTTCAAGCTGCGCGAGGCAGGTGCAAAGTGATGGCCGGTACGGGGAGCAACTGCACGGCAGAAGCTCTTCGATTGACCCGTTGGGCTGCAAAGGAAGGAGCCGATGCTTCTTTGCAAGTAGCACCTTACTACAACAAGCCCACACAGCGCGGGTTCTATGAGCACTTCAAAGCAATCGCTTTGGAGGTCGGGATCCCTCATTGTGTCTACAACATTCCAGGTCGGTCGGCGAAGAATATCGAGCCTGATACGATTGCGAAGTTAGCGGAGTTGGAGAATATCACGATGGTCAAGGAAGCGACCGGGTCGCTGGATCAGTGTTCTCAGATTCTCAACAGCACGAACCTTACGGTACTTAGCGGTGATGATTCGTTGACGTTGCCGATGATGAGTGTTGGAGCCGAGGGGGTCATTTCGGTTGCGGGCAACATTGTTCCGACCGATTTATTGGCGATGGTTCGGGCTGCTTTGAACGGGGACTTTGTCGGTGCCGCGAAATTGCACCACAAGTTGTTTCCGTTGTGCCGCGACATGTTATCGTTAGCGACGAATCCTATCCCGGTGAAGTCTGCGATGCAGTTGTTGGGGCGCGATACGGGTGAGTTGCGACTACCGATGACTTCGCTCGAGCCAAAAGAGTTAGAAGCGTTGAAATCGACGTTGATCCGATATGGAATTTTGGCCAAATAGGTCGTCAATGCCGAGCTGTGACAACGCGTTGTGTGACAGGATTCAGGTGTATCAAGCGGCGGGGTAAGAAAAGCGATGGCCAATCGTAGCGCTTCTAAAGAGTGGCGTTCACTGCGATTTCAGTCGATCGAGGATTGTATTGCGGAAGTGCAAAGGATCCTTGAAGCAGACTTGCGAGGGACGTTGCGATCGACGGGGAATTGGTCTGCGGGTCAAGTGTTGGCTCACGTTGCAGCTTGGATCGAATACGGGTATGAAGGTTATCCGATTGGAAAACCGCCGTTTCTTATTCGTTGGATATTGCGAATGAGTTTGAAGTCGATGTTGCGACGGGGAATGTCGAAGGGGGTTCGGATCCCCGGGGTCAAGGGTGGGACGACCGGAGCGGATCATATGCCGACTGTGGCTGCCGCGAATCGGTTATTGGCTGCTCTTAGACGTCTGCAAAGTGGCGAAGAAGCGACGTTTGATAGTCCGGCGTTCGGTGCGATGTCGATGGCAGATCGCGTGCAGTTGAATTTGAGGCATGCGGAGCTGCATTTAGGGTTTTTGGTTTACTGAGGTCATTCAAGGGTGGGGGTTTTGAAACACAGAGCTCACAGAGTGCACGGAGAGGGAGAAGCAGACGGGAGGAAGCAGCCGGGAGAGAGCAGACGGGAGGAAGCAGCCGGGGGAGAGAAAAGCCGGGAGGGATAGAGGGGTAGGGTAGAGATCGGGATCGGGATCGGGATATAGATTGAGATTAATGCTTGGCTAGGTGTGAGATTTCTTTTGCGAGGATTGCGGCGCTGGAGGCCCAAGAGATTCGCGGGGGTGGTTCGTTGGGTTGCTGAGGAAGGCTAAAAAGAGCTTCGATACCTTGGCGGATACCTTCTTCGGTCGGCTGTACGTAGATGCAATTCTTTCCGCCTGCTTGACGAAGCTCGATTGAGTCTGTGGTTATGACTCGGGTACCGCACTGGATTGCTTCGGCGACGGGAATCCCGAATCCTTCGTAGAGGGAAGGAAAAACGAGCGCGTCGGCTCCTGCGTAAAGGCTTGGAAGGTGTTCTCTTCGGACGTAGCCAAGCACCTTGATGTATTTCTCATGGCCTTGGATCAGTTGCTGGATTTCGGTTGAGCTTCGGCCAGGTTTTCCGGCGAGGACAAGGGTGTGATTGGGGATTTTGCCTTGGTCTTTCAAAGTCAGGAAAGCTCGGATGAGGTTGCCGACGTTCTTTCTAGGTTCCCAAGTAGCGATATTGAAAAGGTAGGGAGTTTGGATTTGGTGCTGCGATAGGGTTTCTTTGAGAGTGGAGTTCGAGGGGCGGGAGAAGATCTCGTCGACGGCTGGCGGGATGACCAAGGATCTCAGCCCGTAGTGTTGTTGGATTTGTTGTTGTGTTCCTGCGGAGATGGTCAGCAGGGTGTCTGCCCGGCGTGCATCGCGAGCAGCAAAGAGGCGGTGGGCGGCAAGATGCAAAGGATCGAACGAAGAGGGGGAGACTTTGCTGGTGAAATCCAGGATGGTCAGAAGCGTACGGATTTTTCGGGGCAGTTTAGGAAGGAATGAATACGGGGACCAGAAGATATCGACCCGATCTCTTTGGCACAGTTTCCCAAGAACAAGTTTATTCCAAAGGACTGGGGGAAGCCACGTTGCGTTTCCATAAACGTTGCGCCACGACCCTAGGCTCCAGTTCGAGAGTTGACCGTCGAGATGGATCTTGTGTTGGCAGTATGCGGTAAAGGTCGCGTTGGGCAGTAGGTGGGGGAGCTGTTCGCAAAGTCGCATTGCGTACAGAGCATGTCCTCTGGGTTCGTTCGACCAGATGGTCGCATCGATGCCGATGTGGATGCGAGGCGTTTCGAGCGGGAGTATTTCACCAAGCGGATCGGACGAAGATTCAGTAGTGCCGAGACTAGAATTAGAAGAGTCGGTCACTTGAGATCTGCTTGATTCCGGAGTTTTGCCGAAGAAGAAGTGGCCTCCGCTCGAATTGCCTACACCTGAGTCACACTGGCCAGAGCGTGCAGTGTTGTTGCGGATGATTCCCGCGTTGTTCTGCTGTTATAGCGGTGATCTGCGAGACGCCACAACAGAATCTTAACAGCTTTTTAGGTCCAAATCTACGCTGGATAAGGTAGTTTGATACCAAAAGTGGGCGATATTGGACTCGAACCAACGACCTCAACGATGTCAACGTTGCGCTCTAACCAACTGAGCTAACCGCCCGGACATAGTGATATGGATTGTCGATCGAACGATTGAATTGTCAAGTCCAAGGAATTGGATTCCGGCCGCATTGGTTGCCCAATCGGTACCACCTGTGTATGCTTTGAGGCGTCTGCAGCTTGTAATTCGAACGATTTTTCGGTTTTGAAGGTTTAAACGGATAATATCGCCCGTTGCTTTCCAAATCGCCATTGACGTTGCAGTCCGTGAAGCTGTAGAGAGTCACAGTTTAGCCCGCACAAATAGCCTGTCGCAGTTTAGCCCGTTACAGTTTGCCCGTTACGGATTTGCCAGTCACTGATTCGCCAGCCACGCACTGACCAGCTTCGCTTTGGCCAGCTTCGCATTGGCCAGTGACGGCTTGATCGGTGCCGGCGACAATTCAAACTCCTAGGAAGCTGAGTCGATTTCTGTCCTATGTCGCAAGTTCAACAACGAGTCGTCATCACTGGCTTAGGGGTGGTAAGTCCGCTTGGCCGCGATCTGGATTCCTTTTGGAAGAACTTGGAGGATCGCCGATCGGGGATCGGGTTGCTCGACACTCTTCCTTTGGACGTTATTCCGGTTCAGTATGGTGGGCAGGCGAGTTGTTTCACTGGGGATATCGGGGATTTCGGGCCGTTGGAGAAGAATCTTCAGCGTTCGATTAAGAAGAATCAGAAGGTGATGTGTCGGGAAATCGAGATGGGTGTAGCTGCTTGTCAGTTGGCACTTCATCATGCAGGTCTATCCGATCCTGCAGTTCGTACGCCGGAACGCTTTGGGATTGTTTACGGAAGCGATTACATCATTACGCGACCGGAGGAGTATGCGGACGGGATTTCGGCTTGTTTGAATTCCGAGCATGAGTTCCAGATGGGGCAGTGGCCCACGGTTGGTCGTCCACAAGTCAACCCGTTGTGGTTGCTGAAGTATTTGCCGAACATGCCTGCGAGTCACGTTGCGATTTACAACGATTTGCGAGGGCCTAGTAATTCTGTGACGATTCGCGAGGCGAGCAGTGGCGCGTCGATTGTGGAGGCCGTTTCGGCGATTCGCCGTGGGGCCGCAGATGTGATGATTGCGGGGGCTACTGGTTCTCGCATGGAGCCACTTCGGGCTTTGAATTTCATGTCGACCGAGCCGATGGCTGGGGCGATGGACAACCCATCGGAGATGGCTAGGCCATACGACATCACTCGGGATGGGAATTTGATTGGAGAAGGTGCGGGCGCTTTGGTTTTGGAGTCGATGGATCGGGCGGTTGCACGGGGTGCAAAGATTTGGGGAGAAGTCATTGGCGGGGCCAGTTCGGCAGTTGGGAATTTTCAGCACAGGACACCTGGTCGAGATGCGATCCGGTTGGCTGTGGGGAATGTGATGCGGGGATTATTGACCCACGCAAGTGCCGCAGGAATCGATTTGGATTCAACATCTTGGCACGTTCATGGTTGTGGCAAGAGCGATGTTCAAGGGGATGCGAGCGAAGCATCGGGCATCCGGGACGCGTTGGGTTCGCGAGATGTACCGGTGACGGCCGCCAAAAGCTACTTTGGAAACCTTGGGGCTGGCTCAGGTGCGGTTGAGATTATCGCTAGTTGTTTAGCGATGGAGCATCAAAAGTTATTTCCAGTATTGAACACCAAGGTCGTCGATCCTCGTTGTCCGATTCGGGTCTCTACGGGAAGCGAGTCACCCGGAGATGCTTTCGCCCACGTGGCTTATTCCAGCCAAGGGCAAGCTTGCGGGGTCTTCATTCGACGCGCCGGCTGATCGGTGTGTGATGATACGACTTGTCCATCTGGGAATCCTCAACGGCTTGCTTAGCTTCGTTGCTGTTTTTCAGAACTTCTATTATTGGCAACATCTTCCAACGAGAGTCGCAACTCATTTTGGAAGCAATGGACTTGCCGATGGCTGGATGGATCGCACGCAAGCATGCTTGACGATGGCGCTCTTTCAGATCCTTATGCCCCTGTTGTTTTTGGGGTTGGGATATTGGATGTATTGGGTGCCTGAATCGTGGATCAACTTGCCGAACAAAGCTTATTGGTTTCATCCGGATCGCAAGCAAGAAAGTCTTGCGTCGTTAGCTCGCTTGATGGGATTTTTTTCCATCGCGATAGGGCTCTTTATGCTCGGTATCAATCACCTTACCTTCGTTGCGAACTTGGGTGATGGTCGTTTGCCGATGCTCTACTTCTGGATCCTAATGGGCCTATTTCTAGGCTTTACCACATTATGGGTTGGTTGGATGTTGATCCGGTTTCGGGTGGTGGTCCGCTAACCGAAATCTATCTCCGCTCCCCTTGAGCTAAGTACTTGCTGTGTGGTTAGAACTTGCGATTCAAGGAAACTTGAAGTTCCGCGTCGAAGCTGCGGTCGGGGGTGTTTCGTAGTGGAACAACTGCACCGACACGCAAGGCCGAAAGGGGCGAGAGCTGGGCTTGAAGGCCGCTGGTAAGGTTCAGCAAATCCAATCGGTTTTCGGCATTTGAAAAGCTTCCTCCGAACAAGTTTCCGGAGGGAAGGTTGACCGAGTCGGTGTTCTGAACTGTGGTTGTGTAGTGAAGCTCGGTGACGGCAGCGAGTGCTTGGAAGTATGGCCGCGTTGAGTCTTGCCAGAGCCATCGCCCTAGTCCAAGGTCAGCTTGAAATAGATTTTGCTCTTGGAAAACGCCTACGAGTCCATCTTGATTGACGACTTCGTTCCCGGATGCTGCGAAGTTCATTTGGCAGAAGGATTGGGTGAACCAGTGTTCGCCGAGGTGAGCAGTAGCAGCTAGGAATGGCATCAGGTGTACAGCTTGGTTGCGTACGATCAGTGTTTCAGGGGTGTATATAGATGGATCGCTGTGGGATTGAAAGTCGCTACCGGTGGGGAGTCCTATTCCAAGACCGGTGGCGAGTGCCGCGTCGTCATTGGCAGCGAGAAGTCCCTTCATGTACATCGTAAGGTTGCCGACGTTGCCCGATTCGGAGAGCAAGCCAAAAGAGTTGAATTCGATGTTGCTCATGAACGGCATGCGAACATCGAGTGACACGTTACCGTCGAAGAATGTCTTTTCAAAACCGATCAAGTAACGGTGCAGATCGATCGACTTTTGAATCGGTTGAAAGCCATTTGGGTCGGCGTTGATCGTAGCGCTAGCTGCGTTGTAGAACGCGTTGTAGACAAAATAGACGCGATCGGTTGGAAGCGCAGTATTGTTTTCCGAGACGTTGAAACTTCCACCTCCACCGAGCGGTGCAGTAAAGAGCTCTCTGCTAGCCGTATCGCTTCCTTGTTCCTTGAATGGAGTTAGGGTCACGGCTGGGGTGAGGGTATCGCCAAACATGTTCGGAGCTCGAGCGACTCGCACGTAGGTATTGCGAGCTGACGAGGACGAACTGCGAGGAGTACGAGCCGAGGATCTTGCGGTCGGTGAGGTGCTGGCCGTTGGGCCGAGGAGTCCGAAGTTCGAGTCGGAGGATTGGGGGTTACCCAATCGGCTTGTTGCCGGTGGATCCTGGGGCTTTGGTTGAAACTCTACGGGGCCTTGGGCCAGTCCACCGGACTGAGCGAATGCGCTGTTGCCCCAGGAAACTGAACTGCACACGATACCAAAACTGCACAGTGGACCAAATCCAAGAAGACCGGTAGTGAGGTGACGTTTCCAGTCCATGGTTGGCCCTCCGAAAGAGATGACGGAAAACTGCCTCGAGTCCTTTCGAGGTGGTGATCCGTTCCATAATGCTTCGGATGGGTGCTGCGGAAAGCTTGATCGAATCTCGAGGAAATGGCGCAAAGGTGGTTGAGACGCGGTTTTTACGTGGAGTGGGCCCGCTGTCCGCGCATGTTTCCCAGCGATCAATTCGTTAGGACGCCTCGCTGCGCTCGTGAGCGCGGCCCAGGAGGACCGCACTACGTACGTACAGAACCTCCACACTTACAGAACCTCCACACGTACAGAACCTCCACACGTACAGAACCGCACTACGTACAAGAGGGCCCTAAGTAAGTACAGGACGGCCCTACGTACGTACAGGAACGCCCTACGTACGTACACCTGCTTCGGTGAGGATTATTTCAATAGGGCGTCGATTTGTTCATCGAGCAATTTTGCTTGCGCAGCGGCTTGTTCAAGCGGTTGGCCTTCGGGGATCCCTGGTCGGATGTGTTTGGTCGCAGTGAGCCAACTGAGCTTCAGGAGGTTCTGTTTCTCTGAGACTTTTTGGAAGATCTCTTTGGCTTTTGGGTGTGTCGGCAGTCCGTTCGTGTCAAGCTTAAGCCCCCAAAAGGAAGCTAGCGGCGATGCGATGACGGCTTGGCCAGCTGCATCGGGGTGGACACCGTCGCCGGCGAAGGTGAAGTTTGGATCTTCAGTCCGTCGCTTTGCGACTGCTGATTTCATGGCTCCATGGACATCAAGGACGACCCAGCCTCTCTCGCGCTGCGCGAGGAGCCAGGTCGAGTAGGCTTCAAGTACATCGTCGTATTTTGCGAACGGTTGGCGGTATTCGTCGAGTCCTTCGGGAAGAAGTCGGTCGCGAACGGGTAGGGCATCGAAGTAAGCGGGGGTAAGGTGAATGATTTGCACTCCGCGTTTCTCGACGGCTTGGTGAAGTTTTTCCATCCCGGCTTTGAACTTAGCGAAGCGATCATCGCTTAGTGGATAATACATCCCGCAGTTCATGCCGTAGCAAGCAACAACGAGATCGGGTTTTACAAGGTCGAGGATGCGAGTGAGTCGCTCGTGCAGATCGGGTCTTGGGAAAGCCCCCCCGGCGTGGCCTGGTTCGCTAAGGCCGCTTACGGTCTCGCTTGGAAGTCCCAAGTTGAGGATAGTTGGGTGTTCGCTGGGGGCTTGAACACGCAGTGCAGTTTCGATGCTTGCGACGTACCCGCCTGCATGGGTGATGCTATCACCGAGGAAAAGGATGCGTTTCGATCCGGCTTGGATGGTTGCGGTCTCAGCCGTCTGGGCTCTTGCGCTGTTAGAACAGGGAAGTAATGCAAACGCACAGAGCAACAGGGCGTTGATGGGCTGAGAAGCCCAGCAATTCAAAAGGTTCTTGAACATGGGTGGGGACCTTGAGGCAACAGTTAGGTGGGAGTTAGGGTAAGAGGAAACCGAAGCTGACCATTATACGGTGAGCGTCGGCGGCGTCTTGGTTGTAGTTCTCCCGATTTCCCCAAAGATATTCTGCCCCGGCGAAGGTGTATTTTGTAGGTTGCCAAATAAGGTTCGCGGCGATGTAGTTCAGTTGCGCGATGCTTGAAGGGGACTGGCCGGGCAAGTTCGTCACGATTCCTTCGCTGTAAGTCAGGTTCGTCGACCAGCGATCGTTCCATTGGTGGGTAAGTCCAGAGTACCAAGCGAGTGACTCAAGGGCTTTTCCTTCAGCAAGATCGTTCAGAGCGTAGTCGGGCAGATCGCGGTAGCTACCGATCCCTTTCCCCCAAAGGATTCCGCCGTAAGTTCGGCAGCGTTTTGTTATGTCGAAGAAACCGGTGCCGTTTAAGCCGCCCCCTGGTCCACTTCGGACGGGCTGACCGTTGGGTTCGAAGGCGAGTTGGCGACCTAAAAGTGCGAGTTGGAACTGCCCTCGATCAACGGTGTACCGCAGGCGGGTGACGAGATCGGGAAGTGGGTTGCGAGCGACTCCGAGGTTGTTTTCGATGAGGAATTCGTCGGGTTGCACGTTCGGGTTTTCGATCGAAGCGGACCAAGACCAACGATCTTCGAGCCATTTTTGGGTGTAGCGAATCTGGGCTTGTCGTCGTCCGATGCTTGCGACATCACCGACGTTATCAAGGGTGTTTGGCAAGGCTGCGCGGTGGGTGAAAGTGGTCCAAGTCTGACCGATGATCCAATGCCCGTATTCACCATACGCGTGACGAAGTCGCAGGGTATCACCAGCGCCGTAGAAGTCACCTTCGACCATGAATCGCAAGGGGTGACCGGTGTCGGTGATCCAACGAGCGTCCATGTTCAAACGCGTTTGACGAGCGTGGAAACGAGTGTTCGTACGATCGGTTGCACCGACAGGTATAGTTGCAGGCTCGAAAAAGTCGCGAGAGTCGATCGGGTCGAAATCGTGAATCAAGTCGGCTTTGACGTAACCACCAAACTTCACAGCCCAGCGATTTTTCGCTACGAGCAAACCGTTGCGAAAGTCTTTGGGGAACTCGTTGAAATTCAAGCCGGTGCTAAGAGCATCGGTTTCGGAGAATTGCCCGCCGAGGTAGGGGCGAGTCGAATCGCCGAAGTTCGTCATGTCGGAAGGGACGTAGGATTCGCTTGGAAATGAACCAGTTCCCATCGATTGCGCAAAGACTTCGTTCAGCTCGGTCGGAAGTGTCGCGGAAGGTGCCGCAGTATTGGAAAGTGCGGTGGTCGCAGCGGGATCGGGTGAAGACTGCCTTGCTTCGGAGGGAAGCTGTTGCGTTTGGGCATGCGCGGTTGAACTTAGGGCTGCAAGCAGTCCGAGTATGCCGACACACTGCATCGCATTAAAAGCAAGGTTGGCTTGAACCACACTATCCTCAGATCCGAAGAGATCCCGCTGCCGCAATCCAATAATTCATTATTGAATGCACTGACCAAGACATGGGTTAGAAGTTGTAATTAGCACGCAGACCGACAACGAGTGCGGTGTCGAGGTTTTCTCGAGAAGGGTTAAGGACTTGCATGTCTGGGGTGATGGTCAAGCGTTTGCCGGTGGCGATGTTGTAGAACATCTCAACACCTTGGCCGTCGCCGATACCACCGAAAACGGTGCTTAGGAAGGGTGCGATTTCGTCGCTGGTGTTGATGAAGTAGTAACCGATGCCGAAGGAATCACGTTCTCTGGACTGCATGGGGCTGGAGCCTCCGATGCCGCTTGAGAGGAAGTATCCAACGGGGTTCGTGCCTTGGTCGGAAATACCGGCACGGGAGAAGTATCCCCAACCGCGTTTGGGGTTTGCCGCGTCGGTGACAAGGTATTGGTCGCAGTTCCAGTAGAGGGACCAGGATCCTGATTTCTTCGCGATGGGAACGTTGGGAAGAATGATTCGGGGGTCTTGGTCAAGGGCGGTGAAATCGCGGCTGTTCCAAGTTCCAGCGAACAGTTGGTGACCTGGTTTCCCGAAGAAGTTCGTAGGGATGCGCATTTCGCTAGCGAGTGCGACGCCGTCGTTGAAAAGTTCATCGAAACCAGCAGTGCGGGTTGTATCTGTCGCGTTTAGGACGTTGAAGACGAGCCATGGTTCACCTTCGAGGAGCCAAGCCATACCGGCACCGAGGGTCGAGTAAGGGATGGTGCGAAGGGCGATCGGGTTTGCAACGAATGCGCTGTTGGAAAACTGACGGATCCCTCTACCGTGCGCGAAAGCGTTCATATCGCCATCGAGGGTATCAAGTTTGCCTGTGTAGAGAACAAAACTCTCTGAGAGGGCTTGGGTGAACAAGACGTTGGTCAGATACAAGTTGGTGCTATCGAGAACGGGTAAGTCACCTGCGACGGTCGGTGGCATCAGGACGCCGGCCGCATCGTTAATCGTTTCACCGAATCGATGTTCGGCGCGAACTTTTAGAAACGCGCCGGGGGTGCCAATCATTTTGCCGAAGTCGAAGTTGGCGAGATAATCGCCGTGCCCTGCGTAGCGGAACTCTTGTTCAGCACCACCGGCAGTATTGCCGAAGTAGAACTGCGTCAGGTTGTTTTGAAAGGTAAGGCCAGTATCGGCGAGTTGTTGGCGTTGCAAAGCGAGTGCGGGAAACAGAGAGTCGTTCGCTGGCGAGAGCGATGTCGACGAGGCTGCTGGGGCAGGTGATGTGCCGAGCGGAGCGGAGTTCGTCCACGAAGGTGAATCGGAGAGTGCGGCTGGTGCTGCCGTGTTTGAAGTCGTGTTTGCAGGGGTGTTTAGGGTCGTGTTTGGGGCGATCGGGGCGGTACGATCGATCGGGGCGGTGCGATCCGATGGGGAAATGGCGGCTGGTTGACTTTGAGGGCTGATCACCGGTGCGGCTGGGACTTGGGCGTAACCGATAGATGGAAGGTAAGCAACGTTGGACAAAGCGACTAGGCTTAAAGCACTGACCGTGTGAAGAGAGGCTCGCAGTTCATGTGTGAAGCGAGAGCGGTTGCGTGCAAACATCGATGAATTCCCCCCGGAAGTTCGAGTGTACGAAGAGCCGATTCTGCGGCTTATACGGGGTGTATCGGATGTAAGGAATTTCGCGCGTGAGGATTCCAACGGAGAAAAAACGAGAAAGTCCGAGAAAGAGAGGAAAAGTCAAAGGAAATGGTGTTTGATTCGTAGAAATACTCAAGTCGGGGGCTTCGGGGGCGATTGGTTCTGAAACTTGCGAAGCTCATCGAGGGAGTAGAACGTATCGCGCCAGAAGATTCCTCGTCGAATGAGTGTCAAGATGACCGATCGGTTGAGAACCAATAGAAATAGAAAGATACCTATCGGCAGTGCGAGCCCGTGGTCGATTCGGTACCCGCAGCGAATGGCGTTGATCGAACCGATACACAGCCAGAGAGCACAAGCGATAGCGAGCAGGAGCAAGGGGGTGCCGGTCGCAAACGGAAGAAGCAACCAAGGTAGTATTGCGGAAGAGAATATGAAGATGTTCGACCCGATCCATGTTGGGATGCTGTAGTCGATTCCAGCGAAGCAATTTTTCTCTAGGCCACGGAAGACTTCGCCGAGGGATGCGTACCAAGGGACGCGGATCAAGTCCATGCCGTTTGCGAATCGTTGTTGGAAGCCAGCGAGTTTGATTCGTTTACCGAGTTTCACATCATCATCGGGGCACAAACGGACGGAAGCATGTCCGCCGATAGCTTGATAGGTACTGCGTCGCACAAGATTGAAAGCGCCGACGCCAACGTGTGCCGATGATTTTGGGTTGGGTATTTGATTGGGTTTAACGAAGGCTTTGAAGAGGAATGCGAAGGTGGCGACGAACGTGTTGAGAATCCAGCTTGGCATGTTGCAATAGGGAGCGAGCGTCAAGTGGTCGGCGTTCTGCCGAGATGCGAAGTCGAGCGTGGTTTGAAGAGTACTCGGATGCATGTGGATATCAGCGTCGGTGAAGAGCAACCATTCCCCGCGAGCGGATTGAGCACCGACATGCAAAGCATGGCATTTACCCAACCATTCATGCGGGAGTACTTCGACGCGGATGGTTTGAAGTGCATCGGGGAATTCTTGTTTGAGGCGCAGCAAAATACTCGGGGTCTGGTCGGTGCTACGGTCATCGACCACGATGAGTTCCATGTTCGGGTAATCGAGTGCGAGCATCGATCGGGTTGCTTGTTCGATGGATAGTTCTTCGTTGCGTGCGGCAAAGATAACTGATATCGAAGGTACATTATCCGCGTTGCGAGAGTGGTTATTGGCGGCGGATTGCGAGAGCGGGCGAAGTCGTTCGATGGAGGCTTCTGAAGCGAGGAAAGCGATAAAGATCAAAGCGACGAGAATCAGGATTGCGGCGCACAGGAGGAGGAAGGCGAAGCCGATAGCAGACATAGGAACCGTACCGGTTTGGGGGCTTAGGAGTGTTTAAGTTCGATGGAATCTAAACGTGAGTAAAGTTCGCGTTGTTGTTCGGGGGTGAGGGACGAATTAGGTAATCGCGGGGGGCCCACAGGGATACCGAGGTATTCCATCGTAGCTTTTGCAGCGGCCATATATCCGTAGCTTGCAAGGCATTCGATAAGCTGAATGCTTTTGAGTTGTTCTTGGCGTGCGCGTTGGAAGTCCCCTTGTTCGAAGGCATTGATAATGCGGTGGTAGATCGGTGCCGCGAAATTGTAGGTACTACCTACGGCTCCTTGTGCTCCCGTTGCTAGGGCTCCCAAGAGGTGTTCGTCGATGCCCCAAGGCAAGTCCCATTTTTGATTGTCGAGTTGAAGACATTGCAGGTAAGCCGCGAGGTCTGAGTTTGTGAATTTCAGGCCGACAAGGTTCGGGATGGTTTTCGAGGCAAGCGAGAGGAACTTGGGCATCGAGAAGTTCACGCCGGTCAGGACGGGGATATCGTAGAAGTAGAACGGGAGGTTCGGTGAGGCTTGGGCGATCGAAGCGCAGCAGTCGATCAAGGACTCGAGGGAGCGAGGTTTAAAGTAGCTTGGGGAAAGTGCTGAGAGGGCATCAGCGCCGATGCTTTGCGCGTGCTTGGCGAGCGTTTGGGCATCGTTCAAGCAATTGCAGCCGACGTGGACTACGAGTCGAAGCGCGGAGCCTTTGCGAACATCTCTCCATCGATTCGCCAACGCGATCCGCTCGTCGAGAGAAAGCGAGTGGCTCTCGCCGGTGCTCCCGCCGATGAAGACCGTGTGGACCGATTGATTGAGCATCCACGCGGCTTGTTTCTCGACAGCATCGAGTGCCAGTTCACCTTGGGAGTTCAGTGGGGTGTGGACAGCGGCGACGAGTCCGTGAAGGGGTTGAAAGTCGATCATTGGAGTTCAGGTTTGGGTCGGATCATCAGGACCAAGAAGATAGAGATCAGCGCGAGCAGGGCGAAGATGCTGAAGCTTACGTACAGAGGGACGTTTGAATCTCGCAATCTGCCGAATTCTTTGTCAGCGAAGCCGCCGCAGGAGATACTCACGAAGTTCATCACTCCGTATCCTGTTGCGCGGAAGCGGGGTTCGACGATTTGAGAGAGGATGGGCATGTTGTTGCAGTCGAAGAACCCCCAGCCGAGGCCAAAGAGGATCAGGCAAGCGACGGCCATTGTTAGGCTCGATGCGTTTCCAATACCGAGAATAGCTGGGGCGATCATCGCCATGCCGATGGCGCTGACGTAGAGGCGTGCTCGGATGTTGTAAGCCATCCATCGATCGGCCAAGACTCCTCCGGCGGCAGCGCCGAGGATTGCAGCAAGCTGCCAATAGAGAGTGGCGGTGACACCTGATGCACCTTGGCCTAGTTCGAAGCGATCGCGAAGGATCGCGGGCATCCAATCTCGGACGACCCAGCCGGCCATTGCAGGGAGGGTGAAATAAGCGACCAGGAGCAAGAAGGATGGTTTCGATAGAAGTGTAAAAAAGACGTTGGTGGATTGGTTCGCAGGATCGGTTCTGCTTCGATCGCCGGTTGCCAAGTTGCTGCCAAGCGGTTCGCTGTCAAGCAGGTCGGTCTTCGTTGATGAATGATCGCGGAGGATGGTAGCCAGTGGCAGAGCGTAGAGCATTCCGAACAGGCCGCATGCGGCGAATGCTTCGCGCCAGCCGAGATAGGTAGCGGCGTAGCCGCCGAATCCGCCGGCGATGGTTCCCAAGTAGATTGCCGATTGATGAAGTCCGACGGCTTTGGATCGCGAGGAGCCTTGGTGGTAGTCCGCGATCAGAGCCAGTGCGGCGGGGATGTAGAACGCTTCGCTTACACCCATCAGGGAGCGAGCCCATAGAAGTTCGTTGTAGGAGGTTACTTGGCCGGTCCACCAAGTAATCGCTGACCAAGCGAATAGGCTTGCGGCGATCGTCCATCGACGGGAGATGCGATCGGCGCAGAGTCCACCCAGTACGCTGAAGAACGCGTAGACCCATTTGAATTGCCCGAGCATAGTTCCCCACATTTCCTGAGGAGTGTTGCTGGCGGCGAAGTCTGGGATGGAGTCCATGACCGATTTCTGCATGGATGCCATCATTTGACGGTCGAGGTAGTTGAGCAAGGCTACCGGCATTAGCAGTAGGACGAAGAGCCATGCCCTTTGGGTGAACCAGTTAGCGTTTGTTGGCGTGAGGGGCGGTTGGTTATGTCTGGGAGGGGTGAGTTGGGAGTCGTTCACGGCAGTGGTGGGGTGTTAAGTTCCGCGTCGGTTACCGAACCAGTGAATATGTTGTCGGTCGCACAGGCGCAGGTCGTGGGTTCGACACCAGTCGGCAAGCCAGCTTAATTGGAGTTGTAGTTCTTCGTGGGTAGTGCCACGGGGCATGAGCATCACCCGATCTGGGGCCCAGCCACGGAGTCGCTTGAGGTACTCGAGGACTTCTTCGGCATCGAGGATAGATCCTACCACAAACTTCAGTTGGTATTCGCCTCTTGCGATCAGGGACTCGACGATATGGGGGGTATAGCGACGTGCATCGTGTCGACGAACCCAAGTTTCGTCGGCGTAGCCGATGGGGGTAGAGTTACTGAGTTTTGGGCTGATGGACCAAAGGTCGCATTCGACTTGTTGGAAAGAATCGGAGGAGTTCCGGTTTTCCCCTGTTGGGGCGATGCCCACGGTTCCTGCGGTTTCGATCGTCAAATGCTTGCCGCGGGCTCGGATTGCGGCGGAGAGTTCCCCGATTTCATCGAAGATCATCGGTTCGCCGCCGGTTAGCACGACGTGAGCAACACGCGATCGATCGACTTGCTCAAGGATATCTTCGATGCTTTGTTGGGGGCCTTCGGGTTCCCAGGAAGCGTAGCGGGTATCGCAGAACCAGCATCGCAAATTGCAGCCGCTCGTGCGGATAAACAGGCTTGGGGTGCCCGTAAGCATTCCTTCGCCTTGAACACTTTCAAAGATTTCTGCGATGCGAATCAATCGAGGACTCCGGGTAGATGAGCGCTAAAACATCTATTGTATTTTTTCAAGCCTGTTAAGATATGCCAAGGGTTGGGTTTGCGGGAGGAGGCGGTAGCTGACTCGTGCCGCCCGGCGTCGAGGATTTTCGCGGGAATAATTTATTCGTTTTTCCCCAGGGAGCTCGACGAGACTTGAAGCATCGCAGTCATTTAACCAGTGGAAAACCAAACTGTGCCAGGAACACCCTTTGTCAGTGAACTTGAATGTTTCGACAACTCCTATCCAAATCGCGATTACACGATTGAGATAGTCTGTCCCGAGTTCACATCGATCTGTCCAAAGACTGGGCAACCTGATTTTGGGACGTTGGTATTTAAGTACGTGCCCGATCAGAAGTGCGTGGAGCTCAAGAGTCTGAAGTTGTACTTGCAGAAGTTCCGCAACGAAGGGATTTTCTACGAAAACGTGACGAATTGTATTTTTGATGACTTTTTGAAAGTCACCTCGCCGAGATCGGCGACTTTGGAAAGCCGTTGGGGAGCACGGGGAGGGATCACTTCTACGATCACCATCTCGTACACTCAATCCAAGGGATAAAGAGGCAGCAAGGATAGGCGGTTCGAATAAAGAATAGGGTTCCGGGGATTCGAGGTTCGCGGGGCCAGAAGGGGATAGCGAGGTTTGATCATGAAGCAAACGCAAGTACATCCGCCGCTGTTGTTAGGTGGACTGGCTGATGAGGCCGCGAATCAGAAAACGGCGATGCAACAGTTTTGCGCTTTCGCTGCGATGGGGCTGCGCTACTACACGTTGCGTTTCATCGACGCTGGTGGCGGGATCCAAAACGTTATGCAGCTTGAACCCAAAGGGATCGAGACGATTCTGGAGTTGCAGCGCGAGTACGGGCTGAGCGTTTCGAGCATCGGTTCACCGATCGGTAAAGTCAAACTGCTCGATGTCAACGATGGAACGAACAACCGTTACGTGCCATTCCAAGAGTACTTGCAAAAAGACGTGCGGAGAGCTTGCGATCTTGCGAACCAGTTCGGGAGCAAACTGATCCGAGGATTTTCTTTTTATCATCCTCGCGGGACAGATCCGAATGCGCATGTGGCCCAAGCGGTCGATCAAATCGGTGCCATCGCCACGATGTGTGATTCATACGGATTGACGTTTGGATTGGAGGTCGAAGCGAACTTGATCGGGCAGACAGGAAAGTTGCTGGGGAAGATCTATGATGCGATTTCCCATCCTGCCTTGGTCTTGGTATTTGATGGCGCGAACTTGGTGTGCCAAGGAATGTCGACTGATCAAGTCTTTGAAGAATACTTGGCGATGAAGCATGGGATGGGTTGGATCCATGTGAAGGATTACAAGAGACCGCAAGTTCATCGAGCTGGCAGCAATGGTGCTGCGGCGCATGTGGACGAAGAGTCGTTGACCGCATTCGTGCCAGCGGACATCGGGGATTCGGGTCACGAAGCGATCTTTAGGGACATTCGAGCCGATTACCCAGCGATCATCGAGCGGGTGACCAAACGTGGGTTGCCTGGATTCTTTGTAGACCTTGAACCACACGTCAAGGGTGGTGGCCAATTCGGTGGCTTTAGCGGCCCGGATGGTTTTGGGGTGGCGTTGCGAAGTTTATGCAAGTTGCTCGATTATGTCGGGCTTGCGTATCACTTGCGCGGTTTTGAAGATTTGCGCGGTTAGGGAGCGGACGGATGAATCGGGAGCAAGTAGGTTGGAGATCGCTATATCCGTACGACTCCCATTATTTAGCTCTCGGTTCGCAGCAGGCTTCTGGTGGTGCACAGGTGCGGTTGCACTACATCGATGAAGGACCACGGGAGGGGGCATCGGAGTTGGCTCCTCCTCAGCCGAACTCTGACCGGTCTGATAAGAGCGGAGTTCAGCATCAAGCTTCGAGTATCTTGTGTGTGCACGGCAATCCGACTTGGTCGTTTTATTATCGATCGATTGTCGATCGGTTTAGCGCAACGAACAGGGTTGTGGCGGTCGATCACATCGGATGTGGAATGAGTGATAAGCCCCCGCAATACGCTTATACGTTGCAACAGCATACCGACAATTTAGTAGCCCTGATCGATGCGATCGACATGCAGCGGATCGTGATGGTGGTTCACGATTGGGGTGGTGCGATTGGATTGGGAGCAGCGTTGCGTCGTTTGGATCGCATGGCTGGATTGGTCGTTTTGAATACCGGGGCTTTTCCTCCCCCCTACGTACCGTTGAGAATCGCAGCATGTCGACTTCCGTGGATTGGAAGTTTTGCGATGCGGCATTTGAATGCCTTTGCGAGGGCAGCGACGGTGATGGCGATCGATCGCTTGCCCCGATTGGAAACCAACGTCCGCGACGGGTTGCTTGCTCCCTACGACACCGCAGCGCATCGCGTTGGAATTGATGGATTTGTCAAAGACATACCG